>NZ_JBEZXS010000004.1:0-366617 GCF_040638185.1 Streptomyces sp. NPDC026672
ACCGGCCCGCCCGACGTGCCGCCCCCCCCCGCCACCCCCACCCGTACCGCCGGGGTGGCGGGGGGCCCGCCCCGGGTCCACCGCGTCGCTCTTCCTGTTGGTGACATGGTTCGGCCGCGGTGGCGCTCCCCCTGTGCGCGCCGCCGCGGCCGGTCCCCCGTCGGGCTGGTGTCAGGCGGTCTCGCCGGAGGCGTGGTTGTCCTGGACCGTGACCTTGCCGCCGGAGGCGTGGTTGTCGAGCGTGGTCACCTCGTCCTCGGGCTTCGGGGCCGCCGTCTCCTTCGCGGCCGCGAGGAGACCCTCCTCGACGACGGAGGCGTGGTTGTCGAGCGGCTTGAGGACGTCGTCGTTCTTCTCGGCGTGAGCCATGATCATCAACTCCAGCGATTTTGTGCTGCACAGGACGGAGCGGCCCGTCCGACGACTCCCCCGAGGGCCGTCGGACGGGCGCATGAAGGCCGCTCACCCTAAACGGTGGAGCCTCTCCGCGATCCGCCTGCCCCCCGACGCGACGGATCGACGCAGTCAGTCTGGCGAGGGACGATAAACAAACGATGAACGGTCCCCCGGCACGCGCTCCCGGCCGTCGCTACGCGGCGGGCAGCGGAGCCAGCAGACCGCGGACCTCCTCCGCCTCGACGGACCCCAACCGCTCGTAGATGGACAGGGCTTCGCGCCAGCACGCGTCGGCCCGCCCGGACTGGCCGAGCGCCAGGAGGGCCCTCCCGAGGACGGTGAGCACCGTGCCGCGGCGCCACTCCCCGCCGATGCCGCGCAGCGCGATCGCCTGCTCCGCGTGGCTCGCCGCCTGGGCGAAGCGGTGCCCCGCGAGGTGCACCTCCGCGATCCGGAAGTGGGTGACGCCCTCCCAGAGGGGCTGGCGGTTGTCGTGGAACAGGGCCAGCGCGTCGGTGAGTTGGGCCAGCGCCTCGACGAGCCGGCCCGCCTGGGTCAGCGCGATGCCGAGGGCGTACCGGCCGTTGGCCAGCCGCAGGGTGAGGCCCATGCGGTCGTAGATGTCGATGCCCTGCTGCGCGAGTTCGATGGCGCTGTCCGTACGCCCCATGGCCAGCCGGATCCGCGACAGGTTGCACAACGCGCTGGCCTCGCCCACGTCGTTGCCGTCGGCGCGGAAGTTGTCGATGGCCTGCTGGAGGTAGCGCTCGCCGTCGGCGTGCCTGCTCTGGTAGATCGCGATGATCCCGCGGTCGTTGGGCGCCCAGCAGCTGGGCAGCGGGTCCCGGGCCTCGTCGGCCAGTTCCATCGCGAGCCGCGCCTCGTCGTCCGCCTCGTGGAAGCGGCCCGCCACGAGGTGCACGTTCGTCAGCGCGGTGCGGGCCCGGGCCTCGGCCCGCGAGTCCCCGGCCAGACGGGCCGCGTCCCGCAGGGAGAGGGCGGCCACCTCGTACCCGCGCGCGTTGGCGCCCGACTCCGCCAGGTCCTTCGTCGCCCACAGGAGGTCGACGGCCCGGCGCAGCACGGCGGCCCCGGTCGACTGGCGCACACACGCCATGAGGCAGTTCGCCTCGGTGTAGAGCCAGTCCTGCGCGGCGCGCGGCGTCGTGAAGACCAGCCCGGGATAGGAGGTCGGCTCCAGGTGGTGGACCAGCCGGTCGCCCGGCCGCTCCATGGCGTAGACCCGGGAAGCGGTCGCCAGGTAGAAGTCCAGCAGCCGGGACAGGGCCGCCTCCCGCCCGCTGGGCGGCCACTCGTCCCGCTCCGCGCAGGCCCGCGCGTACAGCCGCACCAGGTCGTGGAAGCGGTACCGTCCCGGCGCCGCCGACTCCAGCAGCGACGTGTCGACCAGGGACTCCAGCAGGTCCTCGGTGTCCTCCGCGGCGAGGTCCAGCATCGCGGCGGCCGCGGCCAGCGAGATGTCGGGGCCGTCCGCCAGGCCGAGGAGGCGGAAGGCCCGGGACTGGGCGGTGTCCAGGGCTCCGTAGCCGAGTTCGAACGTGGCCTTGACCGCCAGGTCGCCCGCCTGGAGCTCGTCCAGCCGGCGGCGTTCGTCCGCGAGCTTCGCCGCCAGCACCGACACCGTCCACGTCCGCCGCGCGGCCAGCCGGGACGCCGCGATCCGGATGGCAAGCGGCAGGAAGCCGCACGCCGCCACCACGTCGAGCGCGGCCTCCCGCTCCGCAGCCACCCGCTCCTCGCCCACGATCTTCGTGAACAGGGACAGCGCCTCGTCCGGAGACATCACGTCCAGGTCCACCAGGTGCGCGCCCGCCAGGTCGACCATCCGCACCCGGGACGTCACCAGCGCCGCGCAGCCCTCCGTGCCGGGCAGCAGGGGCCGTACCTGCGCCGCGTCCTTCGCGTTGTCGAGCAGCACCAGCACCCGCCGCCCGTCCAGCACCGACCGGTACAGCGCCGCCCGTTCCTCCAGCGAGTCCGGGATCGCCGGGTCCGGGGTGCCGAGCGCCCGCAGGAACGATCCCAGCACCGTCTCCGGTTCGGCCGCGCGCGGCCCGGCGCCCTGGAGGTCGACGTACAACTGCCCGTCGGGGAAGGCCGTACGGGCCCCGTGGGCGACGTGCACCGCGAGCGTCGTCTTGCCGACGCCCCCGATCCCCGCGAGCGCCGACACGGCCATCACCCGGCCCTCCGCCGACGCCAGCACCGCGCTCAGCTCGTCCACGAACGCCGCCCGCCCCGTGAAGTCGGGCACGGTCGCCGGGAGTTGGGCGGGCCGCACCGGCACCACCGCGGGCTCCGCGGCCGGCGCCGAGGGCTCGGCGAGCGCCGGGTCGGCCTGGAGGATGCGCTGCTGGAGCTCCCGCAGGCCCGGCCGCGGGTCCACGCCGAGCTCCTCCGCGAGCAGCCGCCGGGTGTCGGCGTAGGCGGCGAGGGCCTCGGCCTGGCGGCCCGACCGGTACAGCGCCAGCATCAGCAGCTCGCGCAGCCGCTCCCGCAGCGGATGCGCCGCGGTCAGCGCCGTCAACTCCGAGACGGCCTCCGCGTGGCAGCCCTGCTCCAGGTCCATGTCCAGCCGGGATTCGAGCAGTTGCAGCCGCCACTCCTCCAACCGGACGCGCTGCCCCTCGGCGTACGGCCCCGGCACCCCGGCCAGCGGCTCGCCGTCCCACAGCGCCAGCGCCCGGTTCAGCGTCCGCCTGGCCCGGGTGAGGTCCCCGGTGCCGCGCGCCTTCTCCGCCTCCGCGGCGAGGTCCTGCGCGGCGGCCAGGTCGAGGGCGCCCTCGCGCAGTCCGCGCACCGCGTAGCCCCCGGACTCGCTGACCAGCACACCGGGGTCCAGGATCTTGCGCAGCCGCGACGCGTACGTCCGCACCGCGGCCAGTGCCTGCGACGGCGGTTCGGTGCCCCACAGCGCGTCGATCAGCTCGGCGGCGGTCGCCGTGCGGCCCTCGCGCAGCAACAGGGCGGCCAGCAGGGCGCGTTGCTGGGGGGAGCCGGTGCTGAGGGGCTGCTCGCCCCGCCAGGCGCGCACGGGACCGAGCACGCTGAACCGCAGCACGTCCGCCGACTCCACGACGGAGCCGGTGCGCCGCTGGTCCGGTACTCGCGGTCCACCGTCCATGCGTTCGTCCCCCTAGGCATCCCGAACAACTACGTCAGTTTGCCTTGTTCCGGGCAGTCGCGTCAGCCGTGGGAGACGCCGATCACAGGGCGGCGCACGGGAGTCCACAGGGCCCTCACACGCTCTCCGCACGGACCTGCGGCTCAGTCGTCCAGGTCGACCCGCACCGTCAGCAGGCCGGTGCCGAAGGTCCGTACCGCGAGGCCGTTCATCCGGGGCAGCGTGGCCAGGCGGGCCACCGGGTCGTCGTCGGGCAGGAGGCGCGCGGTGCCGGTGTGCCAGCGGCCCCCGACCCGGACGCGGACCCGCGGGTCGGCCTGGATGTTGCGCACGTACTGGGACCGGGTGCCGAACTCCGAGACGAGCCAGAAGACGTGCCCGGTCCGGCGTCCGCCCACGGGGGTGCGCCGGGGCCGGCCCGAGACCCGGCCGGTGGTCTCCAGCAGCGTCTGGAAGGGCACCCGCCGCATCACGGGGTTGAGCACACGCTGGAACGCGATGACGGCGCGGTGCCGGCGGTCGGCGGTCGGGGACATGGGGGGCCTCCCGGAACGGGGTCGGTGGGTGCGAAGGTACGCCCGTGCACCCCTTCCACGCCTTCCACGCCGAAGACATCCGTACCCCGCGGCTGGATCTCGTCCCGCTGCGCGTCGAGCACGCCGACGAGATGGCCGCGGTGCTCGCCGACCCGGCCCTGCACGCCTTCATCGGCGGCCGGTCGGCCGGTCCGGCCGAGTTGGCGGCCCGCTACCGCCGCCTCACCGCGGGCTCCCCCGACCCGACGGTCGTCTGGCTCAACTGGGTTGTCCGCCTGCGCGACGAGAACCACCTCACGGGCACGGTCCAGGCGACGGTCACCTTGGCCCCCGGCGCCGCTCCGGTGGTCCCCGGCCCGGCGGGCGCGACGGCCGCTCCGGGCGCGACGGAGACCACCGTCACCCCGGACCGGGTGGAGCCGGCCGTGCTGCCGGGCCCGGCGGAAGCCGCCCGCGCGGCGACCCCCGTCGAGGCGGCCCTCCTCCCCGGTGCGGTGGCCGAGGTCGCCTGGGTCGTCGGGGCCGCGTGGCAGGGGCGGGGGATCGCCTCGGAGGCCGCCGGGGCGCTGGTCGCGTGGCTGGGGCGGCGGGCCGTCGGGACGGTCGTCGCCCATGTGCACCCGGCCCACCTGGCCTCGGCCGCGGTGGCCGCGCGGGCCGGACTCACCCCCACGGCCGAGACACAGAACGGCGAGACCCGCTGGGTCCTCACCCGGGGGATTTCGCGTTCGCTGTCCTGGTGACCTGGTGGGCCGGGCTGTCTGCACGGTCGAGGCGCAGGACGGTGAGGCCCGCTGGGTTCTGATCCGGGGGATTTCGTGCTCGCTGTCCTGGTGACCTGGTGGGCTGGGCTGTCTGCACGGTCGAGGCGCAGGACGGCGAGGCCCGCTGGGTTCTGGCCCGGGGGATTTCGCGTTCGCTGTCCTGGTGACCTGGTGGGTCGGGCTGTCCGCACGGTCGAGGCGCAGGACGGTGAGGCCCGCTGGGTTCTGATCCGGGGGATTTCGCGCTCGCCGTCCCGGTGACCCTCGCGCCGGTCGTCGCGTCGGCTCCCGGCCGTATCGTCCCGGTGGCCTCCGGCCTCGCCGTCCGGTCCCCCACCCAGCCGTCCCCGTGCCCCCGGCCCATGGACCCGGACCCACTGGCCGCCCCCGTGGCTTCCGGCCCGCAGCCCCCGGCTCCTCGGGCGCGCCCCCGGCCGGTGAGGTCGAGCGCGCCCGGCCGACGGACCGGAGCGTGCCCGGCCGAGGGAGCCGAGCGTGCCCGGTCGACGGAGTCAATCGTGCCCGGCCGACGGAGCCGAGCGTGCCCGCCGGCCGACGGAGTCAGCGGTGGCCGAGGAAGATCGGGTTCGTCAGGGCCGCCAGGGCGCCGGGCAGCGGCCCCGCCGCGGCCTCGTGCCGGACCTCCGCGCGCACGTACGCGGCGTACGACGGCGTCGTCCGCCACTCCAGCACGCCCGAGCCCGACACCGGCAGCGGGTCCCCGGTCAGCAGGACCCCCTCGTCGGTGACGAAGCGGACCGTGCAGCGCGGCGCCCCCGACACCTCCAGACGGACCGTCACCGGGGTGTCGGCGGCCACCTCCAGGCGTTCCCCGATCCCGGCCCGTTGGCCCCGGCCACCGGTCGCGGTGAACGCCAGCGAGACCTTCGAGGACTCGACGACGTACGACCGTCCGGCCCGGATGCCGTCCTGGATCGCCTCCCGGGTCAGGCCGTCGGCGAGGACCACGGTCTGCGGCAGCCCCACCACGTCGGGATCGCGGTGCGCGTCGCTGTTGCCCATCGCCGGCAGCCAGTCCGTCCGCCCGGCCCGCACCGACGCCACCAACTGCCCGTCCCAGGCGGCCAGCGCGACCTCGTCGTCGGCCGTGTACGGCCCGTTCCACACCTCGACCGCGTCCGCCTCGCCGAAGCCGAACTTCCAGGAGCAGCCGACGCACGTGGCGTGCGGATGCGCCGGGACGACCAGGCCACCGGCGCGGCGGATCTCCCGGGCGAACCGGCCGAAGCGGTTGTCGCGGGCCCGGTAGCGCCAGTCCACGAAGGTGCCCGGTTCGGTGCCGAGGGCGACCACGTGGCCGTTGCGGGTGGTCACCTCCTCACCCACCATGATCAGCAGGTCGTCGCCCGCCTCCGCGGCCCACGCCGGGTGCGCCGCGTGCGTGTTGTGGTCGGAGCTGTTGATGAAGTCCAGGCCCGCCGCCCGCGCCAGCGCCGCGATCTCGGCCGGGGTGCGGCGTCCGTCGGAGTACCAGGAGTGCAGGTGGCAGTCGCCCCGGTACCAGGCCCGGCCCCGCCCCGCGGCCCGCTCCGGCGGGTACACGGGCCGGACCGGGGTGCCGGGTGCGCCGTACGTCAGCGTGATCGTCAGCTCGTAGCCGAGGCCCTGCGGGGCCACCGTGTAGGGGCCGAGCACGACGTGCCAGGTGCCCTTGCCCACCGGGCCGGGCACATAGCCGGGCGTGGCGTCGTCGGCGCGCAGGAAGAACTCGGTGCGGGCGCCGCCCGACCAGCCCCGGAAGCCCCGGCCGCCCAGATCGGTGCCGTGCTGGTCGAAGATCCCGATGTCCAGCGCGTTGCCGGCGGTCCCGGCCGGCACGGTGGGTCTGTCGTAGGTGTAGGAGACCTTGATCTCCTGTACGCCGGCCGGGACTTCGACCGGTACGTACACATAGTCGGGGGAGCCCGGCGGCAGGGTGCCGCGCACCGTCCGGGTCTCCTGGTCCTGGCCGTCCGCAGCCGCGAAGTTCATGGTCCCCAACGTAAGCGCGGCGGCGGCACCCGTCACGAACAGAGCGCGCCTGCCGAAGCCCTTCGTGTCCTCGTCCATGGCCGCCACTGTCGGGGACAGGGGTGAACTCCCGTGGAAGAAAGCCGTGAAAGAAAGAAGAAGACCCCACTCGGGCGCAGTGCCGACCGGTCGGTATGGACATCGCCGTCACGCCCCGGTACAGATGGGTCATGCGCATTGCCGTCACGATCTTCCTCACCGACGAGACCATCGCCCCGGTGCCCCTGGCCCGCGAGCTGGAACAGCGCGGCTTCGCCGGGCTGTACGTCCCCGAGCACACCCACATCCCCGTCGAGCGGACCACTCCGTACCCGGCCGGCGGCGAACTGCCGCGCGAGTACGGCCGCACCCTCGACCCGTTCGTCGCCCTCGGACAGGCCGCCGCCGTCACCGAACGCCTCGGCCTCGGCACCGGCATCACCCTCGTCGCGCAGCACGACCCGATCGACCTCGCCAAGCAGATCGCGACCCTCGACCACCTCTCCGGCGGCCGGTTCACCCTCGGCCTCGGCTTCGGCTGGAACGTGGAGGAGGCCGCCGACCACGGCGTGGAGTGGCGCACCCGGCGCGACCTCGGCCGGGACAGGCTGCGGCTGATGCGGGCCCTGTGGTCCGAGGAACCCACCGCCTACGAGGGGGAGTTCGGCAGCGTGCGGGCGAGCCACGCCCACCCCAAGCCGGTGCAGAAGCCGCGCGGCCCGCTGGTCGGCCCGCGCACGCTCGTCGGCGGGGCCGCCGGGCCCAAGCTGTTCGCGTCCATCGCCGAGTACGCCGACGGCTGGCTGCCGATCGGCGGGCGCGGGCTGACCGAGTCCCTGCCGGTCCTGCGGTCCGTGTGGGCGGACGCCGGCCGCGACCCGGCCGCCCTCCAGGTGGTCCCGTACGCGATCGTCCCGACCCCGGGCAAGCTGGCGCACTACGCGGAGTTGGGCATCGAGGAGGTCGTGGTGCAACTGCCGGCGGCGGGGGAGGCGGAGGTGTTCCGGGCTCTGGACGCATACGCCGAATACTTGTAAACAGGGGACGACTTGTCCCACCAGGGGCGCGGGGAACTGCGCGCCCGGCTACAGCGGGCCCGCACCCGACAACGTACCGTCGAGACCACGCACCCTCGTCCCGGCTGAACCGGCGGAGCCGCTACGTATGCTCGAAGGATGACGATTTCCGCGACAGCCGGAACCGGCCCCACCGAGAACTCCATGCGTCGCGCCCTCAAACGCGCCCGGGACGGCGTCGCCCTCGACGTCTCCGAGGCGGCGGTCCTGCTCCAGGCGCGCGGCGAGGCCCTCGACGACCTCGCCGCGTCGGCGGCCCGGGTGCGGGACGCGGGTTTGGAGGCGGCCGGCCGGCCCGGTGTCATCACCTATTCGAAGAGCGTCTTCCTGCCCCTCACCCGGCTGTGCCGGGACACCTGCCACTACTGCACCTTCGTCACCGTGCCCGGCAAGCTGCGCCGCGCGGGGCACGGAATGTTCATGTCGCCCGACGAGGTCCTCGACATCGCCCGCAAGGGCGCCGCGCTCGGGTGCAAGGAAGCCCTGATCACCCTCGGCGACAAGCCCGAGGACCGCTGGCCCGAGGCGCGCGAATGGCTCGATGCGCACGGTTACGACGACACCATCGCCTACGTCCGGGCCATCTCCGTCCGCATCCTGGAGGAGACCGGCCTGCTGCCGCACCTGAACCCGGGGGTGCTGTCCTGGACCGACTTCCAGCGCCTCAAGCCCGTCGCGCCGTCCATGGGCATGATGCTGGAGACCACCGCGACCCGTCTGTGGTCCGAGCCCGGCGGCCCCCATTACGGCTCCCCGGACAAGGAACCCGCCGTCCGGCTGCGGGTCCTGGAGGACGCCGGCCGCTCCTCGGTGCCCTTCACCTCCGGAATCCTCCTCGGCATCGGCGAAACGTACGAGGAGCGTGCCGAGTCGCTGTTCGCGCTGCGCAAGGTCGCCCGCGCCCACCACGGCGTCCAGGAACTGATCATCCAGAACTTCCGCGCCAAGCCGGACACGGCGATGCGCGGCATGCCCGACGCCGAACTGGACGAGCTGGTCGCCGCGGTGGCCGTCGCCCGGCACGTCATGGGCCCGGCCGCCTGCCTCCAGGCCCCCCCGAACCTCGTGGACAGTGAGTACGAGCGGCTCATCGGTGCCGGCATCGACGACTGGGGCGGTGTCTCGCCCCTCACCATCGACCACGTCAACCCCGAACGCCCCTGGCCCCGGATCGAGGAGCTGGCCGCCCGTTCGGCCGCGGCCGGCTTCGAGCTGCGCGAACGGCTGTGCGTGTACCCGGAGTTCGTGACCCGCGGCGAGCCCTGGCTGGATGTGCGGCTGCTGCCGCACGTGCGGGCGCTCGCCGACCCCGACACCGGCCTCGCCCTCCCGGACGCCGTGGTGGAGGGCCGGCCCTGGCAGGAGCCCGAGGAGGTCTTCACCGCCACGGGCCGCACCGACCTGCACACCACCATCGACACCCAGGGCCGTACCTCCGACCGGCGCGACGACTTCGACGTGGTGTACGGCGACTGGGACGCCCTGCGCGAGGCCGCCGCCCCCGGCATGCTGCCCGAACGCATCGACACCGATGTGCGCGCGGCCCTCGTGACCGCCGCCGACGACCCGACGCGCCTCACCGACGAGCAGGCGCTGGCCCTGTTCCACGCCGACGGCCCGGCGCTGGACGCGCTGTGCCGGGTCGCCGACGACGTGCGCAGCTCGGCGGTGGGCGACGAGGTCACGTACATCGTCACCCGGAACATCAACTTCACCAACGTCTGCTACACCGGCTGCCGTTTCTGCGCCTTCGCCCAGCGCCGCACCGACGCCGACGCCTACACCCTCTCCCTGGACCAGGTCGCCGACCGGGCCCAACAGGCGTGGGACGTGGGCGCCGTCGAGGTCTGCATGCAGGGCGGCATCCACCCCGACCTGCCCGGCACCGCCTACTTCGACATCGCGCGGGCGGTCAAGGAGCGGGTCCCCGGCATGCACGTGCACGCCTTCTCGCCGATGGAGGTCGTCAACGGCGCCACCCGCACCGGCCTGTCGATCCGCGAGTGGCTCACCGCCGCCAAGGAAGCCGGACTCGACACCATCCCGGGCACCGCCGCCGAGATCCTCGACGACGAGGTCCGCTGGATCCTCACCAAGGGCAAACTGCCCGCCGCCACCTGGACCGAGGTCATCACCACCGCCCACGAACTGGGCATCCGCTCCTCCTCGACCATGATGTACGGCCATGTCGACCAGCCCCGCCACTGGCTCGGCCACCTGCGCACCCTCGCCTCCATCCAGCAGCGGACCGGCGGATTCACCGAGTTCGTCACCCTGCCCTTCATCCACACCAACGCCCCCGTCTACCTCGCCGGCATCGCCCGCCCCGGCCCCACCATGCGCGACAACCGCGCCGTGACCGCGATGGCCCGACTGCTGCTCCACCCGCACATCCCCAACATCCAGACCAGCTGGGTCAAACTCGGCGCGGACGGCGCGGCGGAGATGCTCCGCTCCGGCGCCAACGACCTCGGCGGCACCCTCATGGAAGAAACGATCTCCCGCATGGCGGGCTCCTCCTACGGCTCCTACAAGTCCGTACGCGACCTGATCGCCGTCGCGGAGGCGGCGGGCCGCCCGGCGAGGCCCCGCACGACCCTGTACGGAGAGGTGCCCGAGGAGCGCCGCCGGGCCGCGGACGCGTCGGACGGACACCTGCCCGCGCTGCTGCCGGTGCTGGACTGAGGGACGCCTCGGAGGGCCGGACGGTCGCAGTACGATGATCCGACCCTTGTTCGACGGGGGCCCCGCGATTCGGCCGGGGCCCCTTAGCTGAGGAGATACGCACCCGTGGCTGCCCGACTGCCCTCGTGGGCCTGGGTCACCGGACTGACGGTGGGGGCGACCGTCGCCGTCGTCGCCCTCGCCGTGCAGGCCGACAAGGGTCCGCACCCGACCGCCGCGACGGCGCGGCCCAGCGCCTCCGCGTCGGCGCACCCCACGTCGAAACCGAAGCCGCCGGCCGCCCCCGCGGTGCCCTCGGCCTCGGGCACCGGACGCCGGATCGTCTACTCGATCGGGCAGAAGCGGCTGTGGACGGTGGACGCGAGCGACAAGACGATGCGCACGTTCGCGGTCTGGCCGGGGACGGTGGCGCCGGACGCCGGGACGTACACCGTCTCCAACCGCGTCGAGGGCCCGAAACCCGGCTCGGACGGCGTGCAGATCGAGCACATCCAGTACTTCGGCGCCAACAAGGCCGGAGTGAACTTCGCCTTCTCCAACGCCGTCGACGGCTCGTCCCCGCCGCCCGCGAACGGTGTCCAGACCAGCGGCATCCGGATGCACAAGGCGGACGGCGCGGCGCTCTGGGCGTTCGGGACGACCGGGACGAAGGTCACCGTCGTCGAGTGAGCGCGGCCACAACCGACCGCTTGCGGTCGCTCGGCTCCTGATCGACGTACCGTTTTGCCCCCTGAACCGATCGTTCCAGGTCGATTACAGTGCTGAACCGAGGTAGGTGCGGACGGTGGCGCTGAGGAGGTCTGGGTGGGTGCGACGTCCGGTGCCGTCTGGGGCCGCGCCGAGCAACAGGACTTCCGCAGCAGGGTGCGCGGCACCCTGCTCGGCGTGGCCGTGGGCGACGCGCTCGGGGCGCCGGCCGACGCCCTCGCGGTGGAGGAGATCCGGTCCGTGTACGGCGCGGAGGGCGTCGCCGACCTCTCCCACGGCCTCGGCGGCCGGGGCGCCGTCACGCACCACACCCAGCTCACCCTGTTCACGGTGGACGGGCTGATCCGCGCCCAGGTCCGCCGCGACACCGGTGCCTGGCACCCGCCGACCGATCTGCACCGGGCGTATCTGCGCTGGGCGGTCACCCAGCGGGACTGGGGCCCCGACGAGCGCCGCGCCGAGGACGGCTGGCTGGCCCGCGAGGAGTGGCTCTACGCCCGGCGCGATCCGACGCGCCCGCTGCTGATCGGGTTCGGGGACACCACCATGGGCACTCTGGAGTCGCCCAAGAACCCGGCGGCGACCGGCCCGGAGGCGGTGGCCCGGTCGGCGCCGTTCGGACTGCTGGTCGGCTGGGAACCACAGCTCGTGGCGCAGCTCGCCGTGGAGTGCGCGACGCAGACCCACGGGCACTCGACCGCCTATCTGTCGGCCGGCGCGTACGCGGTGATCGTGCACGGGCTGGCCCGCGGCGAGGGGCTGGACGGCGCCGTGCAGCGGGCGCTCGCGCTGCTCGCCGCGCGCCCCGGTCACCAGCCGGTCTCGGACGCGCTCCAGCACGCCCTCGGGGCGGTGCGGCAGGGGATGCCGACCCCGGCGCGGGTCGAGGAGCTGGGCGGCGGGGGCACGGCGGACGGTCAGCTGGCGGTCGCGGTGTACTGCGCGCTGGTGGGGGAGGACGTACGGCACGGGCTGTGTCTCGCGGTGAACCAGGGCGGCCCGTCCGGGGCGGCGGGCGCGCTCACCGGGGGCCTGCTGGGCGCCCTGCACGGCGAGACGGCGCTGCCCCCGGCCTGGCTGGCCGAGGTGGAGGGGCGGCCCACGATCCTGGAACTGGCCGACGACTTCGCCATGGAGATGACCCAGGGCCCGGCCCTGCACAGCCCGGCGGGCGCGTCCCCGGCCTGGCTGACCCGCTATCCGCGGGCCTGAACCCGGCCCGGGTACGGCGACGGGCGGTCGCTCCCCCGCGGAGCGACCGCCCGTCTTCGTGCCGTACCGCTACGCCTCCTTGGGCGTGGCTCCGGCCGGCTGCGGGACCGCCGCGGCCGCCGAGTCGTCGTCCGTGTTGATCCGCTCGATCAGGGCGTCGCGCTCGGGGGTGTCCTCGGGCTTCACGTAGCCGATCACGATGTACAGGACCAGGGAGACGGCCAGCGGGATCGAGACCTGGTACTGGAGCGGCACACCGCCCTCGACGCTCCAGTTGATCGGGTAGTTGACCAGCCAGAACGCCAGCAGGCCCGCCGCCCAGCTGGTGAGCGCCGCCGTCGGGCCGGACTTGCGGAAGGTCCGCAGCAGACCGAGCATCATCGGGATCGCGATCGGGCCCATGAGGCCGGCGACCCACTTGATGACGACCGTGATGATGTCCTTGAACGTGGGCGAGTTGACCTGGGTGGCCACGGCCATCGAGAGCCCGAGGAACACCACGGTGGTCACCCGCGCCGCGATCAGCCCGCTGCGCTCGCCCCAGCTCCGCGCCCGCTGCGACAGCACCGGCGCCACGTCCCGGGTGAAGACGGCCGCGATGGCGTTGGCGTCGGAGGAGCACATGGCCATGGTGTGCGAGAAGAAGCCGACGATGACCAGGCCGAGCAGACCGTGCGGCAGCAGCTGTTCGGTCATCAGCGCGTACGAGTCGGAGCCGTCAGGCTTCTGGGCCTGCACCAGCAGCGGCGACATCCACATCGGGAAGAACAGCACGACCGGCCACACCAGCCAGAGGATCGCCGACAGCCGCGCGGACCGCGCCGCCTCCCGCGGGGTGGCCGTCGCCATGTAGCGCTGGGCCTGGTTGAGCATGCCGCCGTTGTACTCGAACAGCTTGATGAAGAGGAACGCCAGCAGGAACACCGTGCCGTACGGCCCGACCAGTGGCTTGCCGTGGCCCTGGAGCGCGGGCTCGTCCCACGCGCCGAAGAAGCCGATGCCCCGGTCGTCCAGCTTCAGCACGACCGCGACGAACATCGACAGACCGGCCAGCAACTGGATGACGAACTGGCCGAGTTCGGTCAGCGCGTCCGCCCACAGACCGCCGATCGTGCAGTACACGGCGGTGATCGCGCCGGTGATGAGGATGCCCTGGTTCAGCGAGACACCCGTGAAGACGGACAACAGGGTCGCGATCGCCGCCCACTTGGCGCCCACGTCCACGATCTTCAGCAGCATGCCGGACCAGGCGAGCGCCTGCTGCGTGGAGAGGTTGTAGCGGTTCTTCAGGTACTCCAGCGGGGAGGCCACGTGGAGCCGGGAGCGCAGCCGGTTGATCCGGGGCGCGAACAGCCGCGAGCCGATGGCGATGCCGAGGGCGATCGGGAACGACCAGGTGACGAAGGAGGTGACGCCGTAGGTGTAGGCGATGCCGGCGTACCCGGTGAACATCACCGCGCTGTAGCCCGACATGTGGTGCGAGATGCCGGACAGCCACCAGGGCATCTTGCCGCCGGCCGTGAAGAAGTCGCTGACGTTGTCCACACGCTTGTGCGACCAGACGCCGATCGCGACCATCACGCCGAAGTAGCCGATGAGCACGGCCCAGTCGAGCCCGTTCATGTGCCCCCCTTCCAGGGTCCGCCTTGTGAACTCCACTCAGCTGGACGGCACTTCGCATGAGCGGAGCGGGGACGGGGAAGGCCGCGAAGTGCCCGCTCATCGTGGGTGCGTTTACGAGGGCACGACAAGCAAGCGTAAGGTCAAGAGCAAGTAAAAATGTTCGGCTTGCTGACCTTGGTTCATCCATATGAACGCGATCGGGTGGGGAAAGAGACGAAAAGACCGGACGAAAAGGGCCAGGCGAAAAGGGCCGGACGAAAAAGGCCGGACGGAAATGTTCCGTCCGGCCTTCTTCCGTCCGCCCTCACCTCACTTGAGCTCCTCCGGACACGGGGTGCCCCGCGGCAGCTGGTACGGCGCCGCCAGCCGGTACGTCCCCGCCCGCGGGGCGAGCAGCGTCGTCCACTTGTCGCCGTCGGCGTCCTCCTCCGTCTCCGCGAGGCAGCCGTTGGCGTTGGTGTACGTCTTCGGCATGCCCTCGGGGCGGTGCTTGGACTCCTCCGTCTCCTGCGGCGCTTTCAGGCTCTTGCCGTCCGCGTCGACGATGCTCAGCCACGGCGAGTACGGGATGCGGATGAGCACCCGGCCCGCGCTGCGGACCTCGATCGTCAGCTCGCCCTGCTCCGCCCGGTCCACGACCGCGTCCGGCTCGGCGAGCGGCGTCGGGTCCGTCACCCGGAACAGCTGCCAGTTGGCGTCGCCCCACACCTGCTTCAGGAACGGCATCCCGCGCTGGACCAGCTCCCGCTCCCGCTCCCCGCCGTCGCCGTCCGGCTCGCCCTTGGGCACGACGACGTAGTGCACCGCCCAGCGCCGCAGCCACTCGTGGTAGTTCGCCGAGTTGAGGGTGTCGTCGTAGAAGAGCGCGTTGCGCTCCATGTCGGCCTGGCGGTTCCAGCCGCGGGCCAGGTTCACGTACGGCGCGAGCGCGGACGCCTCGCGGTGCGAGCGGGACGGGACCACCTCGACGCGGCCCTTCTCGGCGCCGACCTGCTGGAGTTGGTTGACGAGCGGCGCGAGTTCCCGCGCCCAGGACGCGGCCGGGGTCGTGTGGACGGTGTCGTCGACCGACTTGAAGCCGATCCAGCCGGCGAACCCCACGGACACCAGCACCAGCGCGTACCACTTGCGCGAGCGCGGCACCGTGAACGGCAGCGCCGCGGCCAGCACCACCCCCGCGAACAGCATGGGGAGCCGGGAGATGTTCGACCCGATCTGCGAGCTCACCAGCCACACCAGGACCACGGCGAGGCTGTAGATCCCGGCCGTCAGCCGGACCGTCGTCCAGTCCCGGGGCACGAGGAACACGCAGAACAGGCCGTACAACAGCGGCAGTACGGCCGAGCCGAAGCCCATCGGCTGGGTCCCGGAGAACGGGAACAGCCAGGCCGACGCGGCCACGACGGCGGCCGGCGCGAGCCCCAGCGCCCAGGCGCCCGGACGGCGCCGCTGGAGGAACAGCGCCACCGCGACCAGGCCCACGAACAGTCCCGCGACCGGTGACGCCATGGTGGCGAGGGCGGCGAGCGGCGCGGCGACCAGCGCCTTCGCCCAGCGTTTGAAACGCCAGCGGTGCGGCCAGCAGAAGACGGCGGCGACCGCGCCCAGCGCGAACACCGTGCCCAGACCGAACGTGACCCGGCCCGACAGGGCGTTGCAGATCAGCGCGTAGACCCCGGCCAGCGAGGCCCACACCGGATAACGCACCGAGCGGCTGCGGACGAGGACCATCGTGAGCAGGCCCGCCGAGACCGTGCCGGCGATCATCATGGTCGTCCGCACGCCGAGCACCGACATCAGGTACGGCGAGACCACGCTGTACGACACCGGGTGCATGCCGCCGTACCAGGCGAGGTTGTACGCCGAGTCCGGGTGCCGGCCCACGAACTCCGCCCACGCGTCCTGCGCGGCGATGTCCCCACCGCTGTTCGCGAACGCGAAGAACCAGATGACGTGCAGCACTCCGGCGAGGCCCGCGGCGAACAGGGCGGGGTGGGCCAGGAGGTGGCCGTGGAGGGGGGCGAGGGCGGCACGGAGGCGGCTCGCCCCGGTGGCCGGAGGGGCCGCGGCCGACGGGCTGTCGGAGGGGCCGCCGGAGGGGCTGCCGGAGAGGGCGTCAGGCGCCGGGGCGGGGTCCCGGCCAGGGGTGTCGTGACCGTCCGTGGCGGGGGCGGGCAGGTGTATTCGCGGGCCGGATGCCGGGCCCGGTTCGGCGTCGTCTGCGCGTGTCGGCTCCGCAGTGGCCACCTGAAGGCACTCCCCGTGTCCCGTCTTCTGTTCTCGGCCGTGTTCCTCTGTGTTCCCGGCCGGTTGGCCGCCCAGTCCCGGTCCCCGGCGACCTGCCCCGATTCGTGACGCTAGCACGCACCCCGCCGCGGGGCTCCCGGGTGGGTGCCCCCCGACGGGGTGCGGTGGCGGACCATGGGGCGCGGCTCAGCCCAGACGTGTCAGTTTGTCCGTGAAGCCCGGTTCGGCG
This sequence comes from Streptomyces sp. NPDC026672, assembly GCF_040638185.1. Taxonomy (NCBI): domain Bacteria; kingdom Bacillati; phylum Actinomycetota; class Actinomycetes; order Kitasatosporales; family Streptomycetaceae; genus Streptomyces; species Streptomyces sp. NPDC026672. The sequence continues at coordinate 16,632 of NZ_JBEZXS010000004.1, forward strand.
AGATCCTGTCCGAGCGCCACCGGCACCTGCACCGCGCCGCCCGAACCGTCACCCACGGTGAGTGCGCCCACCTTGGTGCCCGCCTTCGCGGTGTGCGGCACGTCGTCCGCGGTGAACGACAGCTTCACCTTCAGCCCGGACCAGCCGACGGCGGTGACGTCCTTCGTGGCGACGACCGGGGTACGGCCCCCGAGCCCGTCGTCCACGTAGCCGACGACCGCGCCCTTCTTCAGGATCGTCGCCGTGCGCAGCGCGCCCTGCGCCGCCCGGATGAGCTTGTCGCCGCCGGACAGGGCCGCGCTCAGGATGGTGTTCTCCGGGCCGCCCGCGGGCTGGCGCAGCACCGCGCCGACGATGCGGTGGGTCTGGCCGCCCGCGTCCTTCTTCGCCGCGAAGACGAGGTTGCCCAGGGCGGAGGTGGTGGTGCCGGTCTTGATGCCGACGACGTCGTTGTGGCCGACGAGCTGGTTCCAGTTGGGGTGGTTGACGCCCTTGTAGTCGTCGTACGACATCATCGCCGCGACCTCGCGGAAGGCGGGCTGCTCCATCGCGGCCTTGGCGAGCTTCACCTGGTCCACGGCCGTGCTCACCGTCGAGTCGGTCAGGCCGGAGGGGTCGGTGTACGTCGTGTTCGTCATGCCGAGGCTCTTGGCGGTGGCGTTCATCTTCGTGACGAACGACTTCTCCGAGCCGGCGTCCCAGCGGGCCAGCAGCCGGGCCACGTTGTTGGCCGAGGCGATGAGGATGCCCTCCAGGGCCTCGCGCTGGGTGAGCGCGTCACCGGCCGTGACGTCCACGGTGGACTCCTGGCCGGCCTTCGACTGGTCCTGGGCGGCCTGGTCGATCTTTATCTTCGGCCCGTCGGCGCCGCTCTTGAGGGGGTGGTCGCGCAGGATGACGTACGCCGTCATCACCTTGGCGACGCTCGCGATCGGCACGGGCTTCTGGTCGCCGGAGGAGCCGAACGAGCCGACGCCCTGGACGTCGAGCGCGGCCTGGCCCTGGGCCGGCCACGGGACGTCCACCTCGGCGCCGTCGAAGGTGTACGTGTCCTGCGCGGTGAGGTCGAGCGCGGGCTTCGGGATCGGGCGCAGGGACTGTACGACCGCGAAGACGACCACCAGCAGGAGGACCAGCGGGGTCCAGATCTTGACCCGCCGGACGAGCGTGCGGATCGGGGTCTGCGGGGGCGGGGGAGTGTTGGTCAGCTCCGCGAGCAGATCCAGCGGCGGCTTGGGCGGCAGCGGCTGCTGGGTGGTCCGCGTGGGGTCGTCGAGGGGCTTCAGCGCGACGAACCTGCTGGTCCGCTCGGACTCCTCCGCAGGCGCCGCGGGCTTCTTCCCCCCGACCTTCAGCGTGGTGGTCGGCTGATCGACAACAGGCCGAGGAGCCTTGAGCATGGCAGTGGGCTGATCAACACCCCCACCCTTCGAATCGGCACCCCTCTTGGAGCCACCATCCCCCTTCGCTCCAGCGCCTCCCTTGGGGCTGGTGCCGGGGGCGGGCGTGGCGCCGCCCTTCGGGCCGGTGCCGGACTCGGCGTCGGCTCCGCCCTTGGGGCGGGCGTCGGCCGTGGACGCGGCGCCGTCCCTGGGGTCGGTGCCGGGGGCAGGCGAGGCGCCGCCCTTCGGACCTGAGCCGGAAGCGGGGGTGGTTCCGCCCTTGGTGGCGGTGCCGGGAGTGGGTGTGGCGTCGTCCTTGGGTTCGGTGTCGGCCTGCGAGCTGCCGTCGCCCTTCGGACCCGTGCCGGTCTTGGTGTCCGCGTTGCCCTGCGAGCGGGATCCGCTCTTGGGGTTGCCGCGTCCCTCCGCTTCGGTGCCGGACGCGGGGGCGGAGCTCTTCGCCGGGTCGGCGTCGCCCTTGGCGCGGGCGTCGTCCACCGGGCCGTCTCCGGCCTTGGACGCCCCGGCGTCGCCGCCCTTCGAGCCCGTGCCGGGCTTCGGGATGGCGTTTCCGTTCGATCCGGCGCCCGTCTTGGAGGCAGCGCCGCTGCCCTTCGCGTCGGCGTCGGCCTTGGACTCGGCATCGCCCGTGGGGGCCGCGCCGGTCTTGAGGCCGGCGTCTTCCGCCGGGGCGGCCCCGGGCTTGGAGGTGGTGTCCCCCTGCGAGCCAGCTCCCCCCTTGGAGTTGCCGCCTCCCTTCGGGCCGGTGCCGGACGCGGGGGCGGAGTCCTCCACCGAGTCGGCGTCACCCTTCGCCCCGGCGTCGCCGCCCCTCGGGTCGGTGGTGCCGTCCGGCTTCGGGGTCGTGTTCTTCCTCGCGGCGGCCTCGGTCGCGGAGCCGTCGGTGTCCTTCGGTGCGGCGGCGTCAACCTTTGGGGCCGTCGGGGCGTCACTCCTGGGGGTGGCGTCGGCTGTTGAGGCTCCGTCACCCTTCAGACCGGTGCTGTCCTTCGCCGCAGCGTCCCGCTTCGAGTCGTCGTCACCTCGCGCGCCGGCCTCGTCGGAGTCGCCCCGCTTCGGGCGAGGGCCGCCCAGGCTCAGCCTCGGGTCGGCGGCCTTCGGCCTGTCACCCGCCTTCGCACCGTCACCCTTCGAACCGGTGTCCGCCCCGGCCTTCTCGGAACGCGTGTCCGGCTCACCCGAACTGGTCGTCTTCGTGCCGGACCCGGCGCTCGCCTCGGTGTCCGTGCTCGTGCTGGCGTCGGTCTCCGGGCCGTCGGTCTTCGCTGCGCCGGGAGTCGTGTCTGTCGCGGAGATGGTGTCCTGCTTCGGGCTGGAGTCGGTCGGTCGGTCAGTGCTCTGCTCAGGCTCGCCCGGCGTACCGGAGGACGACGCCCCCGCACCCGTACGGGCACCGGCATCCTCGTCCCCCGCGGCTCCCGCACCGTCACCGACGCCCCCCGGGCCCCCGGAAGCGGCCTCAGCCTTGGCTACGACGCCCGTACCACCCTCCGAGGTTCCCTCGGCCGCACCGTCGCCGTCACCCGGCTCTCCGGGCCCACCAGGCTCTCCGGGCCGTACCCACGCCGCCACCACGGCCCGCAGACGGGATTCCTCCCCCGGTTCCCCCGGTTCCGCCGAATCCGCGGACGCGGACGCGCCCGGACCCCGGGACGTCAGCACACGCGTCCTCGTGTCCCCGGCACCGCCCCCGGCACCCCCGTCCCCGTTCTCGCCCCCGCGCCGGGATTCACGGGCCTCGGGAACCGCCGCCCCGCCCCCCGGCGTCGGTTCCGCCGACGACTCGCGCTGCTTCGACCTGTCGGGGGACTCGCCCGCCACCGATGCCTCCTCCATGTGCCGCACGTCCTCCGTGCGTCTGCCCTGCCGTCCGTCGAACCTGCCGAACCCGCCGAGGCCGCCCCGACAACGCCTCCCCGACGCTGTCCGAAGCATGTCCCAGTGTCCTGTGTGCGGGCTTGACCACTGCGGTAGACGAGAACGACATACCTACCGGTTCCCTTACGAACCGGTCACGCACCCTCGACAGACCAATGTGAGAGGGGTCACCCTGTCATTCATCCACGCGGGGAGGCATGGATGGGCAGGAGCCGCAGAACACTTCCGGAGGAGCTTCTGTTGCTGGCATTGGACCCGACCACGGGTACCACTGCGCAGCCGCAGTCGCTCGACCTCGGTCTGGCCGGAGCACAGCTAGTGGAGCTGGCGCTGGCCGGACGGATAGCCCCAGACGGGGATCGTATCGCCGTGGTCGTGCCACGGCCGACTGGAGATCCGACTTTGGACTGCGCGTTGGAGTTGCTGCGAAGGCGTGGCGCTCCGGTGCGGGCCGTTCACTGGATCGGCGGGCCACGCCTGGGGCTCCGCCAGACCTACCTCTCGCATCTGGAGCGGTGCGGCATGGTGCACGCCGTGCCGGGCCAGATGTGCGGGGTGCTGCCGACGACGCGGTACCAGGCGACGGACACCGCCATCAGCAGGGAGATCCGGTCGAGGCTGGATTCCGCGATCCGCACCGGCGTACCGCCGGACCCGCGGACCGCGGCGCTCGCCGCGCTGGCGCACGCCGTCGGCCTCGGCAAGCACCTGTACCCGGGCAATGAGGGACGCTCCTCACGGTCCAGGCTGCGGGACCTGATCAGGCACGACCCGATGGGCGGCCTCGTGGCGCACGCCGTGATGGACGTCCAGAACGGCGCGGTGGTACAGCCGCGCCGCGGTCCGGCGGCCCCGGCCACGGCCGGTCGTCCGACCGGTCCGGGCCCCCGGCCACCGGAACCCGCCAGGGGCGTGCCGATGCAGCCGAGGCACGGATCGATGGCACGCGCCGCGGTCCACTGACCACGGGCGGTACCGGCAGCACCGCAGTTGAAGACCGCACGACCGTACGACCGCACCGCCGCACCTACAGTCCCCAAGACCGGTACGGGAGCCGCTGGTCAGAGCGGGGCGGTGGGGCCGGGGAGACCCGGTTCCACCGCCCCGCTCGGCTGTTTGCGCCTTGAACTGACGCGTACGCGCCGCATATCCGCCGTTTCCCAGCGGTAGTAAGGACCTTGGTGGCAATCTGCTCAGCAGCAGATACGCAAAGTGCCAGGTACAACAGGTACGGGCAGTCAGCCGGAGGTGCGCGTCCCGTGGCGTCCAATGTCAATCCCACTGTCAGGCGACGCCGCCTGGGCCAGGAGCTGCGCAGGCTCCGTGAGCTCAAGGGCATGACGGCCGAGGAGGTCGCCGAGCGGCTGCTGGTCTCGCAGTCGAAGATCAGCCGGCTGGAGAACGGCCGCAGGAGCATCAGCCAGCGCGACGTGCGCGACCTGTGCGGGGTGTACGAGGTCGAGGACCAGCGGGTCGTCGACTCGCTGATGGAGATGGCCCGCGACTCCCGCCAGCAGGGCTGGTGGCACGCGTTCGGGGACATCCCGTACAGCGTCTACATCGGTCTGGAGACGGACGCCGAGTCGCTGCGCGTGTACGAACCCCAGCTCGTCACCGGCCTGTTGCAGACCCGCGCGTACGCGGAGGCCCTGGTGCAGGGGGCGTTGCCGGAGACCTCGTCCGGCGACATCGACAAGCGCGTCCAGGTGCGCATGCGCCGACAGGAACGTATCACCGCCGAGCACAACCCCCTTCGGCTGTGGGTCGTGCTGGACGAGGCCGCCCTGCGCCGGGTCGTGGGCAGCGAACTGGTGATGCGGGAACAGCTGGAGCACCTCATCGAGATGTCCCAGCTGCCCCACGTCACCGTGCAGGTCCTGCCGTTCGAGGTGGGGGCGCATCCGGGGCTCAACGGGCAGTACGCGATCCTGGAGTTCGCCGACGCCGCGGATTCGAGCGTGGTCTATCTGGAGGGCGTCACCAGCGACCTGTACCTGGAGAAGGCGCACGACGTCCAGCGGTACGCGGTGATGTACGAACATCTGCGGGCACAGTCCCTCAATGTCGAACAATCCAGACAGTTCATCTCGGATGTGGCGAAGGGGTACGCACGCTGACGCTTCGTCAGATGAAGCGCCGGATCGTACACCGATGTCCCGTTCCAGGGGAAGCCTCCCCTGGAATATGCCATCCACACGAGTGAACAGCTGCTCCGGAAAGGGAAGTTGCCGAGTAGCGTCGATCACGCCAACCGTTCAACTGGGCTGGCGTGAATCGCACTACAGCAACTCGCAACAGGAGTGGACATGGCACTGCTTCAGGGCGCCACGGAGACGTGGACGAAGTCCTCCTATTCCGCAGGGAACGGAGCCTGCGTGGAGGTCAAGTCGCCCGCGACCACGGACCTCGCCGTACGCGACTCCAAGGTCACCGAGGGCCCGGTCCTGGCCTTCCCCGCCGACGCGTGGAACGCCTTCGTGGCTTCGGTCAAGGCGTAAGGGGGCAACTCCGTCCTTGACCACCGTCACTAGACAACTCAACAGCACCACCACGAGCCCTCTCGACCAGCCGCCGTCCTAGCCGAGAGGGCTCAACCCTGTCTCGGCGCCCGACCGTGGTCCGGTGTCCGACCGTGGTCCGGTGTCCGCCGTGTCTCGGCGCACGGCCCCGGCTCAGCGCACGGGGAACGCCACGTCGCACACTGCGTCCCCGGGGCCCGCCGCGTCCCAGTCCGCGAAGTAGACCTCGCGGCACGGACCCGCCGGCTCCAGCCCCTCGGCCGCCAGCCACTGCTCCACCGCCTCGAACGCCGCCAGGATCTGCGGATGGGCCACCTGCGCCTTGGTGATCCGGGTGTACGCCAGCCTCTGCGCCGGCTCCACCCGTACGGCCGTGTTCCGGGCCCGCCCGGCCCGCGCCGCCCACTCCCGGGCCGCCGCCGCGTCCACGACGGGCACACACGCCTCCGCGGGGCCGTCGCTCTCCATGGACACCTCGGAGTGGTAGACGACGAACGGCGCCGCCGCCACGCCCCCGCACTCCCGCGCCGCCGTCTCCAGCCGGCACAACGACCCGCCGATCCAGGCCGGCAACTCGTCCGCCAGCGTGTGCCGGGTCTCGGTGACCACCACCCGCTCGGGCACGTCCACCGTCTCGACCACGAACTTCCCGTACATCTCGGAGCTCCTCCCCGACAGCCGTCCACGGAGGTACTCGGCGAGCGTCCGCTGTCCCGCGACCCGCGTCTCCACGTCCGCCCAGTAGGCGGCGACCCGGTCCGCGGCCTCGGCCCCGCCCGCGCCGACCACCTCGGCGATCAGCGCGAGCGGCATGTCCAACTGCCGCAGCAGCGCCACCAGCCGGGCCCGCTCGACCTGGTCGGCGCGGTAGCGGCGGTAGCCGCTCACCGCGTCGACGTGCGCCGGGGGCAGCAGCCCCAGCCGGTCGTACAGCCGCAGGGCCTTGGCCGACAGCCGGGCCCGCGCGGCGAACACGCCGATGGTGAGCAGTTCGTCGTCCACGCCGCCGTCCTCCGTCGCCGGGCGTCCGTCGCCCGGTCACGAGGACGGTCGACCCTGTCCCAGGGGCAGGGTCAACCCCCCGCCGCGATCAGGCGTTCCGGCGGACAGGTGCTCCCGTGGTGGTGCTTCCGTGGTCAGGTGCTCCCGCGGTCAGGCGAGGGCGCCCTCCACTGCCTTCACGACCTCCGCCGACTCCGGCTCGGTCTGCGGGGAGAACCGGCCGAGGACCGTGCCGTCCCGGCCGACGAGGAACTTCTCGAAGTTCCAGCGGATGTCCCCGGTGTGGCCCTCGGCGTCGGCGACGCCCACCAGACGCTCGTACAGCGTGTGCCGGCCCTCCCCGTTCACCTCGACCTTCTCGGTCATCGGGAAGGTCACGCCGTACGTCGCGGAGCAGAACTCGGCGATTTCGTCTGCGCTGCCGGGCTCCTGGCCCAGGAACTGGTTGCAGGGCACGCCGAGCACGGTGAAGCCCTGGGCGGCGTAGCGCTCGTGGAGGCGCTCCAGACCGCTGTACTGGGGGGTGAGGCCGCACTTGGAGGCCACGTTCACGATGAGCACGGCCTTGCCCGCGTACTGCGGCAGGTCCGCGGAACCGCCCTGGAGGGCATCGATCTCGACGTCGAGCACGGAGCCGTTGTCAGTAGTCATAAGCGGATGCTAACTCCGGTACATGTCGTCGTGGTGCCCGGCCTCCACCAGGACCTGCCCGGCCGCCGTCCGCGCGTACAGCACCGAGCGTCCCGCGCGCCGCCCCGCCACCAGACCGGCCTCCCGCAGCACCCTCAGATGCCGGCCGACCGAGCCCAGCCCCTGCCCGGTCACCGCCGTCACCTGGGACGTGCTCATGGGGGAGCCCAGCAGCACCAGCACCCGGGCCCGCGCCGTCCCGAGCAGCGCCCCCAGACTCGCGGGCACCCCGGGGTCGTCCGCGCCGGTCAGCGCCCCGGCGCACGGATAGATCACCGCGTACCGGTCCCCCTCCTTCCAGGACACCCACCCCTGCTGCGGTGTCACCGGCACGAACACCAGCTCCGCCCCGGCGATCTCGCGGGGCGGATACGCGTGCAGGTTCACCTGGAGCCGGTTCCCGCCCAGCCAGCGGGTGCGCCCCGGCCGCAGCGTGTCCAGCGCCGCCGCCCAGCCGCCCCGGCCCATCCGCGCCGTCCGCGCGACCACGTCGGCCTCCAGCACATGGCGGCGCCGGGTCCAGTACGGACGTACGGTCTCCTCCCACACGAACTGAAGGAGCGCGGCGGCCCGTTCGGGCAGATCGTCGCGGTCCAGGGCGGCCGGGAGCGCGCCCGCGAGGGACGTCCGCAGATGGGCGCGCGCCTCCGCCGGGACGGTCGTCCGGACCCGGGCCACCTCCTCGGCGAAGGTCTCGCCGTCCCGGGGCGGAGGCGTGAGGAAGTCGGCGATCCACTCCCTGCCGAGCCCGGAGCGCACCAGCAGCGCGGTCACCGGGTCCGCCGCCAACCGGGCCCGGTAGCCGGGCAGATGCGCGCGCAGCCAGCCGGTCTCCCCGGGGTGCGCGCCCGCCCCTGCGTGCAGCAGCTTCAGGCTCGCGAAGGTCTCGGCGAGCGGCGACAACACGAACCGGCTGCGCGCGAGCGTGTCGGCGTCGACCTCCCACCAGCCCATGAGCTCCCCCGGACGACGTGACGACGGACGACGTGACGGTCGTACACGCCCCTGTGCGCGCCCTGTGGCGACGAGAAGGGCGCGCACCCCTCGTGCACCCTCCTGCGCCCCTGGCACGGCCCGTACGCCCCCTGGGTGCCGCCACGGACGCCCGCCCGCCCGCTCGTGACGGCCACGGACGCACAGGCACCCCCGCGACGGACGTACGACGGTGCCGCAGGCCGCCCACCAACCTGCCCGTCCCCCCGCCGCCCGGCCAGGGTTTCGCGTGCGCGCGAAACAATAACGCCGGCCGCCGCCCGCCCCGAGACTCCCCGCATGCGCAGCTACCGCGACCTCTTCCGCACCCCGGAGTTCACCCCGCTCTTCCTCGCCTCCGCGTTCCAGACCGCCGCCGGGACCCTCGGCGGACTCGCCCTCGCCACCCTCGTGTACCGGGCGACACAGTCGCCGTTGCTGTCCGCGCTGAGCATGTTCGGCCCCTCGCTCGCCCAGGTGCTCGGCGCGACCCTGTTCCTGTCCGGCGCCGACCGGCTGCCGCCGAGGGCCGCGCTGGCCGGGATCTCGCTGTCCTTCGCGGCCGGCACGGCGCTGCTGGCCGCGCCCGGACTGCCGGTCGGCGCGCTCCTCGGGATCGTCGTCGCCCTCGGCCTGGTCTCCTCGCTCGGCGGCGGGGTCCGCTGGGGGCTGCTCACCGAGATCCTGGTCAAGGAGGGTTATCTGCTGGGGCGTTCGGTGTTCAACATGCTCGCCGGACTGACCCAGATCGCGGGGTTCGCGCTCGGCGGCGTCCTGCTGACCGTCGTGTCCCCGCGGGTCGCGCTGCTGCTGGCGGCGGCGCTCCACCTCGCGGCCGCCGCCGTCGCACGGTTCGGCCTCACCGCCCGCCCGCCGCGCGCCACCGGCCGGCCCTCGGTCGCGGTGACCCGGCGCACCAACGCCCTCCTGTGGTCCGACCGCCCGCGCCGCCTCACCTATCTCGGCCTGTGGCTGCCCAACGGCCTCGTCGTCGGCTGCGAGTCCCTCTACGTGTCGTACGACCCTGGCGCCGCGGGCACGCTGTTCGCCTGCGGGGCGCTGGGCATGTTCGCCGGGGACCTGACCCTCGGCCGGTTCGTGCCGGCCCGGGTGCGCACGCGGCTCGCGACACCGCTGCTGGTGCTGCTGGCGGCGCCGTACCTGACCTTCTTCCTGCACCCGGCGACACCCCTCGCGGCGGCGTGCGCGACCCTCGCCTCCGTCGGGTTCGGCGCGAGCCTGGTCCAGCAGGAGCGGCTGATGGCCCTCACCCCCGACGAACTCAGCGGCCACGCCCTCGGGTTGCACTCGGCGGGCATGCTCACCCTGCAAGGCGTGAGCGCGGCGCTGGCGGGCACGGTGGCCCAGTTCACCTCGCCCGCGACGGCGATGACGGCGATGGCGGGCGCGTCACTCACGGTGACACTGACCCTGGCGTGGGCGGACCGCCGAACTCCACGCCCCGCGCCGGCTCCGGCACCGCGCGGGGCCTGAGACGTGCTGGACGACCCGCAAGGGCAAACCGTTTGATCCCGTCGCCCGGGGTGCGATACCCATGCGACATGATCCGTGGGCAGAAGGTCGGGCTGCGCGCCCGTCACGAGGTGGACGTACCGGTGCTGCACGCCGCGCTCCACGACGACGTCGCGGGCCGCGCCCGCACCGACTCCCGCCCCTGGCAGCCGATCTCGGCCGGCTCCCCGCACTCGCCCTTCGCGGTGACCGCGCCGTCCGAGACGGTGGCGCAGTTCTCGGTGGTGGAACTGGAGTCCCAGGCGCTGGCTGGGGCCGCCCTGCTGTGGGGAGTCGACACCCACAACCGCTCGGCCCACCTCGGCCTGTCCCTCCTGCCCGAGTTCCGCGGCCGCGGCCTCGGCACGGACGTGGTCCGCGCCCTGTGCGTGTACGGCTTCACGGTCCGCGGCCTCCAGCGCCTCCAGGTGGAGACCCTCGCCGACAACGCCCCCATGATCGCGGCGGCCCGGCACAACGGCTTCACACTCGAAGGCACCCTCCGCCACGCGGCCTGGGTCCAGGGCGAATTCCTGGACGAGACGATCCTGGGCCTCCTGTCGACCGAGTGGCGAGCGGACCACTGACGGGGCTGGGCCGTACGAGGGAGAGCCTGCGGGTGACCCTGCTGGAAGTGGCTCTGGCGCAGCATCTGGCCTACGTCGGGCGCGGTCGGCGTTCTTCGCGTTCGTAGCGTTCCACCCGGCGGGCCAGCTTGGCGCGGTATCTCTCGGGGGAGTGGAGCGCCTGGGAGCGGCGGATCATGTCCTCCGGCGTGAGGCTCTCGGCGTAGTCCCGGAGCGCGGGCACCCGCAGGAGGGCGGCGCGCCGCGACTCGGCCTCCTCGACGGTCCCGAGCGGAGTGCCGTCGTTGCGCTCGTGGTTGCAACCCCAGTGCGTGAGGCGCACGTTGTCGACAGTGTCGGCGCCGCCGGCCGCGATGGCGCGGACGTGGTCGACGCTCGGCGACCGGGGGTCCGGATGCCGGTAGGTCCCGTTCCCGTCCACCGCGTCCCGGCACAGCCCACAGACCCAGCCGTCCCGCTCCCCGATCTCCTCGACCGTGTACCGCCCGGCGCCCCCCTTGTCCCGCACCCGCTCACGCCGCCGCCGGTCCTGGGCCCGCTTGGCGTCACCGCGCCGGGGCGCGGACGATTCCCCGTCGCTCATGTGCTCCTCGCCGACCACGCACGCCTCCTCGGCACTCTCTTCCCGATCCCGATCCCGATCCCGGTGTCGACGGGTTCCCCTTCGTGGCCTCCCGCGCCGAAGCAATCGTGCCCCGCACGGCCGACGGGCGAAAAACCACGGGCGTACGCCAATACCACGCGGGACCATGAGACATGAGCCCGGACGACTGGCATTTCACCCACGACCTCGACGTCTTCCTCGCCCGAGCCGGCGACTTCCTGCACTCGCGCCCCTCGCTCCACACGCTCCCGCTGACGGTGACCGAGACACTTCGGACACGCGGGCTGCACACGTTCGGCACGGAAGCCCCCGTCTTCGGCCTGCTGGAGCGGGCGGGCGAGGTCCGCGCGACCTGCTTCCGCACGCCGCCCCGCAACCTGAGCCTCACCCCCCTCACCCCCGAGGAGGCCGACGCCCTCGCCGCCCGTCTGGCCGGCCTCGGCCACCCCCTCCCGGGCGTCGGCGCCGACCACGGCACCGCCACCGCCTTCGCCGAGGCATGGCAGCGGCACACGGGCGCCACGCCGACGCTCCACGAACGGCAGCGCCTGTACCGCCTCGGCACGCTCACCCCGCCGGATCCGCTCCCGGAGGGCCGAAGCCGAGTCGCGGACGAGCGGGACCGCGACCGACTCATGCTCTGGCACGTCGAGTTCGCCGCGGCCGTCGGAGAGCCCGCCGCCACGGACGCCGGCCACTGGGCCGACGCGCGCATCGCCGACGGAGGCGTCACGTTCTGGGAGACCCCGGGCGGCACCCCCGTCTCCATGGCGGGCCGCACCCCGATGGTCGCGGGCCAGATCCGGGTGGCACCGGTCTACACCCCGGTCCACCTGCGCGGACGCGGTTACGCGGGCGCCGCGACGACCGAGGCGAGCCGCGCCGCGCTGGCCGCGGGCGCGGAGCACGTACTGCTCTTCACGGACCTGGCCAACCCCACGAGCAACGGCCTCTACCAGCGGCTCGGCTACCGCCCGGTCACCGACTTCGCGCAGTACGACTTCTGACGCCGACGGCCTCGTCGAACGCCCCCGGCATCCGGTAGCAGTACGCCACCAGCTCCCCGCGGTACGGCTCGAAGTCCACCCCTCCATCATGACGGCCCCACGGCCGACCACCGGAGTGACGCACGCCGACAGGTGCGACCGGTCGTAGATCACGCCGTCCACCGCACCCCACACGATGCCGAGCACCGCCGCGACGACCAGCACGTTGTTCCCCAGCCGTCCCCAAGTGGCCGACCACGGCGGGTGGGACTGCCCGAACGCCCCCGTGGTAGCCCCGGGATGGGAAGGTGGAGGGGCTCGCGTCCGTCCAGGGGAAGAGACCCGCCCGCATGGCCGTCATCCACCGCACCTTCGTCAAGCCGACCAAGCTGGAACTGCTCAACTTCTGGCTCCCGAACCGCCCTTGGTACCGGGGCGGCGGGGGCGAACCGGAGCTGACGAAGGCCGGCGGCTTCCGGCTGGACGACCCGGAGGGCGAGGTCGGGATCGAGTTCCTCGTGGTCACCGACGCCTCCGCCGCGCACCCGGTCACCTACCTGGTCCCCCTCACCTATCGCGGCGCCCCGCTCGACGGCGCGGAGCACGCCCTCGTCGGCACCATGGAGCACGGGGTCCTCGGACGCCGTTGGGCCTACGACGCCTGCCACGACCCCGTGATGGTCGCCCAGTTGGCGGCCCTGCTGGAGGGACGGGCACAGGCCCAGGCCCAGAGCACCAGCGACACCCTCGACCGGGAGATCACGGTCTCCTTCACCGGCGGGGACCCCGTCCCCACGGACTTCACCGCCACGGACGACGAAGAGGGCACGGCCCTGACCACACCCCACGGCCCGACCCTCCGCCTGCACCGAGTCCTGAACCCCACCCCGAACACCCCGGACACCCCGCTCACCGCTCCCCCGGGATCAACCGCCCACGTCACGGGCCCCTGGCAGCAGCCGGACGGCACCCGAACCCGCAGCCTGTTCGCCACACTCCACTCGACCGTCCGGCCGTGACAACGCCCACTGCTGGCGCCGTCGTCACTCACCAGAAGCCCACGTGGGTCCGGTTCCGTGGCGTTCACGCCCTGGACATCGGCAACGACCTGCGCGGATGCCGCCCGGTGCGATCGTGGGCCGTGGACCGCTGAACGCGCTCGACAGCACACGGGCGCGTGATCCGGCTCGGTCCGGCACCGGCTCCGAAACGGCTGAGCGATGGTGAGGAACCGATGAACCCGATGAACCCGAGTGACGTCGACCGTACCGACCACACCGCCGCCGACCATCAAGCCGGACATCAAGCCGACCATCAAGCCGATGCCGGGCCCAAGCCGCTGCTCGACACCCGCCAGACGGCCGCGGCGGGGGTGACGATGTGGATCTTCGTCGTCGCCCCGCCGGTCTCCCTGATCGCCGTGGTGCCGTTCGCGTGGGGATGGGGCCTGTCCGCGCTGGACCTCGGCATGGCCGTGGTGTTCTACGTGGTCTCCCTGGCCGGCCTCACCGTCGGCTACCACCGTCTCTTCACACACCGCTCGTTCAAGGCACGGCGGGGCCTGCGGATCGCCCTGGCCGTCGCGGGTTCGCTGGGGATCGAGGGCTCGCCCGTCCAGTGGGTGGCGAACCACCGGCGCCACCACGCCTTCGCCGACCGCGAGGGCGACCCGCACTCGCCCTGGCGCTACGGCACCGACACGCGCGCGCTGCTCAAGGGACTCCTCCACGCGCACGTCGGGTGGATGCTGAAGCGCGAACTGAGCAACCGGGCCAGGTTCGCTCCCGACATCGCGGCCGACCCCGATCTACGGCTCATCGGCCGGCTCTTCGGACCACTGACCGCCGTCTCGCTCCTGACCCCGGCGCTGGTCGGCGGATTGGTCACCGGCACCTGGACGGGCGCGCTGACCGGGTTCTTCTGGGCCGGCGTGATCCGGATGGCGCTGCTGCACCATGTCACCTGGTCGGTGAACTCGATCTGCCACGTCGCGGGCAGCCGCCCCTTCGCCAGCCGGGACAAGGCCACCAACTTCTGGCCACTCGCCCTGCTGTCCTTCGGCGAGAGCTGGCACAACTCCCACCACGCCGACCCCACGGGCGCCCGCCACGGAGTCCTCCCGGGCCAACTGGACCCGGCGGCCCGCCTGATCTGGCTCTTCGAAAAACTCCACTGGGCCCACGACCCCCACTGGCCAACCCCGGGGCGCCTGACACCTCGCCTACTGCCTAATTCGGGCAGCCCACAGGGCTCGTCGGGCTGACACCACCTGTGCGGCAGGTTGCTGCAGAACCTGCCGCACACTCGAGCGGGATCGAGGACTCCGAGGCAAGAGCAGCGGAAGACGACATGGACTGTCAGCGGTGCCATGGTGTAGCACCGGGTGCTACCGTGGTCGGTATGAGCGTTCAGCCCGAAATCACCCAGCGGGATCTGCGTAGTCGGTCCCGAGAGATCATGGACGCCATACAGGGCGGCCAGTCGTTCACCGTCACCCGTGACGGACAGCCGATCGGTCAGCTCGTCCCCTTGCGGCGACGGCGTCGGTTCGTCTCCCGTCAGGAGTTCGCCGCGATGTCCAGGACTGCACCCGGTATCGACCTCGACGCGTTCCGCACCGACCAGGACGCCACGGCCGACACCTATCTGGATGATCCCTATGCCCGCTGACCGCGCGACGTACGAGCAGGGGCTCCTCGATACCAACATCATGATCCTTCGCCGGTGGGTGGCTCCCGAGGAACTGCCGGACGAAATGGCGATCACTGCCATCACCTTGGCCGAGTTGTCCGCCGGTCCGCACGAAGTCCGTCGCAACGACGAGCAGAGCGGCTACGACGAACACGTGGAACGCGCCCGCAGGCTCGATGTCCTGCAACGTGCCGAAAACGAGTTCGACCCCATCCCCTTCGATGCCGAAGCAGCCCGCATCTACGGCCGTATCCGCGCGGCGGTGATCAGCGTCGGCCGCAAGCCGCGCCGTCGGGTGGCCGACCTGATGATCGCCGCCATCGCCGTGGCCGAGGACCTTCCCCTCTTCACCACCAACCCTGACGACTTCAAAGGGCTCGACGACCTCCTCACCGTCGTACCGGTCACCCGTCCCACGGAGCCCCACGGGAGCTGACGAACCTCAGCACATGGAGCACGCGCCGGGTCCGGCAGCTTGCGGGCGGGGCGGTGAAGCACGACCAGGAGCACGCCGACGCGCGCCGGCCGCGAGGAACTCATCACGCGCGACGTCGCAGCTCGTCGAGTTCGCCAGCCTCCGTGTCGTCCGGCTCCACGATGCCCGTCACGGCGCCGCCGCCCTCCTCGCTGCGGCCAGAGTTGCGTCCTGTGTGGTGATCGAGATCCTCGGTCACTTGCAGATCAGCATCACCATGGACGTGTACACGCACGTCGTGCAGGACACCCGGCGCGAAGCCATGAGTCACATGGACCGGCAGTGGACGCCAAAGGCCCCGGACCAAGATCGGTCCGGGGCCTTTGCGCTGGTGCCCCCGGCAGGATTCGAACCTGCGACACCCGCTTTAGGAGAGCGGTGCTCTATCCCCTGAGCTACGAAGGCGGGGTGTGACCCGTTGGTCACTGGCGTCAGCGTACCGGATGTGGGGGTGCGGGGTGTGGGTGGTCGTCGGGAGTAGGGGTGGTGAGAAGCGCCGCGGTTCGCGGCCCGTTCGCGGCCCGCTTTCGGTCAGCGGCCTGCTCCCGGTCAGTGGTCCGCTTCCAACTTCAGGTCCGCTTCCAACTTCGGGTCGGCGCCCTGCTTCGCGTCGGCGTCCTACTCCGCGTCGGCGGCCCATCTCGGGTCAGCCGCCCGCTTCAGGGTGCCGGGCTACTTTCGGGTCACCCGTGCCGTGTAGGCCCCGTCCGCCCCCGCCCCCTTCACCTCCTTCACCTCCACCGAGATTCCATGGGTCGGGTCCTTGAAGGTCTCGCCGTCGGTGAAGGGGGCGTCCGAGAGTTCTGCCTGGACGTTGGGGCTGCGGGTGCAGCCGCCCGTGTCGCGGTGGGCGTCGTAGACCGTGATCGGGCCCTGGCCTGTGTCGACGTTCGCGTCGACCTTGTAGATGAGGACCCCCGGCCCGCACACCGTCTCGTCGTTGCCGCCCCGCGTGCGCAGCTCCAGCGCGTACCCCGTGCGCGTGTCGACGGGGACGAAGACCAGCTTGCGGCCGCCGGGACGGGACAGCGGCGTCAGTTCGTACTCCGTGCTGCCCCGCGCCGCCGCGCAGCTCACCTGGGACGCGTCGAGCCACCCGAGCTTCCACTTGTGCCAGCCGAGCAGGTCGTTGTTGGCACCCCAGTCCTCGCTCATGATGTCCCAGTGCCCCACCGCGCCCCCGCCCTGCTGGGTGTAGAGGTCGGGCAGCCCGAAGACGTGCCCGTTCTCGTGGGGGAGGACCCGGTAGCCGGTCTGGGCGTAGGAGCCGGAGCCGTCGTCCTGGCGGGAGTAGACGAAGGACGCGTTGGCCACGGGCACCCCGTCGGCGACCGGCGCCTCGTTGTTGCCGGCGAACGTCACGGACAGCACCGTGTCCAGGGCGGAGGGCCCGGCGTTCGGGGAGACCAGCACGTTCAGCAGGTCGTACGAGCGGAAGTCCACCTCGGGATCGGCGGCGGCCACGATGTCCTGGACCAGCTGCCGGTAGCCGGGGTCGAAGGGGGCGCCGCGCTCTATGCCGTACTCCTTGAACGACTTCGGCATCCGCAGCCAGTGGGTGACCGGTGTCTCGGCGCGGTAGTCGAGGCGGCCGTAGGACGCGATGCGGAACCAGTCCCTGGTCTGCGGGAAGAACTCGCGGTAGCGGTCGAGCGCGCTGCCCTCGCCGGGCGCGTCGGAGAAGTCGACCATCAGGGTCAGGGCGCGGACGGTGCCGGTGGAGCGGGAGTAGCCGCCGGGGGTGGGGATGCCCTCGGTCATCTGGACCTGGCGGGCGCCGTTGATCAGGCACGGACCGAGGACGCCGGCGCGGGAGAGGGCGGCGATGGGGCCGGCGCCGGCGGTCGCGGCGCCCGGGACGAGGTGCCCGGTCCCGGCCGAGGTGCTCAGCGCCAGGGTCAGCGCGGTCACGCAGGTCAGGGTGGCCACGCGCCGCGGGCGTATGCGTCGGCTGCCGGGCTGCGGCTGCATGCATGGACCTCCCGCTCCACGGCAGCCGCCGGTCTCTGGCTGCACCCTTGCGCTCACCCTGTGTCGTGGGGGCGGAGGGCGCTCGCCGGAGCAGCCGAACGGGGGTTTCCCGCCGGTACGCGTGTGAGTCAGGTCACAGGAATTCGCCGGAAGGGTGGGAAATAACCGGGGACCGTTTCCCCGTTTGAACCTGTGTCCGGCCGAAACGGGGACCCGCTCCCCGGATCGTCGTCGGCGGCGGATCCGGCGGGAGAGCGGCCGGGCCCGGAGTGAAGAAGTACGACAGTGAAGAAGTGCGACGAGGAAGCCCGTCCGGCCCAGTGGCCGGACCGACCGAGGAGGACGCCGTGACCACCGCGACCCCCGTGCGACGCAAGACGTCCCGGCCGCGCGCCGACGCCCTGCGCAACCGGGAGCGGATCGTCAGGGCCGCCCGGGAGATGTTCGTCGAGTACGGCCCCGATGTGCCGCTCGACGAGATCGCCCGCCGCGCCGGCGTCGGCAACGCCACCCTGTACCGCAACTTCCCGGACCGCGAGGCACTGGTCCGTGAGGTCGTGTGCTCGGTCCTGGACCGCACGGTGCGGGCGGCGGAACAGGCCCTCGCGGACGGCGGCGACGCCTTCCACGCACTGGAGCGCTTCGTGCACGTCTCCGCCGACGAGCGGATCAGCGCGCTGTGCCCGATGCTCGCCACCACGTTCGACAAGCACCACCACGATCTGGAGGTCGCCCGCGAACGTGTCGAGCGGAGCGTCGAGGAGCTGATGGACCGCGCCAAGGCGGCCGGTCTGCTGCGCCGGGACGTCGGCGTCGGGGACGTGATGGTCGCCGTGGCCCAGCTCAGCCGGCCCCCGGCCGGTACGGCCTGCTTCAGCGCCGACCGCTTCGTCCACCGTCATCTCCAGCTGTTCCTGGACGGGTTGAGGGCCCCGGCCCCGTCCGTCCTGCCCGGCACGGCCGTGACCATGGAGGATCTGCGTCGCGCCTGATCAGACGACTCGGTCGGAGTCACAGCAGCAGCAACAGGCACAGCCAGAGCCACAGTTACAGCCGCAGCAGCCAAAGCAGCCACAGTCAGAGCACGAGCCCGACGCGACCCGAACCGGCCTGACCGATCGGTTCGGGGCCGAACTCCGGTCATCACTCACACCGGCGAGTACGCAACTGCGCGGCGAGTGATCCTCACACCCACGAGCCCCACGAGCCCCACGGCCGTCGACGCGGACGAGCCGTGATCCCGGCCCGTCACGTCACCTTTGTCTTTTTCCCAGGCCCCGTCCCTTTCTCCTGTCCATGAAATCCCGAAGTCCCGAAGTGGATACCCCCATGTCTCAAACAGCCGTGAAGGCACCCGACGCCAATCGCTGGAAAGCGCTCGTCTTCATCGCGCTCGCCCAGCTGATGGTGGTCCTCGACGCCACCATCGTGAACATCGCCCTGCCCTCCGCCCAGCGCGACCTCGGCATATCCGACGGCAACCGGCAGTGGGTCGTCACGGCCTACGCCCTCGCCTTCGGCGGTCTGCTGCTGTTCGGCGGCCGTATCGCCGACCTGTGGGGCCGTAAGCGCGCCTTCGTCCTGGGCCTCGCCGGCTTCGCCGCCGCGTCCGCGCTCGGCGGTGCCGCCACCACCGGCTCGATGATGTTCGGCGCCCGCGCGCTCCAGGGTGTCTTCGGCGCCCTGCTCGCCCCGGCCGCGCTCTCCCTGCTCGCCGTGATGTTCACGGACGCCAAGGAGCGGGCCAAGGCGTTCGGCATCTACGGCGCGATCGCCGGTGGCGGCGGCGCCGTCGGCCTCATCCTCGGCGGCTTCCTCACCGAGTACCTCGACTGGCGCTGGACGTTCTTCGTGAACGTGCCGTTCGCCATCGTCGCCGCGGCCGGCGCCTACTTCGTCATCCGTGAGCCCGAGGGCGGCCGCAACCGCTCCCCGCTCGACATCCCCGGCGTGATCCTGTCCACGCTCGGCCTGGTCGCGCTGGTCTACGGCTTCACCCGCGCCGAGTCGGACGGCTGGGGCGACGTCCTTACCGTCTCGATGTTCGTGGCGTCCGCGGTGCTGCTGATCTCGTTCGTGCTGGTCGAGTCCAAGGTCAAGGCCCCGCTGCTGCCGATGCGCGTGATCACCGACCGCAACCGCGGCGGCGTCTACCTCTCGCTGGGTCTCGCGATCATCGGCATGTTCGGCCTGTTCCTCTTCCTCACCTACTACCTCCAGGTCGTGAAGGGCTACTCGCCGGTCAAGACCGGCTTCGCGTTCCTGCCGATGGTGGCCGGCATGATCACCGGCTCCACCCAGATCGGCGCCCGGCTGATGACCCGGGTCCCGGCCCGGCGCCTGATGGGCCCCGGCTTCCTGGTGGCGGCGTTCGCGATGCTGCTGCTGGCCCAGCTGAAGGTCGACTCCTCCTACGCCACGCTGCTGCTGCCCGCGATGATCCTGCTCGGCCTCGGCATGGGTTCGGCGTTCATGCCGGCCATGTCCCTGGCCACCCAGGGCGTCCAGCCCCGGGACGCGGGTGTCGCCTCCGCGATGGTCAACACCTCGCAGCAGGTGGGCGGCGCGATCGGTACGGCCCTGCTGAACACGATCGCCGCGTCCGCGACGACCTCGTACGTCAAGGACCACATCACGGGTGCGACCTCCGCGCCGCAGCGGCAGCTGGTCGAGCTCCAGGCCATGGTGCACGGCTACAGCAGCGCCATCTGGTTCGCCGTGGGCATCCTCACCGCCGCCGCGGTGATCGCCCTGACCCTCGTCAACGCCGGCCGCCCCGGCAGCGGCGTCGTGTCCTCGGGCGAGGGCACGGGCGCGGACGAGGCCGAGCAGGCCGTCCCGGTGATCGCCCACTGACGCGGGGCCGCCCGGCACCGGGCATCCACGTAGGAACGACACCGGGACAGCCGTATCCGTATCGATAGAGAACGCGTCCGCCGAGAGATCCGTACAGAGATCCGTACAGAGATCCGTACAGAGATCCGTACAGAGATCCGTACGGGGATCCGGGAAGAGACCCGCACGGAAATCCGCTGAGAGAACCGCACGGGAATCCGCGGAGAAGGCGGACGCGCTGAAGAGGCGGACGAACGGCAAGACCTGTCGTGCGTGCGAGGAGGGGACGCCCCGTACGCACGACACCCCGGGGCCTGTCCTGGCCCGCTGAGTGAGCGGCTCAGCGGAGCCAGGGCAGGTCCGCACCCGCCTCGTTGGGCTGGAGGCCCTCGGCGACGATCTCCATGATCTCGCCGAGGGCCTTCTGCTGTTCGGGGGTGAGCCGTTCGAACAGGGCCTGGCGCACGGCGGCCACATGGCCAGGCGCGGTGCTGCGCAGCACCTCGAAGCCCTCGTCGGTCAGCACCGCGAACTGGCCGCGCTTGTCGGAGGGGCAGTCCTCGCGGCGCACCCAGCCGTTCTTCTCCAGCCGCGCTATGGCGTGCGAGAGACGGGAGCGGGTGATCTTCGCCTTCATGGCCAGCTCGGTCATCCGCAGCCGGCGGCGCGGGGCCTCGGCGAGCGCGACGAGCAGCCCGTAGTAGACGTGCGGCATGCCCGCGTCACGCTGGAGCTGGCGGTCGAGATGGTCTTCGAGGAGGGTGGTGGCGTGCAGGTAGGCGCGCCAGACGCGCTGCTCCTCGTCGGTGAGCCAGCGGTGCCGTGCGGCGGCGGGGTCGGGTGCCGTGTTCATGTGTCCCACTGTACGAGGCATCTCCTTGAAACTTGAACAAGTGCGGCGTAAGGTATGGGGTGGAGCTTGAGACTTAAAGCAAATGGATCGTGAGGTCCGCCGGAGGGAGCCGCAGTCATGTCCGCCGCAGCCAAGGAGCGCATGCCCGCCCTGTACCTCAGTCATGGCGCCCCGCCCCTCGCGGACGACCCGATCTGGCCCGGTCAGCTCGCCGCCTGGTCCGCCGACCTGCCCCGCCCCAAGGCGGTTCTCATGGTCTCCGCCCACTGGGAGGAGGCCCCGCTCGCCATCGGCGCCGTCCAGCCCGTGCCGCTCGTCTACGACTTCTGGGGCTTCCCCGAGCACTACTACCGCGTGACGTACGACGCTCCCGGCGCCCCCGAGCTCGCCGAGTCCGTGCGCAAGCTGCTGCGCGCCCCCGGCACCCCCGTCCAGGACGTCCCCGACCGCGGCCTCGACCACGGCGCCTACGTCCCCCTCGTCGAGATGTTCCCCGAGGCCGACGTCCCGGTGCTCCAGATCTCCATGCCGACCCTCGACCCCCAGCGGCTCATGGACATCGGCCGCAGGCTCGCGCCGCTGCGCGACGAGGGCGTACTGGTCGTCGGCTCCGGCTTCTTCACCCACAACCTGGCCGCGCTGCGCCACGCGGGCGGGGTGCCCACCTGGTCCTCCGAGTTCGACGACTGGGGGCACCACGCCCTGGAGTCCCGCGACTGGGACGCCCTGCTCGGCTTCCTCGACAAGGCTCCCGCGGGCCGTTACGCCCATCCGCGCACGGAGCACTTCGCCCCGCTGTTCGTCACCATGGGCGCCGCCGAGGCCGGCGGTGAGCTGGACGCGCAGAAGTCGGTGATCGACGGGTTCTGGATGGGCATGGCCAAGCGGTCGGTGCAGTTCGGCTGAGCCGCCGGGGGCGTGGGCCCGTCCGCCGGCAGTGGGGGCCCAACCGGCGGGCCGGCTCACAGCTCCTTCTCGTACCAGGCCACGTCCCAGTACCGGCCGAACTTGCGGCCCACCTCGTGGTACGTGCCGACGTGCCGGAACCCGAAGCGCGCGTGCAGTCGTGCCGACGCCTCGTTGGGCTGGGTGATGCCCGCGTAGGCGCGGTGCACGTCCTCGCCGGACAGGGCCTCGAACAGCGCGCCGTACAGCAGTGTGCCGATCCCGCGGCCGCCGGCGTGCGCGGCGACGTACACGGTGGTCTCCACCGAGGGCGCGTACGCGGGCTTCGCGCGGAACGGACTGGACGTGGCGTATCCGAGGATCTCCCGAGAATCCGCGTCGACGGCAACCCTGAGGCGGTGCGGGCCGTCTTCCGGATGGGAGAGCAGCCACGGGCGGCGCTCCACCGGAGTGAACTCCGAGGTGTCGAATGTGATGGGCGTCTCACGAACGTAGTGGTTGTAGAGGGCCGTGAGGGCATGGAGGTCGCCCTCGAATCCCGGTCTGACCTGCACCTCTGTACGTTCCGACGGCACCGCGCCTCCTCATGTGGCGGCACAGGGTACTGCATGATCAGAAAAATCGGGGGGCGGGTTGGGAATTCTGTCCTGTTTCCAGTCGTTGTTTCCATCGGATGCAGGGCACTCGTGGAGAGTCCGAGAGTCCCCGGGAGTGCTGAGTATCCGAAGGATCACCCGCTAGCCCACCATCGCAAGGGAGCACGCATGGCAACCCGTGCCGTCGCCCGTCGTCAGTCCGCCACCGGCGAGACGGCCGACTCGGCAAGCAGTGTTCGCGCCCATGGCGGCGAGATCGCCGACCGCGATCTGGTCGGCATGTACCTCGACGAGATCGCGCGTACGCCGCTGCTCGACGCCGCCAAGGAGGTCGAGCTGTCCCAGACCATAGAGGCGGGCGTCTTCGCTCGGCAGGTCCTCGACGGTGAAGAGGAGTCCGCGACGGACGCCACCCGTGAGGAGCTGGAGGCGCTGGTCGCCGCCGGCGAGCGAGCCAAGGACGTCTTCATCCGCTCCAACCTTCGCCTGGTCGTGGCGGTGGCCCGGCGCTATCCGCGCAGCGGGCTGCCCCTGCTCGACCTGGTCCAGGAGGGCAACGCGGGTCTGGTGCGCGCGGTCGAGAAGTTCGACTACCGCAAGGGCTTCAAGTTCTCGACGTACGCCACCTGGTGGATCCGTCAGGCGATCACCCGCTCCATAGCGGACCAGTCCCGCACGATCCGGCTGCCCGTCCACCTGGTCGAGGAGCTGGGCCGTATCCGCCGTGTGCAGCGCGAGTTCAACCGCGAGCACGGGCGCGAGCCGGAGCCCGCGGAGATCGCCGCGGAGCTGGGCTCCACGCCGGACCGCGTCACCGACGTGCTCGACTGGGCCCGTGACCCGGTCTCGCTGAACATGTCCGTGGACGACGAGGGCGAGACCCAGTTCGGCGACCTCCTGGAGGACACCTCCGCGGTCTCCCCGGAGCAGTCGGTGCTGACGCTGCTGCGCAGCGAGGAACTGGACGGCCTCATCGGCCGGCTCGACCAGCGCACGGCGAGCATCATCAAGATGCGGTACGGCATCGAGGACGGCCGGGAGCGCACGCTCACGGAGGTCGGCAAGGAGCACGGTCTGACGCGGGAACGCATCCGCCAGATCGAGAAGCACGCCCTGCTGGAACTGAAGAAGCTGGCCCGCAGCACGGGGTTCGACGCGGCGGCGTAGGGTCGGCCGGTGTGCGGGGCGCCGGGTGCAGGCTCGGGGTGGCTGCCACGGGCTTGAGGGCTTGGGGTGGCTGCCACGGGTGCCGGTGTCCGCGGTGTGCGAGTGCGGGCCGCGTGGGGCGGGGGGTTTCGCTTCCGTCACGGGGGTGCGTGGCCTGGGCGTGGGCAGGGGGTGTGTGGTCGTGTGTGATGTCCGGGCGTGGGGTGACGGGGTGTGCGCCCGGCGGCGTACGACCTCCTCTCCCGCGCACGCCGGGTGGCGCAAGAGAGCGCAAACATGGCTCTGTACCGCCGCTTCAACGCGCTGGGCCGCGGGAACAACCCTTCCGGGCGCGGGAACGGACCGGACGCGCGACCACGTCACCCGCCCCGGAACACCCTTCGACTCCCGCCGGATCCCCCGGACCCGGCGGTGCCCGAAGCGCGCCGACCCACGCACCACAGATCCAGAGCCACGTCAGATCCAGAGCCACGTCCCGACGCACCACCCCCCCCGGCGCCGGGACCTTCCCAGAGCCGGACTTCGGCGCCTGTCCCCCCGGGCGTCGGAGTCCGGCTCCTTTTCCCGGCGCAGCCTTTCGCGGCCGTACCTCGTTCCCGCCGGGCCGGTTCCGCGCGCCGTCGGTCGGTTTGTTGGTCGGTGTGCTGGTCGGCGGGCCGATCGGTGGGTCACCCCGCACCTGAACCCCGGGGTGGCCCACCGGATGGCAGATTCTGCCACATGGGCATAGCCTGCCGCCGTGAGCACCCCCAGTTCCGCCGGAACGCCGTCCGACCCGGCCGATTCCTCCCCGTCCGCGCCCTCGCTGACGGAGCGCCGCAAGGCCGAGACCCGTATGGAGATCGCCCGCGCGGCGGCCCGCCTCTTCGCGAGCCAGGGCCTCAGGGCCACCCGCGCCGAGGACATCGCGAAGGCCGCCGGCATCGCACCCCGCACGTTCTACCGCTACTTCGCCACGAAGGAGGAGTCGGTCGCCCCCCTCTACGCGGCGGGCGCCGAACGCTGGGCGGAGGCGGTGCGCGCGGCCCCGGCGGACCTCACCGTTCCGCAGGCCCTGGCGAACGCCGTCCACCACACGCTCACCCCCGGGATCGGCGTCTCCGCGGCGTCCTGGGAATGGGTCCGCACCCTCGTCCGCCTCGCCCAGGCCAGCCCCGGCCTGCGCAAGGTGTGGGCGGAGGTCTGCCAGGCGGGGGAGGAGACACTGGCGCTGGTCCTGCGCGACCGCGCGGCCACCGGACCGGCCACGGCGCGTGACGACAACGTTGCCGTCACGTCCCGTGACGACGTCGCCCCGGCCGTGATCACCCCCGAGCTGCGGTTCACGGCGGCGGTGGCGAGCGCGGCGGTCCGTGTGGCCGTCGAGTCCTGGGCGTCCGGCTCGGCCACGGCATCGGGCCCGGACGGCCCGACGGCCCTGGCGCTGCGCAACCTGGAGGCGCTACGGGGGTTCGCGTGGGGGCTGCCGGGTCACTGACCCGGCCCGCTCCCGCCCGCGCGGCCGTCCTCGCCCGCGTTCGCGCCTCCGCCGTCGTCCCCGCGCTCAGTCCCACCCGCCCCGGCCCGGCTGAGACGCGCCCCCAACTCCCCTACGCATTCGACGAGTTCACGGGGATGCCGGACGGTGAACTCGTACCCCGTCGTTGCCAGTCGCATCGCCATCCACTCCACCGGGTCCCCGGTCGTCCCGCGCACGACGCAGCCCGACTCCCCGTCCGGCTCCGGCGTGCCGAACCACGCCGGGAGCCGCGCGGCGACGTCGGCGGCCGGTGCGGCGAAGGCGACCGTGAACCCGTACGTCTCCTGCCGCCGGTGGATCGACCGCCGCAGATACTCCGCCGCGCTCCCCGTCGGCAGCTCCCGTGGCGCGAACCGCGCACCCGTGGCGAAGGGTTCGCTGACCCGGTCCACGCGGAAGGTCCGCCAGTCGCCGCGGTCGAGGTCGTACGCCACGAGGTACCACCGCCGTCCCGTCGACACCAGCCGGTACGGCTCCGTCAGCCGCCGTGACTCGGTGCCGTCCCCGGCGCGGTAGGCGAACCGCAGCCGTTCCTGTCCGGCCACCGTCGACGCCATCACGGTCAGTGTCTCCGGCGCGATGCTCGCCCCGTCCCCGCTGGTCAGCGGGGTGGTCGCGGCCTGGAGCGTGGCGACGCGCCGTCGCAGCCGGGAGGGCAGCACCTGCTCCAGCTTCGCCAGTGCCCGTACGGACGCCTCGTCCACGCCCGCCACCGCGTGCCCCGCGCCCGCGCGCAGCCCGACCGCGATCGCCACGGCCTCCTCGTCGTCCAGCACGAGCGGCGGCATCGCCTTGCCCGCCACGAGCCGGTAGCCGCCGTCGGAGCCGCGAGTCGCCTGCACGGGATAACCCAGCTCCCGCAGCCGGTCGACGTCCCGCCGGACCGTACGGCGGGACACCCCGAGCCGGTCGGCCAGCTCACCGCCCGGCCACTCGCGGGGCGTCTGGAGGAGGGAGAGGAGCTGGAACAGCCGGGCCGGGGTGTCCGTCGTCATACCTACGAGGATGCCGTGCGGATAGGACACGATCCGACCTAATGCCTCCCTAGCGTCACACCATGCCTTCCACGGACACGACTTCTCCCACGCCCCCGACGCCCGCCGCGACCGCACCCGACTCGACGGACGTGACTTCTCGAACCGGCGAGGTCCCTCCCGGGGGTTCGTCGGCCGGGGCCGCGTCTTCGGCCCCGGCCGAGCCCGCGACCGGAGGCCGCGTCCCGGCCCAGGCGGCACCGCCCGCCGCGACGGGCCGGTCCGCTGAGGCGGGCGGCACCGCGGAGGCGGGCGGGGCGGCGGAACCTGGCCGGTTGGCGGGAGGCGAGCGGTCCGTCGAACTCGGCCGGTCGGCGGGAGGCGAGCCATGCGCCCAACTCGGCCGGTCGGCCGGAGGCAAGCCATCCGCCGAACTCGGCCCGCCCACTCAAGCCGCCCTGTCCGCCGAAGTCGGCCCACTCGCAGAAGTCGGCCCGCCCACTCAAGCCGCCCCGTCTGCCGAAGTCGGCCCACTCACCGAATCAGACGCGCCCCCGGAACTCGCCGCGCCCCCAGGATTCGGCCCGGCCGCGGAACCCGGCCCAGCCGCAGAACTCCGCCCAACCGCCGGAGGTAACCGGCGGTGGTTCGCCCTAGCCATCGTCATGACCGCGGCCTTCATGGACCTGGTCGACGTCACGATCGTCAACATCGCCATCCCGTCGATCCAGCGGGACGCCGGTGCCACCTTCGGGCAGATCCAGTGGATAACCGCCGGCTACGCCCTCGCCTTCGCCGCGGGTCTGATCACCGGCGGCCGGCTCGGCGACATCCACGGCCGCAAGCGGCTGTTCCTGGTCGGCATCGGTGGCTTCACCCTCGCTTCCGCCCTGTGCGGCTTCGCCGCGAACCCGGAGATGCTCGTCGCCTCCCGCATCCTCCAGGGCGCGATGGCGGCGCTGATGGTGCCGCAGGTCCTGTCGATCGTGCACGCCACCTTCCCCGCACACGAACGCGGCAAGGTCTTCGGCCTGTTCGGGGCGATCGTGGGGCTGGGCGCGGTCTCCGGCCCGCTGCTCGGCGCCCTGCTGACGGAGTGGAACCTGTTCGGCCTCGAATGGCGCCCCATCTTCCTCATCAACCTGCCGGTCGGCGTGCTCGCCCTCGTCCTCGGCAGCCGGTACATCACCGAGTCACGGGCCCCGAGGGCGCTGAAGCTGGACCTGGTCGGCGTCGCCCTGGTGACACTGGGCCTGCTCATGCTGCTCTACCCGCTCACCCGCGGCCGTGAGCTGGGCTGGCCGCTGTGGGGGTACCTCTCGATGGGCGGCGCGTTCGTCGTGTTCGGGGCGCTGGTGGCGTACGAACGGCGCAAGGGGGCGCGCGACGGCTCCCCGCTGGTCGAACTCTCGCTGTTCCGGGTGAAGAGCTTCGCCGCGGGCATCGCCGTGCAGACCGTCTTCGGCGTGGCGCTCGGGGTGTTCTTCCTGGTGTGGACCCTCTATATGCAGGTCGGCCTGGGCTGGAGCCCGCTGCGGGCCGGACTGACCGGCGTGCCCTTCTCGATCGCGGTCTCCACGGCCGCCGGGCTGTCGGTGCAGAAACTGGTCCCGCGCTACGGCCGCGGAGTGCTCCAGGCCGGCGCGCTGATCATGGCCGTCGGCGTCCTGCTGTACATCGGCGCGTCCGAACGGTACGGCCTCGCCATCGCCTCCTGGCAGATGGCCCCGCCGCTGGTCGTGATGGGCGTCGGCATGGGGCTGATCGTCGCCCCGCTGACGGACGCGGTGCTCTCCGAGGTGCCGCGCGAGCACGCGGGCTCCGCGTCCGGGCTGATCAACACCGTGCAGCAGATGGGCAACGCGCTGGGGCTCGGCCTGGTGTCGGTGGTGTTCTTCGGGCGGATCGCGGACCGGTTGACGCCGGCCGGGACGGGACCGGCGTTCGTCCACGCCTACCAGTACGCGCTGGCCTGGGTCGCCGCCGTACTGTTCGTGATCTTCCTCCTGATGTTCGCCCTGCCGAAGCGGCCGGCGACGGGTTCCCCCAAGGCCGCCGAAGGCCCGATCGTGTCCGACTGACGCCCGAACCTGTTTACTTTGCGGAATCCTGGTCGTACCGTCGACTCGAAACCACAGGTTCGGACATCCGTCCGAGCACGCGGTGCCGGATGCCGGGCATCGGATGTCCGGTGTCGGTGTCGGTGTCGGTGTCGGTGTTGGGTTCGGTGTCGGGTTCGGGTATCGGTCGGAGGCGGACGGACATGTACGCACCGGAGCGGCAGCAGGAGATCCTCCGGCTCGCGCGGGAGAGCGGCCGGGTGGACGTGCTGTCGCTGGCCGAGGTGTTCCAGGTCACGGCGGAGACCGTCCGCCGCGACCTGAAGGCCCTCGACCGCGCGGGCCTGCTGCGCCGGGTGCACGGCGGCGCCATCCCGGCCGGACGCCTCGACTTCGAGCCCGACCTCGCCGAGCGCGAATCCACGGCCGCCGACGAGAAGGACCGCATCGCCAAGGCGGCCCTCGCCGAACTCCCCACCGAGGGCACGCTGATCCTCGACGCCGGCACGACGGTCGCCCGCCTCGCGGCGGCCGTCCCGCTCGACGCCCCGCTCACCGTCGTCACCCACAGCCTGCCCATCGCGGCCCGCCTCGCCGACCACCCGGGCATCCAACTCCATCTGGTCGGGGGGCGCGTACGGCACCGCACGCGCGCCGCCGTCGACGCCTGGGCCCTGCGCGCGTACGGCGAGATCCGCGCCGACGTCCTGTTCGTCGCCGCCAACGGCTTCTCCGCCGAGCACGGACTGACCACCCCCGACCTCGCGGAGGCGGCCGTCAAGCGGGCCGCGATCGCCGCCGCCCGCCGGGTGGTCCTCCTCGCCGACTCCGCCAAGCACGGGCAGGAGCACTTCGCCCGCTTCGGCGACCTGGGCGACGTCGACCTGCTGATCACCGACGGCGGACTGAGCCCGGAGGACGCGGCCGCCATCGAGCGCGGCGGCACGGAAGTGGTGCGCGCGTGATCCTCACCGTCACCCCCAACCCGTCCCTGGACCGCACCTACGAGGTTCCCGCGCTCGACCGCGGCGAGGTCGTCCGCGCCACCGGCGAACGCGTGGACCCCGGCGGCAAGGGCGTGAACGTCTCGCGCGCCGTGGCGGCCGCCGGACGGCGCACGGTCGCCGTCCTGCCCCTGGGTGGTGCGCCGGGCGCGCTCGTCGCCGAACTGCTGCACGCCCAGGGCATCGAGGTCGTGCCGGTACCGATCGCAGGCGCCACCCGCTCGAACATCGCGCTCGCGGAGGCGGACGGGGTGCTCACGAAGATCAACGCACCGGGTCCGCTGCTGTCGGCGGGCGAACAGGAGGCGCTCGTCGAGACGGTGCGTGCGCGGGCGCGCGACGCGGACTGGGTCGCCTGCTGCGGGAGCCTGCCACGAGGGCTCGCGCCGGCGTGGTACGCCGACCTGGTCGCGCGGGCGCACGCCGCCGGTACGCGCATCGCGCTCGACACTTCCGGGCCCGCGCTCCTCGCGGCGTTGCGCGAGCGCCCGGACGTGGTGAAGCCGAACGCGGAGGAGCTCGCGGAGGCCGTCGCGCGTCCCCTGGCCACGGTGGGCGACGCGGTGAAGGCGGCCGAGGAGTTGCGCGAGCGTGGCGCGCGCGCCGTCCTCGCGAGCCTGGGCGCGGACGGGCAGGTGCTCGTGGACGACTCCGGCACCTGGTTCGGCCACGCACGTGTGCCCGTGGTCCGCAGCAACGTCGGCGCAGGCGACGCCTCCCTCGCCGGCTTCCTGACCGCCGGCGGCCACGGCCCCGACGCCCTCGCCTCGGCCGTCGCCCACGGCGCCGCGGCGGTCGGCCTGCCCGGCAGCGAGATGCCGACACCGGCCACCCTGAACCCGACGGCGGTGACCGTCACACCGACCATCCCGACCGACCGCGAACTGCGGGAACGGGCGCAGTGAGGTGGGCGGGGAGAGTTGCGGGGCCGAACGCGCCGAACGCGCCGAACGCGCCGAACGCGCCGAACGCGCGGAGTGCTCGGACGTGCCGACGCCGATCGGCGAGGGCGACGGCCCGGCCCGAGGGCGGGCCGGGGCGCCCGGCGTGCGATGTCCGGCGACCGGCGCGCGGGCACGGAGCCGCACCGGACAGGGACCCGCCATCGCTCCGCCGCTGTACCCACAGCCGCCAGCCGCCAGCCGCCAGCCGCCAGCCGCCAGCCGCCGGCCGTCCGAAGTCGCGCGAAGCAGCCCTGAGTTGCCGGACCGTCCCTCAGGAGGACCCGACGAGGACGGTCCCCTCACCCCGGCACCGTCCCACCCCACCTCGTCCGACCCCACCCCGGGGGCGATACGTGCGAAGGAGCCCGCGATGAGCGACCTGATCACGGCGGACCTGGTCGACCTCGACCTGTCCGCCGACACCAAGGAGGCGGCGGCCCGAGCCCTCGCCGAGCGCATGACCGCCCTGGGCCGGGTGACCGACCTGGAGGGCTTCCTCGCCGACGTGGCCGCTCGGGAGGAGCAGATGCCGACCGGCCTGGACGGCGGCATCGGCATCCCGCACTGCCGCAGCACCCACGTCACCGAACCCACCCTCGCCTTCGGCCGCAGCGCCACGGGAATCGACTTCGGCGCCCCGGACGGCCCGGCCGACCTGGTCTTCCTCATAGCGGCCCCCGCCGGTGCCGACGACACCCACCTCACCATCCTGTCCTCCCTGGCCCGGCGGTTGACGGACCCCCGGTTCACGGCGGCGCTCAGGGCCGTGGGGGACACGGGGGAGGCGGCCGCGCTGATCCGGGGGGAGGAGAAACGGGGCGTGGACGGCGGTGAGCAGGTGCCGGAGGTGGACGAGGGCGCCCGGGTGTTCCGGATCGTCGCCGTCACCTCCTGTCCGACCGGTATCGCCCACACGTACATGGCGGCCGAGTCGCTGGAGAACGCCGGCCGTGACGCCGGTGTCGAACTCGTCGTCGAGACACAGGGCTCCGCAGGCTTCACCCGGCTCGCCCCGGAGGTGATCGCGGCGGCGGACGGCGTGATCTTCGCGCACGACCTCCCCGTACGCGAGAAGGACCGCTTCGCCGGCAAGCCCACCGTCGACGTCGGAGTGAAGGCGGGCATCAACCGCCCCGCCGAACTCATCACCGAGGTGCGCGAGAAGGCCGCGCATGGCGAGGTGACCGCGGGGGCGCCCGCCGGTCCGCGCACGCCCGTGGAGCGCGCCGGCGCCTCCGGCGAGGGCTACGGCACCAGGCTTCGCAAGTGGCTGATGTCCGGCGTCAGTTACATGGTCCCCTTCGTCGCGGCGGGCGGCCTGCTCATCGCCCTCGGCTTCGCGATCGGCGGCTACAAGATCAACAAGGCGCCGTCGGTCATGGACCACTTCGTGTGGACCCAGGCCGACAGCTGGGGCGCCCTGCTCTTCCAGATCGGCGGCGTGGCCTTCGGCTTCCTCGTCCCGGTCCTCGCGGGCTACATCGCGTACGGCATGGCGGACCGGCCCGGCCTCGTCCCCGGGTTCGTCGGCGGCGCGATCTCCCTCACCATCAACGCGGGTTTCCTCGGCGGCCTGGTGGCCGGACTGATCGCCGGCGCCGTGGTCATGGCCGTCCAGCGGGTCGCGATCCCACCGGCGTTGCGCGGCATCATGCCCGTCGTGGTGATCCCACTGATCTCCTCCGCGATCGTCGGCCTCCTGATGTTCGTCGTGATCGGCAAGCCCATCGCCTCCGCCCAGAAGGCCATGACCGACTGGCTGGGCGGCCTCACCGGCACCAACGCCGTCCTGCTCGGCGCGCTCCTCGGCCTGATGATGTGCTTCGACCTCGGCGGCCCGGTCAACAAGGTCGCGTACACCTTCGCCACCGCCGGCATCGCCGTGGCCGACCCCGGCGACTCCGCGATGAAGATCATGGCGGCGGTCATGGCGGCCGGCATGGTCCCGCCGCTGGCGATGGCCCTCGCCACGACCGTGCGCGGACGGCTCTTCACCCGCACCGAGCGCGAGAACGGCAAGGCCGCGTGGGTGCTCGGAGCCTCCTTCATCTCGGAGGGCGCGATCCCGTTCGCGGCGGCGGACCCGCTGCGTGTCATCCCGTCCGCGATGGCCGGCGGCGCGGTCACCGGCGCGCTGTCGATGGCATTCGGCGCCACCCTGCGCGCCCCGCACGGCGGCATCTTCGTGGTCCCGCTGATCGGCGACCCGTTCCTGTACCTGCTCGCCCTCGCGGCCGGCGTCTGCGTCACCACGGCCCTCGTCGTTGTCCTCAAGGGCCTGCGCACACCCGCCCCGGGGAGCGCCGAGGGCGAACCGTCCGCCGACCGTCCGGCGACGGCACCGGACACGAAACGGCCGGTCACCGCCTGAACGGCCGTGCCCCCTTGTCCCTTTGGGGAGCTGTGAGTTGTTCGCGTCACCTGCGAGATACGTCACGGTCCGGGGCGAAGTCCCGGGCCGTGCTGTCTACTGGAACCCATGCCCCAGAACGTCTCGATCCTCCAGCTGACCGGTGCCGCCGTCCTGGCTGCCGCGACCGTCGTCTGGGTCGCCGGTCTGACGCGCATCCTGCGCCACACCCGCCGCGCGGCCGCCGAACTCGGCCATGGCCGTCCCCGGCCCATGCTCCGCGCCGTGCCGGGTCAGAGCGGCGCGGCTCCCGCCCGTGAATCCGTCGCCCTGTCCCCGGCGGAGCAGGACGCCTTCGCGGTCCTCGTACGGCAGTTGGGCGGCCGCTGACGGACCGGGCGGTCCTCGCTAGGGCTGCCGGGCGGCCCGGCGTTCCATCGCCTCGCGGGCCGCGTCCTCCGTGACGTACACCTCGCACATGTGGCGTCCGTCGGGTGTCGCGGTGTGCTCGACCTCCCAGAGGGAGACTTCCTGGCCGTCGCGCAGCAGGAACGCGTGCTCGTAGAGCGAGAAACTCAGGCCCGCCCGGCCCGTGCGCCCCGGACGGCCGAACGCCTGGGTGATCTGGTGCGCGAACGCCGTCGTCAGCAGCTCCGCCGTCCTGTCGTCCGGCCGGTCCGCGTTCTCCGCGCGGCGCAGCAGCCGGCGCGCGTGGTCGGCCGAGTCGTCGGGAACGTAGGCGTGACGCGGCTCGGGGATGGTGGCCAGCTGCGTCAGCACCGGGAGCTCGAACTCCGGTGTCTCCGGTGGCAGCGGGAGCCGCGCGGTGGCGGTCCGCAGGTCCTCGGCGCTGGTGTACACCTCGTGCTGGGGCTCACGGTCCTGCGCCGTATTGTGGACCAGTTCCCAGAAGGTCACCGCGGAGCCGTCCGCCAGCAGCCATGTGTGGCGGTAGGTCTCCCGGTGCAGGCCGGCGCTGTGGTGGGCGGAGTGCAGCGAACTGTTGTGCGCCAGCGCGCAGTCGAGCTGCCTTATCGCCTCTTCGGGCAGTTCGAACGAGTTCATGGCGCGCCGCAGGAGCCGCGCGAGATGCTCCTCCGGAGACTCGGGCGACTCGGCTGGTTCGTACGCGGTCGTCTCGTACGGAACGCTCAAGGTTTCTCCCGGCGTTGCTGCATGTCACCTTGTGGGTGCATACCGTAGCCCCTCGGTCGGACATCATGTCCGGGAACCGAGAAAACGTACGCCACGAAAACGCGCGGGCCACGCGGAAAGTTCCCGCGTGACCCGATGATCTGTCAAAAGTTGCCGGTCAGAGGGCCCTTGGGGCGGGGGAGGTGGTGCGGTGGCTGCGCGCGCCGGGGATTTCCGCGGCGCGTGAACCGGCCACCGACCCCGCCCCGCGCTCCCTCGCGCCCCGGGTCCGGTCGTGTCAGGCGGCGCTGCCGGCCACCCACTCGCCCCAGGGCATGTTCCAGCCGTTGAGACCGTTGTCCGGGGCCACCGTCTTGTCGGGGGAGTTCTTCACGATCACGACGTCCCCGATCAGCGAGTTGTCGTAGAACCACGCGGCGCTCGTCGCCCCCTGCGCGCCCTGCACGTCCGCGAGCCCCACACAGCCGTGGCTCGTGCCCTCGCGCCCGAACGGCGGATTGCCCTTGCTGTACCAGTAGTTGCCGTGGATGAACGTCCCGGACGACGTCAGCCGCATCGCGTGCGGCACGTCCGGGATGTCGTACTCACCGCCGTAGCCCACCGTCGAGCCGTTCATGCGCGTCTGCGTGAACTTCTCGGAGATCACCATCTGCCCGTTGTACGTCGTGTGCTGCGGGCTGCCCGCCGAGATCGGCACCGACTTGAGCGTGCTGCCCTCCCGCACCACCGTCATGGTCTGCGTGCCCACGTCGACCGTGGAGACCTGCGACCGCCCGATCGTGAAGTCCACGGTCTTCTTCTGCACGCCGTAGACGCCGTTCGCGCCCTCGACCCCGTCCAGGTCGATCTTCATCGTGACCTTGGAGCCGGCCTTCCAGTACTCCTGCGGCCGGAAGTCCAGCCGCTGTGCCCCGAACCAGTGCCCCACCACCTGCTGCCCGCTGCTGGAGCTGACCGTGATGTGCGACTGCACGGTCTTCTTGTCGGTGATGGCCTTGTCGAAGGTGAACGACACCGGCATGCCCACACCGACCGTGGTCCCGTCGTCCGGCGTGTACGTCCCGATGAAGCTGTTGGACGACGTGACCGTCGTGAAGATGGAATTCGCCGCGGCGGTACGGCCGCCGGAGTCCTTCGCGGTCGCCGCTATCGCGTACTTCGTGCCCCGCTCCAGCTGCTCCTTCGGCTTCCAACTGCCGCCGTCCGCCGATATCGCCCCCGGCACGGCCTGCCCCGACCCCGCCACGCTCATCTTCACGTCGGTCAGCCTGCCGCCGCTGACCTTCACGCCGGTCGCGTTGATGGACGCCCCGGTCGATCCGTCCTTCGCCGATATCGCGATCTTCGCCGTCGAGGTCTTCGGCGAGTCCTTGCCGCCCTTGGCGCCATCGGTCTTGGCGCTGGCGTCGCCGCCGCATCCGGTGAGGGTGAGGGCGCCGACCAACAAGGCGGCACAGGCCCCCAGCGCGCGCCGCGCTGCAATGTCCGGCGTTGTCACGGGCTGCTCCAGGTTCGTGTGATGTGCGGGATCCGCTCCGATGCGTGGAGAAAGAGGGAACCGCCCCCACGGGAGGTTCCCTCCGATCGGGATGAAGCCAGGCACGTGACAGAACCGCGACAATCCGAGCCGCACGGCGACGGAACGCGCTCGTGCTACCTGCCGCCCCCGTACAACTCCTCGTACGCCGGCCACGTTCCGCCCGCCCCGTCCACCGACTCCGCGGCGCGCACGGCGCGGACGATGGCGCGCGTCACCACGTCCGCGCCCGCCGCGAGAACGTCGTTGAGCGCGAGCGGATGTGCGGCGTCCAGCGCGTGAGCCCCCGTGGCGAGAGCGAACACCGTGTCACCGTCGTTGAGCAGATGCACTGGTCGCACGGCGCGCGCGATGCCGTCGTGCGCCGTGCCCGCCAGCTTCTGCGCCTGTGCCTTGGACAGGTCCGCGTCCGTGGCGACCACCGCGAGCGTCGTATTGAGCGGCGGAGCGCCGTTCTTCACGGCGGCCTCGGCGAGGCGTCGGCGCGCGGCCTCGTGCACGCCCTGCTCCGGGTACGTGACGCGCCCCTCGAACAACTCCCCGTAGAGCGCGCCCGTCCCCGGGTCCATCGCCGACCCCGCGGCGTTGACGGCCACCAGCGCGGCCACCGTGATCCCCGAGCCGAGGACCGTGCTCGCGCTGCCGATGCCGCCCTTGAGCTGCCCCACCACGGCGCCGGTACCGGCGCCGACGGCCCCCTCGCGCACCCGCGCGCCCAGGTCGCTCGCCGCGGCGGCCTCGACCGCCGTGCGCCCCGTCGCCGCGTCCGGCCGCGCACGGAAGTCGCCGCCGCGCCCGAGGTCGAAGAGGCAGGCGGTGGGCACCACCGGCACCACGTGCGTGGGGTCCGGTCCGACCCGCACCCCACGCCCCCGCTCCTCCAGCCACGCCATCACGCCGGACGCCGAGTCAAGACCGTACGCGCTGCCCCCGGTCAGGACGACCGCCTCGACCTTCTGGACGAGGTTGCGCGGGTCGAGGGCGTCGGTGTCCTTGGTGCCGGGGCCGCCGCCGCGCACGTCCACCGCGGCCACGGCACCGCCCTCCGGCGCGAGGACGACCGTCGTACCCGTGAGCCAGCCGTCACCGGTGCGGGTCGCGTGTCCGACCCGCAGCCCGGCGACATCCGTCAGAGCGTCAACTGTCATGGCAGCCAGTCTTGCCCACCCGGGGGAGTGCGGCGATCAGACGGGGGCGCCCGCCTTCGCCGCGCGCCCCTGCCCGGACCTGCGCGCCGTCAGCGTCGCACCGGCCGCCACCGACAGCCCGCACACGACTCCCGCCGCGAGCACCGCCCAGTCGCCCAGGAAGGTGCAGCAGATCACCAGCAGGGCCGTGACCGGCAGCACGAGCTGCTGGCTGATGCCGAACTTGAAGTGGCGCGCGTGCAGCGCCCACACCGTGAGCAGATACAGCGCCGTCGGCAGGGTGACCGCCGCCGAGGCGGACAGGGCCGAGACGGGCGACTCACCCACCGTGTGCTCGACCGCCACCTCGAGACCCGCGCCGATCGCGGCGGCCGAGGCGAAGATCAGATAGTGGCCGTACCCCCACAGGAACGACTGCCGGTTGCCGCGCAGATGACCGTGGACGGGCACCACGAAGTAGATCCACCAGGCGGAGAAGACGATCAGCAGACCGCCCGCCGCGATCGGCAGCAGCTCGCCGAGGACGTCGTGCTCGTCCAGGGCCGACTTCACGGCGGCCGTCGCCGCGGCGATCGTCTCGCCGAGCACGATGATCGTGAACAGCCCGTACCGCTCGGCGATGTGGTGCGGATGCCAGGCGGTGGCGTTGATCCGCTCCGCGAACAGGGGCACGCACAGTTCCGCGATCACCATCACCAGATACAGCCAGGGGCGCGCGGGCTCCGGCAGCACCACCAGCCCCGCCCAGCCGACCTGGCAGATCAGGATGCCGCCCGCGTACCGCAGGGCCATGGTTCTCTCCGCGCCCCGGGCGGATCTCGCGGCCCGCAGCCACTGCGCGACCATCGCCAGCCGCATGATCACATAGCCGAGCCACACCACCAGGAAGTCGTGGTCCGTGAACGCCCGTGAGACACCGGCGGCCAGGACCAGGACGCCGGCGATCTGGACGAGGGTGACGACCCGGTAGAGGACGTCGTCGTTGTCGTACGCCGAGGCGAACCAGGTGAAGTTCATCCAGGCCCACCAGATGGCGAAGAACAGCATCGCGTAGTTGAGGATGCCCTCGCCCGCGTGCCCCTCGGCGACGGCGTGCACGAGCCCCACGCCCACCTGCGCGACGGCCACGACGAAGCACAGGTCGAAGAAGAGCTCCAGCGGCGAGGCGACCCGGTGGGCCTCACCGCGCCCGCGCGCGGTGAGGGGGCGCAACGGCCGTCGGGTCTGCGGCCCGTCCGGAGAGGCGGGCGGGTGAGCGGAACTCGGCGTCATGTCACCCAGGAGAGCAGAAAACCGCACCGAAATCTTGTGAAGCGATTCACAAAACGTCCTGGGGTCGCGGCTCCGGGACAATGGCCTGGTCGGACGGCACGGGGGCCGACCGGCCCGGCCCGCCGGGGGACCTTCGGCCGGTGATCGAGGACCAACGCGGCGCCCGGAGGGAGCGCCGGAGGCGTGCAATGGATCCGTAGCCACCAGCCGATGCGGAAGGTGCGGGTCATGACTGCCACGCCTGCGGAAACCACCCCTGCGACACCCGCGGAAGAGACGGCGGGCGAGACCTTGGCGGCCCGGGGCGCCTGGGACGGCTTCCGGGGCGACCGGTGGCGGGAGTCCATCGACGTCCGCGACTTCGTCCAGCGCAACTACACCCCCTACGAGGGCGACGCCGCCTTCCTCGCCGGCCCGACCGAGCGCACCACCAAGGTCTGGAACAAGCTCCTCGCGATGTTCCCCGTCGAGAACGAGCGGGGCATCCACGACGTCGACGTCCACACCCCGTCGCGGATCGACGCCTTCGCGCCCGGCTACGTCGACCCCGACCTCGACCTGATTGTCGGCCTCCAGACCGACGCCCCGCTCAAGCGGGCCATCATGCCCAACGGCGGCTGGCGGATGGTCGAGAACGCCCTCACCGCCTACGGGTACGACCCCGACCCCGCCATCAGGACGATCTACACCAAGCTCCGCAAGACCCACAACGACGGGGTCTTCGACGCCTACACCCCCGAGATCCGCGCCTGCCGCTCCTCCGGCATCATCACCGGCCTGCCCGACGCCTACGGCCGCGGCCGCATCATCGGCGACTACCGGCGCGTCGCCCTCTACGGCGTCGACCGGCTCGTGGCGGCCAAAGAGGCGGTCGGTGTCCTGCTCGACGCCGAGTGGCCCACCGCGGAAGTCATCCAGGAGCGCGAGGAGACCCGGGAGCAGATCCGCGCCCTCGAGGAACTCCGGGCCATGGCCCTCTCCTACGGCTACGACATCTCCGGCCCCGCCCGCACCGCCCGCGAGGCCGTCCAGTGGCTGTACTTCGCCTACCTCGGAGCCGTCAAGGAGCAGAACGGCGCGGCCATGTCCATCGGCCGCATCGACGCCTTCCTCGACGTCTACTTCCAGCGGGACATCGAACTCGGCCTCCTCACCGAGTCCCAGGCCCAGGAATTCGTCGACGACTTCGTCATCAAGCTCCGCATCGTGCGCTTCCTGCGCACCCCCGAGTACAACGAGCTCTACTCCGGCGACCCCACCTGGGTCACCTGGTCCCTCGCCGGCCTCGGCGAGGACGGGCGCCCGCTGGTCACCCGCACCACCTTCCGCGCCCTGCACACCCTCTACAACCTCGGCCCGGCCCCCGAGCCCAACCTCACCGTCTTCTGGTCGCCGCGGCTGCCCGAGGCGTTCAAGGAGTTCGCCTCCCGCGTCGCCATCGACACCAGCGCCCTCCAGTTCGAGTCCGACGACCTCATGCGCCCCAAGTACGGGGACGACACCGCCGTCGCCTGCTGTGTCTCCGCGATGGCCATGGGCCGGCAGATGCAGTTCTTCGGCGCCCGCGTGAACGTCGCCAAGGCCCTCCTGTACGCCGTCAACGGCGGCCGCGACGAGATCTCCGGCAAGACCGTCGCGAAGGGCTTCGAGCCGATCACCGACGAGTACCTCGACTACGACCTGGTCCTCACCGCCTACGACGCCATGCTCGACTGGCTCGCGAAGACCTACGTCCACGCGCTCAACGTCATCCACTACATGCACGACAAGTACGCCTACGAGCGCCTGGAGATGGCCCTGCACGACCGGGCGATCCTGCGCACCATGGCCTGCGGCATCGCCGGTCTTTCGGTCGCCGCCGACTCCCTGTCCGCCGTCAAGCACGCCCGCGTGAAGGTGATCCGCGACGAGAGCGGCCTCGCCGTCGACTACGTCGTCGAGGGCGACTACCCGGCGTACGGCAACAACGACGACCGGGCCGACTCCCTCGCCCGCTGGATCGTGCACGAGTTCATGGAGAAGGTCCGCCGGCACCCGACGTACCGCGACGCGGTGCACACCCAGTCGGTCCTGACGATCACCTCGAACGTCGTCTACGGCAAGAAGACCGGCAACACACCCGACGGCCGCCGCGCGGGCACCCCCTTCGCACCGGGCGCCAACCCCATGAACGGGCGTGACGAGCACGGCTACATCGCGTCGGCGCTCTCCGTCGCCAAGCTGCCGTACGACGACGCGGAGGACGGCATCTCGCTGACCAACACCATCACCCCGGGCGCGCTCGGCCGCACCCCCGCCGAACGCGTCGCCAACCTCTCGGGCGTGCTGGACGGCTACATGGCGAGCGGCGGGTTCCACATGAACGTGAACGTGCTCGACAAGGCGACCCTCGAGGACGCGATGGAGCACCCCGAGAAGTACCCGCAGCTCACCATCCGGGTCTCCGGGTACGCGGTCAACTTCGTCCGGCTGACCCGCGAGCAGCAGCTCGACGTCATCAACCGCACCTTCCACGGCTCGCTCTGAGGGCGAGGGACCATGACCACGACCCTGCCGTCCGCGCCGGCGACCCCGCCGGCGCCGGACGGGCGCCCCGCCGTGCGGGCGGCCACCCCGGTCACCCCGGCCGTCGCGGCGACCCGGCGGCCCGCCGTGGGCTCGGTGCACTCCTGGGACCTGTCGACCGGCGTGGACGGTCCGGGCACCCGCTTCGTGACCTTCCTCGCCGGCTGCCCGCTGACCTGTCTGTACTGCCACAACCCCGACACCTGGCGGATGCGCCACGGCAAGCGGACCTCGGCCGACGCCGTCGTCGCCGAGGCGGCCAAGTACACGCGGTTCATCGCGGCGGCGGGCGGCGGGGCCACCGTCAGCGGGGGAGAGCCGCTCCTCCAGCCGGTGTTCACCGGCGAACTCCTGCACCGGTTCAAGCACGAACTCGGCCTGCACACCGCCCTGGACACCTCGGGCTACCTCGGGGTCCGCGCCACCGACGCCCTCCTCCGGGACACCGACCTGGTCCTGCTCGACATCAAGTCCTGGGACCGGGCCACCTACCGCAGGGTCACCGGCCGGCCGCTGGAGCCCACCCTCGCCTTCGCCCGGCGGCTCGCCGACCTGGGCACGGAGGTCCACGTCCGTTTTGTGCTCGTGCCCGGTCTCACCGACGACCCCGCGAACATCGAGGGCGTCGCCGCCTTCGCCGCCGGTCTCGGCAACGTCTCGCGCGTCGACGTCCTGTCCTTCCACAAGCTGGGCGAGGC
Source organism: Streptomyces sp. NPDC026672 (assembly GCF_040638185.1). Lineage (NCBI taxonomy): Bacteria > Bacillati > Actinomycetota > Actinomycetes > Kitasatosporales > Streptomycetaceae > Streptomyces > Streptomyces sp. NPDC026672. The sequence continues at coordinate 57,505 of NZ_JBEZXS010000004.1, forward strand.
CAAGTGGCAGGCGCTCGGCATGCCCTTCACGCTCCACGACACCCCCAGCCCCACCGCGGAGCAGACGGCGCGGGCCAGGGACGTCTTCACGGCCCACGGCCTGTACGCGGTGTGAGTGCGGCAGACCCTGGCTCCGGCCCGGACGACGGCCGCGGGAGGGGCCGTACCCTTGAGACATGAGTACCGGCCCCGACCCCGAGCCGCGCGACCCGAAGGCCGCGCTGATCTTCGACGATCCGCTGAGCCGGCCGTCCTCGGACGACACGGACCGCGGATGGGGCGAGCGAGGCGACGGTGACGCCGACCTGAAGCGCTTCCTCGACGAGAAGCCGCCCCACCACCTCTGAACGGCGCTCCGCAGCGCGGCTAGCGCCCGTCGGGCGTGGAGCCCGAACCCGAGCCGCGCTGGGCGACCAACTCGTCGCGGATCTGCTTCAGCACCTCCAGCTCGGACAGCTCGATGACCTCGTGGGTGCCTTCCTTCGCCTTCCTGCGGGCCTCGACCCGGGCCAGGTACTTCGCCATCGGCAGGACCATCAGGAAGTAGACCACCGCGGCGGTGATCACGAAGCTGAGCGTGGCGCCGAGCACCGAGCCCCACAGCAGCTGGATGCCGTGCGTTCCCTGGCAGGACGTGCTCAGGCACGAGCTGTAGTTGTCGAGGTTCTGGGTGCCGATCGTGCCGACCAGCGGGTTGATTATCCCCTTCACCAGTGAGTTGACGATGTTCGTGAAGGCGGCGCCGATGACCACTGCGACTGCCAGGTCGACGACGTTGCCGCGCATCAGGAACGCCTTGAAGCCCTGCCAGACGCTTGGTTCCTTCTTCTCGCTCACCTCGGGGACTCTCCTCATGTGCACAGGGTGTGGAACGAAACGCTCCGCAACCTACGACACGATGAGGCCATCCTGTCCAATTCCATCCCCCGATCGAGCGACTTGACAGCGTGGCGCCAAGCAAACGACGGGTGAAGTTCAGCACAGCGTCACCGCCAGCCGCGCCGTCGCGCTCGCGCCGACCAGCCGGGCCGCCGTGGAGCGCGGCACCGAGAGCACGACCAGCGCGCCGCTCTGCGCGCCGTCGTCCAGTGGCTCGGGCAGCGCGCTCACCCGCGCGCCGCGCGCGATCACCCTGGGCTCACCGCCGGTCGCCGGATCGTCCGCGGCGACGACGTCGACCCGGTCCCCCGGCCTCAGCAGCCGGACGGTCGCGGCGTCGGCGATCCGCACCGGCGCCGTCACCGTCTCCACCGCGTCCGGCCGTCGTACGGGCTCCGCCGCCGGATGCCCGCGGGGCCGCTCGGAGCGGTGCGGATCGGTGGCGGTGCGCGGCCCGGCGGCCACCAGCGCGGCCGCCGTGACGGCGAGCCCGGCGGCTACGGCCCGCCGCCGGTGCCGTACGAGCCGTTGCAGCTGATGGCGGCCGCCGCGCACCCGGACCGGCGCGAAGTGGGGCACCTCACAGGTGGCCGGCGCGTCGATGCCGAGCGGGCGCGGCGTGGGGAAGGGAGGCGGGAAGGACGAGGAGGACGGGGAAGGAGACGAAGGAGAGGAAGGCGACGAGGACGGGGAGGGGTACGGGGGAGTCAAGGACATGAGGACCACCACCTGCGGCGAGGGATCGGCTGGTGACCCCACGATGCGGCCTCGCGCCGATGTCCGCCGGAGCCGGTGGCCTACCGACGGGTTGTGGACAACTCGCTCACCCGAACGGGGAGTTCCGTCCCCGGACGCCTACGGCAGAGCGAACCCCGGGTCCATCCCGCCGAGGGCGTTCGTGCACAGGCAGTCGCGGGCCGAGTTCTCCGGCAGCGCGGCCACCGCGTCGAACAGCACGCCCCGCAGTCGGTCCACGTTGGCGGCGAACACCTGGAGCACCTCGTCGTGCGAGACGCCCTCGCCGGTCTCGGCGCCCGCGTCGAGGTCGGTGACCAGGGTCAACGACGTGTAGCAGAGCTCCAGTTCGCGGGCGAGGGACGCCTCGGGGTGACCGGTCATGCCCACCACCGACCAGCCCTGGGCCTGGTGCCACAGCGATTCGGCGCGCGTCGAGAAGCGTGGCCCCTCGATCACGACCAGCGTCCCGCCGTCCACGGCCTCCCAGTCCTGGCCGCGGGCCGCCTTCAGCGCGGCGGCCCGGCCGGTGGGGCAGTACGGGTCGGCCAGCGACACGTGCACCACGTTCGGGACGGTCCCGTCGGGCAGCGGCAGCCCGTCGAAGTAGGTCCCCGGCCGCGACTTCGTGCGGTCCACGAGCTGGTCCGGGACGAGCAGCGTGCCGGGGCCGTACTCGGGGCGCAGACCGCCGACCGCGCAGGGGCCGAGGACCTGGCGCACACCGAGCGAGCGCAGCGCCCAGAGGTTGGCGCGGTAGTTGATGCGGTGCGGCGGCAGATGGTGGCCGCGGCCGTGGCGGGGCAGGAAGGCGACCCGCCGGCCGGCGATCTCGCCGAGGAAGAGGGAGTCGCTGGGTGCCCCGTAGGGGGTGTCGACCTGGACCTCGGTCACGTCGTCGAGGAAGGAGTAGAAGCCCGAGCCGCCGATGACACCGATCTCTGCGTTCGCCATGACGAGCACATTAGCTGGCCGGACGGACGCCGGAAGCCCGTCCCCCGGGAACGCCGAAGACCCCGTCGTCCCGTGACGGCGGGGTCTCGCGAGCGGAGTGTCAGGCCGCGGAGGTGTTCGTGGAGCTCGACGAGGACGACGGGGAACTCGACGAACTCGATGAGGACGACGAGCCCGACGCGGACGACGTCTTCGCGTCCGACGACGTGGAGCCCGACGAGGACGAGCCGGCGGGCTTGGTGGCCGGGCTGCTGCTCGAGGAGGAGCCGCGGCTGTCGTTCCGGTAGAAACCGGAGCCCTTGAAGACAATGCCGACCGCGGAGAACACCTTCTTCAAGCGGCCACCGCAGTTGGGGCACTCGGTCAGGGCGTCGTCGGTGAACTTCTGCACCGCCTCGAGGCCCTCGCCGCACTCGGTGCACTGGTACTGGTAGGTCGGCACTGTCTTCCTCCTGGCACTCTCACTCGATGAGTGCTAACGACGGTCCATAGTGACGTATTCCCGGGGATCAGTCCACTGTGACCGGCTCGCGGTGACCGACGCCACGTGCCACCGTGCGGTTCCGCTGCCGCGCGGTGAGCCGTGAGCGCAGTGCCACCAAGGTGATCAGGGCGAGCATCGTGCCGGCCATCGGCACGAGGAATCCGGCGCCGCCCCGGAAGCGGTCCTCCAGTTGTCCGGCCACGGTGACGGCGGCCGCCTGGCCCAGGGCGACCGCGCCGGTCAGCCAGGTGAACGCCTCGGTGCGGGCGGCGGCCGGGACCAGCCCTTCGACCAGGGTGTAGCCGGTGATCAGGGCGGGGGCGATGCACATGCCGACCAGCAGGCCGAGCCCGGCCAGGACGGGCACCGAGTGGGCCGTCCACAGGACGGACGCGGTGAGCGCGAGCGCCGCGTACCCGATCACGAGCCGGTGGCGCGGGCCGGTCCGCCAGGCGATCGCGCCGCACACGACGCCGGAGAGCATGTTGCCCGCGGCGAAGGTGCCGTACAGGACGCCGTTGAGACCGGGTTCGCCGATCGACTCGCTGAACGCGGCGAGCGAGACCTGCATGCCGCCGAAGACGGAGCCGATCCCCAGGAAGGCCACCGCCAGGACGCGCACGCCGGGGACGCGCAGCGCGGAAGGATGCCTCCCCCGCGTGTGGGTGTCCTTCGTCACCGTCGGCTGCGTACGCCTGCTCGCGGCGAACAGCAGGCCGCCGACGAGGGTCAGCGCGGCCTCCGCGACGAGGCCGGCCGCCGGGGCCACCGTGGTGCACAGGGCGGTCGCCAGCAGCGGGCCGACGACGAAGGTCAGCTCGTCGGTGACCGACTCGAAGGCCGCGGCGGTGCCCATCAGGGGCGAGTCCTGAAGCCGTACGCCCCAGCGGGCGCGGACCATCGGGCCGATCTGCGGGACCGAGGCGCCGGTGGGCACGGCCGCCGCGTACAGCGCCCACAGGGGTGCGTGCGACAGGGCGAGCGCCGTCAGCGCGAGACCCGACAGCGCGTGCACGAGCACCCCGGGGATCAGCACCGCGCGCTGGCCGTGGCGGTCGGCGAGCCGCCCGCCGTAGGGCGCGAACAGGGCCATGGAGACGCCGGTGACGGCCGCGGCGGCGCCGGCGGCGCCGTACGAGCCGGTGGTGTGCTGGACGAGCAGCACGATGGAGAGGGTGAGCATCGCGAACGGCTGACGCGCCGCGAAGCCGGGGAGCAGGAACGTCCACGCGCCGCTGGTGCGCAGCAGCTGCCCGTAGCCCGGGCGGGACGGTGCCGGAGTGTCCGACGGCTCGGTGGTGACCGTGGATGCCACGGCCCGTGCCTTTCTGCCGCCTGGTAGCGCGCCCGTGCGGGGGGCGCCGAGAGCTGTCCTCTTGCGCGGAACTGCGGTGGATACCGGAGCCCGCTGAGGAGAGCGTCCCGGCCGCCATACGGTCGCGCCAGCTCTGCGTCAGGCAGAGTTGGTTCGATCAGGGTGCCTCGATCGTACAGGGATCAAGGCCCGGAACGCCTGTGAAACCGAGCACCGAAGGACGGTTCACCTGGGATCGTCGGGGGAGCGGAGCACGGTGAGTGGGGCACGCGCGCGGCGCGTGGGGTACGGCGCGCACCGCACCGAGTACGGCGCGCGGAAAGGCGCTCAAGGTGCTCACCTTCCGCCGCCGTTCGTCCCCAGCCACCCGGCCAGCTTGCCGCCGTGCGCGACCGCGCGCAGGCGGCGTTCCGCGGCGTCCCGGACGGGGTCGGTGGTGACGACGAGGAGTTCGTCGCCGTGCCGCAGCGCCGTCGTGGGCATGGGGACGAACGATTTCCCGTCACGTACGACGAGGGTGACGGCGGCCCCGGCCGGCAGGCGCAGCTCGTTGACCTCGACGCCGTGCATCCGCGAGCCCTCGGGGATGGCGACGGACAGCAGATGGCCGCGCAGCCGCTCCAGGGGCGCGGACTCGATGCCGAGGTCGGCCGCCTCCGGTTCGTCGCCCAGGCGCAGCTTGCGGGCCACCCAGGGCAGCGTCGGGCCCTGGACCAGGGTGTAGACGACGACCAGGATGAAGACGATGTTGAAGATCCGGTGGCTGGCATCGACACCGTTCACCATGGGGATCGTCGCCAGGATGATGGGCACCGCGCCGCGCAGCCCGGCCCAGGACATCAGGATCTGCTCCGGCCACGGCACCCGGAACGGCATCAGGCTCAGCACCACGCTCAGGGGCCGCGCCACCATGGTCAGCACCAGCCCGATGACGAGTCCAGGCCAGATGTCGTCGCCGAGCTCGTGCGGGGTGACCAGCAGGCCGAGCAGGACGAACATGCCGATCTGGGCGATCCAGCCGAGTCCTTCGGCGAACCCGCGCGTGGCGGGCCAGTGCGGCAGTTTGGCGTTGCCGAGCACCATCGAGGCGAGGTAGACGGCGAGGAATCCGCTGCCGTGCGCCAGGGCGCCCGCGGCGTAGGCGGTGACCGCGATGGCCATGACGGCGATCGGGTAGAGGCCGGAGGCGGGCAGGGCGACGTGCCGCAGTCCCCAGGAGCCCAGCCAGCCGACCGCGAGCCCGATGCCGGCGCCGATGGCCAGTTCCAGCGCTATCTCGCCCACCAGCACGTACCAGTGCTCGATCGGCCCGGCGGTGGAGAAGGCGACCACCAGGATGACCACCGGGGCGTCGTTGAAGCCGGACTCCGCCTCCAGCGTGCCCGTCACGCGCGCGGGGAGCGGGATGCGGCGCAGCACGGAGAAGACCGCCGCCGCGTCCGTCGAGGACACGACCGCCCCGATGATGAGCGCCTGCCGCCATTCCAGCCCGGTCACGTAGTGCGCACCCGCGGCCGTGACCCCGACGCTGACCGCCACCCCGAACAGCGCCAGCGTGGAGGCGGCGGGGAGGGCCGGCCGGATCTCCTTCCACTTCGTGCCGAGACCGCCCTCGGCGAGGATCACGACCAGGGCCGCGTAGCCGATGACCTGGGTCATCTCGGCGTTGTCGAAGTGGATGTCCCCGATGCCGTCCTGGCCCATGAGGACGCCGATGCCCAGGTAGACGAGCAGGCTGGGCAGCCCGCTGCGCGACGAGACCCGGACGGCCGCGACGGCGACGAGCAGGACGACGGAGCAGATGAGCAGGAGCTGGTTGAGGTGATGGACAGTCAGCGGCGGATCCCTTCACCGGCCTCACGCGCGGGAGGCGCGAAGCGTACGTGCGCGCGGTGCGAAGCACCCGTGACGACACGCACCGGTGCCGTGGTGCTCCGCACCCAAGTACTTCATTACCTTACCTAACTCTTGACGTTTTCTTGACGCGCGGCGAGGCAAGATCGAACGCCCGTCCGCGCGGGTTCCCGACTCCGCGTCAAGGGGCACCGGGCCCTGCGCCTATGGTTGCTCCAGCGCTCATTCAAAAGGACAGCCCGCCTCGCCGCTCGCGTTAGGACAGCAAGGACAGCGATGCCCCCCAACACCACCGCCACAACGGGTGACAAGCCCGGCAAGTCCGGCAGGAAGAAGGGGCGAAAAGCCCGACTGCTCGTCCTGGTGCTCGTCCTGGCCGTCGTCGGGGGCGTCGCTTACGGGGGGTACTGGTCGGTCAGCACCGTCCGTGCCTCCTTCCCGCAGACCAGCGGTTCCCTGACACTGGACGGCCTGTCCGGACCGGTCGAGGTGAAGCGGGACGGCAACGGCATCCCGCAGATCTACGCCTCGTCCGACGCGGACCTGTTCATGGCGCAGGGATACGTCCAGGCGCAGGACCGGTTCTACGAGATGGACGTGCGCCGGCACATGACGTCCGGCCGCCTGTCGGAGATGTTCGGCAAGGGCCAGGTCAAGAACGACGAGTTCCTGCGCACCCTGGGCTGGGACCGGGTCGCGAAGAAGGAGTACGACACCAAGCTGTCGGCCGCGACGAAGAAGTACCTCCAGGCGTACGCGGCGGGGGTCAACGCCTATCTCCGGGGCAAGGACGGCAAGGACATCTCCCTGGAGTACGCGGCGCTCGGCTTCAGCAACGACTACAAGCCGCAGCCTTGGACCCCGGTCGACTCGGTGTCCTGGCTGAAGGCGATGGCCTGGGACCTGCGCGGCAACATGCAGGACGAGATCGACCGCGCCCTGATGACCAGCCGCCTCGGCCCGCAGCAGATCCGCGACCTCTACCCGGACTATCCGTACGGCCGCAACAAGCCGATAGTCCAGGAGGGTCAGTACGACGAGCTGACCAAGTCGTTCAAGCAGGGCGAGGGCGCCACGACCGGTTCGGGCACCTCCACGGGCTCGGGCACGACGGGTTCGGGCACCGCGACCGGCTCGGGCGTCACGAGCGGTTCAGGGGCCACGACGGGCACCGGGGGCACCGAATCCTCGTCCACGTCCGGATCGGCGCTCACGAGCCAGCTGGAGGGCCTCTACAACGTCCTGGACGACGTCCCCGCGGCCGTCGGCGTGAACGGTCAGGGCATCGGCTCCAACTCCTGGGTCGTCGGCGGGGAGCACACCATCACCGGCAAGCCGCTGCTCGCCAACGACCCGCACCTGTCGGCCTCGTTGCCGTCGGTCTGGTACCAGATGGGCCTGCACTGCCGCACCGTCTCGGACAAGTGCCAGTACGACGTCGCCGGTTACACGTTTGCCGGGATGCCCGGTGTGATCATCGGCCACAACGCGGACGTCGCCTGGGGCATGACCAACTCCGGGGTCGACGTCACCGACCTCTACCTGGAGAAGCTCAGCGGCGACGGCTACCTCTACGACGGCAAGGTCCGGCCCTTCAAGTCCCGCGAGGAGACCATCAAGGTCGCCGGCGGCCCGTCCAAGAAGATCGTCGTCCGGGAGACCGACGACGGCATGCCCCTGCTGTCCGACCGCGACAACGAACTCGTCAAGGTCGGCAGGAAGGCCACCGTCGACACCGCGGCCCCCGACCGCGGCGACGGCTACGGCATCGCCCTCAGGTGGACCGCCCTGGACCCGGGCACGACCATGGACGCCGTCTTCGCGCTCGACAAGGCGGCCGACTGGAGCGACTTCCGCGACGCGGCCGCGCTGTTCGACGTGCCCTCGCAGAACCTGATCTACGCCGACACCGACAACCACATCGGCTACACGCTGCCCGGCCGCATCCCCACCCGCGCGGACGGCGACGACGGCTCCGTCCCGGCGCCCGGCTGGGACCCCAAGTACCGCTGGACCGGCTTCGTCGAGCAGGACGAGCTGCCCTACGAGCTCGACCCCGCGCGCGGCTACATCGTCACCGCCAACCAGGCCGTGGTCGACAAGGACAAGTACCCCTACACGCTCACCACGGACTGGGGCTACGGCACCCGCAGCCAGCGCATCAGCGACCTGATCGAGTCGAAGATCAAGGGCGGCGGCAAGATCTCCACCGACGACATGCGCCAGATGCAGCTGGACAACAGCAGCGAGATCGCCAAGCTGCTCGTGCCCAAGCTGCTCCAGATCGACCTCGGCGACAAGGACGTCCGCCAGGCGCAGAAGCTGCTGGAGGGCTGGGACTACACGCAGGACGCCGACTCGGCCGCCGCCGCGTACTTCAACGCGGTCTGGCGCAACGTCCTCAAGCTGGCCTTCGGCAACAAGCTGCCCAAGGAGCTGCGGCCCAAGGGACAGTGCCTGTGGGTCGACAAGATCGACAGCACCGGTCCGGTGGACGACGACACCAAGGTGCGCGAGTGCGGCGAGCGCGACGCGGACCAGGCGCAGCCGGACGGCGGCGACCGCTGGTTCGAGGTGGTCCGCAACCTCATGGACAAGCCGGACAGCGACTGGTGGACGACCCCGGCCTCCCGCACGGGCAACCGCCCCGCCGCCACCAACCGCGACGAGCTGTTCAAGCGCGCCATGATCGACGCCCGCTGGGAGCTGACGGCCAAGCTGGGCAAGGACATCGACACCTGGAGCTGGGGCCGGCTGCACCGCCTGTTCCTGAAGAACCAGACCCTCGGCACCAGCGGCCCCGGCATCCTCCAGTACGTCCTCAACCGAGGCCCCTGGAAGATCGGCGGCGGCGAGGCCACGGTCAACGCGACCGGCTGGAACGCCGCCGGCGGCTACGGCGTCGTATGGGTGCCGTCGATGCGGATGGTGGTCAACCTGGACGACTTCGACAAGTCCAAGTGGATCAACCTCACCGGCGCCTCCGGGCACGCCTACAGCGCGCACTACACCGACCAGACGGACAAGTGGGCCAACGGCGAACTGCTCTCGTGGTCGTTCTCCGCGAAGGCGGTCGACGGCAGCACCAGCGACACCCTGGTCCTCAAGCCGTGACCCGCTGACCGCGGCCTGACCGGACCTGGTCCGACCGAAAGGGCCCTCCCCACGTGTGGGGAGGGCCCTTTCGCATGCGCCCCGGTGCGGAAGCCGACGGGGGCCCCGGGATCAGGGGCTCGCGAAACGGCGCACGCCCGACGGCGTCACCACGGCGTGCACCGGACGGTCGTGCGCCTGCGCGGGCACACTCGCCACGACCTCCGCGTCGTACAGCAGCACCACGAGCGCGGGGCGCACGCCCGCGCGCTCCAGCCGGGCCAGCACACGGTCGTACGAGCCTCCGCCGCGCCCCAGCCGCATCCCGCGCCCGTCGATCGCGAGCCCGGGCAGCAGGACGACGTCGGCGGTCAGCACCGCGTCCGGGCCGAGCCGCTCGCCGCCCGGCTCGAAGAGTTCCATCCTTCCCGCGTGCCGCACCCGCGCGAGGGCGCCCTCACCGGCGTACGCGCCCCAGTCCAGGTCGTTGTCCGGCAGGAGCGCGGGAAGCAGGACCCGCACGCCCCGCGCGCGCAGCGCGTCCAGCAGCGCGAGCGTGCCGGGCTCGCTCCCCACGGAGACGTACGCCGCCACCGTGCGCGCCCGCTCCAGCTCGGGCAGCTCCAGCGCGCGCCCGGCCAGCACCGTGCCCGTGTCCCGCACGGCGTCCGCCGTCAGTCCGTCCCGCGCCGAGAGGATCTCCCGGCGCAGCGTTCGCTTGTCGGGCTCGGCGCCACGTCCGACGTTTTCCACAGGTCGCACCCGCACCCTTTCCATGTGTTCATCCTTGATATGCCCATATGAGTGCTTGGTGGTCGGAGCCACGGATTCTCGCCAAAGGCACCGGATAGGGTTGCCGGCATGACTGAGTCGCACCCCAGGATCAGCAAGGCTGTCATTCCCGCAGCAGGTCTCGGCACCCGGTTCCTGCCGGCGACCAAGGCCACTCCCAAGGAGATGCTGCCGGTCGTGGACAAGCCCGCGATCCAGTACGTGGTCGAGGAGGCCGTGGCCGCGGGGCTCGATGACGTTCTCATGATCACGGGACGCAACAAGCGTCCCCTGGAGGATCACTTCGACCGCAACTACGAGCTGGAATCCGCCCTGGAGAAGAAGGGCGACGCGGAACGGCTCGCCAAGGTCCAGGAGTCCAGCGACCTCGCGACCATGCACTACGTGCGCCAGGGCGACCCCAGGGGCCTCGGTCACGCCGTGCTGTGCGCCGCCCCGCACGTCGGCCACGAGCCCTTCGCGGTCCTGCTCGGTGACGACCTGATCGACCCGCGCGACCCCCTGCTCCAGCGCATGATCGAGGTCCAGGAGCGGCACGGCGGCAGCGTCGTCGCGCTCATGGAGGTCGCGCCCGAGCAGATCCACCTCTACGGCTCCGCGGCCGTGGAGGCCACCGGCGACGCCGACGTCGTCAAGGTGACCGGCCTGGTCGAGAAGCCGGACCCGGCCGACGCCCCGTCGCACTACGCGGTCATCGGCCGTTATGTGCTCGACCCGCGCGTCTTCGGCATACTGCGCCGCACCGAGCCCGGCCGCGGTGGCGAGATCCAGCTCACCGACGCCCTCCAGCAGCTCGCCCAGGACGAGAAGGTCGGCGGGCCCGTGCACGGGGTCGTCTTCGAGGGCCGCCGCTATGACACCGGCGACCGCGGTGACTACCTGCGTGCCATTGTCAGACTCGCGTGCGAACGTGAAGACCTGGGCCCGGACTTCCGTACCTGGCTCCGCAGTTACGTAGCCGAGGAGATGTAGCGAGTTGAGCAGCGCCGCGACCCCCGCCGCCGACCAGGACCGCCTCTGGTCCGTGGACGAGCACCTGGAGGACGTCCTCACCACCCTCCGCCCCCTCGACCCCATCGAGCTGCAGCTGCTCGACGCCCAGGGCTGCGTCCTGGTCGACGACGTCACCGTGCCGGTCTCCCTGCCGCCGTTCGACAACAGCTCCATGGACGGGTACGCGGTGCGGGTCGCGGACGTGGCGGGCGCGAGCGAGGAGTTCCCGGCCGTCCTGGAGGTCGTCGGCGACGTGGCGGCGGGCGCCGCCGAGCTGATCCACGTGGGTCCCGGCCAGGCCGCCCGCATCATGACCGGCGCCCCGCTGCCGCCCGGCGCCGAGGCCGTCGTACCCGTGGAGTGGACCGACGGGGGCCTCGGCGAGGGGCCCGTGGCCGGCATGCGCGCCCGCAGCCTCGCCCCCGAGGGCGCCACCGGGCACGTACGCGTGCACCGGCCCGCCGAGGCACGCGCGCACGTGCGCCCGAAGGGCAGCGACGTGCGGGCCGGCGACCTCGCCCTGGAGGCGGGCACGGTGCTCGGCCCGCCGCAGATCGCCCTGCTCGCCGCGATCGGCCGCGGCAGCGTACGCGTGCGCCCGCGCCCGCGCGTGGTCGTCATGTCCACCGGCAGCGAACTGGTCCAGCCGGGGGAGCAGTTGGCGAACGGCCAGATCTACGACTCCAACAGCTTCGCCCTCACCGCCGCCGCCCGCGACGCCGGAGCCATCGCCTACCGGGTCGGTGCCGTCGCCGACGACGCCGACGTCCTCCGGACCACCATCGAGGACCAGCTCGTGCGCGCCGACCTCCTGGTCACCACGGGCGGCGTGAGCGTGGGCGCGTACGACGTCGTCAAGGAGGCGCTCGCGCACGCCGGGGACGAGGACGAGCCGGGCGGCGGTGTGGAGTTCCGCAAGCTCGCCATGCAGCCCGGCAAGCCGCAGGGCTTCGGCTCGATCGGCCCCGACCACACCCCGCTGCTGGCCCTGCCCGGCAATCCGGTGTCGTCGTACGTCTCCTTCGAGCTGTTCGTCCGCCCCGCCATCCGCACCCTGATGGGGCTCGACGACGTCCACCGCCCCAGGACGCGGGCCACCCTGAAGGCGGACAAGGCGCTGAGCTCGCCCCCGCGGCGCAGGCAGTTCCTGCGGGGCTCGTACGCCGACGGCGAGGTGGTGCCCGTCGGCGGCTCCGGCTCGCACCTGATCGCCGCCCTGGCGCACGCCGACGCGCTGATCGTCGTCCCCGAGGACGTCGACACCGTCGAGCCGGGCACCGAGGTCGAGGTCGTCCTGCTCGGCTGACCCCCCGGCGCGCGGCGCCCCGCACCGGCGTGCGCCCGCGGGCCGCGCGCCCCCGGCGTCCCCCGCCGGGGATCACGGGGTCCTGCTCGGGTGGACGCGCGGACTTGGCGGTACCGTGTCGCGCACGACAGGCCCGCTCACCGCACCGCGCGGGCCCTACCCGGGAGCGCCGCACACCATGAGTACGCAGGACCGACTGACGCACATCGACGAGGCGGGCGCGGCCCGCATGGTCGACGTATCCGGGAAGGACGTGACCGCGCGCACCGCCCGCGCCAGCGGCCGCGTCCTCGTCTCGCCCCGTGTGGTCGAGCTGCTGCGCGGGGAGGGCGTCCCCAAGGGAGACGCACTGGCCACCGCCCGTATCGCGGGCATCATGGGTGCCAAGCGGACCCCGGACCTCATCCCGCTGTGTCACCCCTTGGCGGTCTCCGGTGTGAAACTGGACCTGTCGGTCGCGGACGACGCCGTGGAGATCCTGGCCACCGTGAAGACCACGGACCGTACGGGCGTCGAGATGGAGGCCCTGACCGCGGTGTCGGTGGCCGCCCTCACCGTGATCGACATGGTCAAGGCGGTCGACAAGGGAGCGGTCATCACGGACGTGCGGGTGGAGGAGAAGACCGGCGGCAAGTCGGGCGACTGGAGCCGGACGTGAGCGCGGGGGCGTACCGCGCGCTCGTCGTCACGGCGTCCAACCGCGCCGCCGCGGGCGTCTACGAGGACAAGGGCGGCCCGCTGATCGCCGACGCCCTCGCGCGCTTCGGCTTCGCCGTGGACGGGCCGCGCGTGGTGCCCGACGGCGACCCCGTGCGGGACGCGCTGCGCGCCGCCGTGGAGGCCGGGTACGACGTCGTCGTCACCACCGGGGGCACGGGCATCTCGCCCACCGACCGCACGCCCGAGGCGACGCGCGAGGTGATCGACCGCGAGGTGCCGGGCATCGCGGAGGCCGTCCGGGCGTACGGCCGCGACAAGGTGCCGACCGCCGCGCTCTCCCGGGGCCTGGCCGGGGTCGCGAGCGGCACGCTGATCGTCAATCTGCCGGGTTCCTCGGGCGGGGTGAAGGACGGGCTGGCCGTCCTGGAACCCCTCCTGGTCCACGCCGTCGACCAGATCCGCGGCGGCGACCACCCCAGACCCGGTGCCATCAGTGGGGGTGCGAGCTGAACAGCCCATCCTGGCCCGTCGTGCTGGTGGACGGCGACATCGTCCTCAGGCCCATAAGGCTGCGCGACCAGCGGGTCTGGCGCGAGGTGAACCGGCGCAACCGGGACTGGCTGCGTCCGTGGGAGGCGACGATCCCGCCGCCGACGCCCAGCGGTCCTGTCACGCACCGGCCGACCTACCGCCAGATGGTCCGGCACCTGCGGGCCGAGGCGAACGCCGGCCGGATGCTGCCGTTCGTCATCGAGTACCAGGGGCGGCTGGTCGGGCAGTTGACGGTCGCCGGGATCACCTGGGGCTCGATGTGCTCGGGGCACGTCGGCTACTGGGTGGACCAGTCGGTGGCCGGGCGCGGGGTCATGCCGACGGCGGTGGCGCTCGTCGTGGACCACTGTTTCCGCACGGTCGGGCTGCACCGCGTCGAGGTCTGCATTCGTCCCGAGAACCGGCCCAGCCGGCGGGTCGTGGAGAAACTCGGATTCCGCGAGGAGGGGTTGCGTCCGCGATATCTCCACATCGACGGGGCCTGGCGCGACCACCTCGTCTTCGCGCTCACCGCGGAAGAGGTGCCCGAGGGATTGCTCGCCCGCTGGCGCCGGGAACGCTCCCAGCGGGCCCAGGAGTCAGGCGGGTCCGCGAACAGCGTGCCCCGGAATCCGCAGAACACTCCGGGGAATCCCGGGTAGCCCCGGAAATTGAATAAGTGTTCGAAATTGATCGGCCGCCGACCGTCTCGGAGCCGGTAATTCGCGGCAACGGCGGCCCGCTGATCGGATGCGTCACACAAAAAGCTCGAAATATCAGCCAGATCGTGCGACACACCGACGCAATTGGCGGATGGCCTCAGGGAAACCCCTCTACCGTGTGAGGCGTGAGCAGCAGCGGCCTCATCTACGCAGTCATTGTCGGGGCCTGGGCCGCCTACTTGGTGCCGATGTGGCTCCGTAGGCAGGACGAGCTGAACGAGGCCCGTCCGACGGAACGCTTCAGCACCGCCATCCGGCTGCTGTCCGGACGGGCGGGCATGGAGCGCCGTTACGCCAGGGACCTGCGGGCGCGCTCCGCCCATGAGGGGGAGCCCGACGCCCGCGACCCGGGCGACGCCACCGACTCGGTGGACGTCCGGGCCTTCGCCATGCCGCCGACGCGCCGTCAGGCGCGGGCGGACGTGGAGCCGGAGGCACCGGCGCCCCCGGAACAGGAGCACGAACGCGCGAGCGCCCCGGCGCACGCGTCGGCTTCCGCGCCGGCGCGGAAGCGTGACTCCGCGCCCCCGGCACCCGCGCCCGCCCCGGCGCCCAACTCCGCACCCGAGCCCGCGCGCAAGCGTGTGCCGGCAGCGCGGCGCACGCCCTCGGCCTCGACGCAGGCGGCCGCCGCGCGCGCCCGGCGCTCGAAGGTCCTCGCGCGCCGTCGGCGCAGCACCGTGGTGCTCTTCCTCGCCTTCACGCTCGGCGCGATCGTCGCCGCCGTCGGCGGGCTCGCGTTCCTCTGGGCGCCCGGCGTGCCCGCCGTGCTGCTCAGCGCGTACATCGCGTATCTGCGCTCCCAGGAGCGCCGCCGGTTCGCCTACCAGATGGACCGGCGCCAGGCCGAGGCCGCCGCGCAGCGGCTGCGGGAGCGCCAGCCCCGGCGGCGCGCGCCCCTCGACGAGGGCGCGCTCCCCGACGAATCGGACGAGGGACCAGAGGACGTCCCCGACCCCGGACTGTCCGCGCTCGCCGCGGATCGGCGCGCTCTCGTCGAGCAGACGGACCACGCCGAATGGGTGGACCAGCAGCGTGAGCGCCGGCGGCGTCCCGAGCAGGGGGACAGCTGGGAGCCGGTCCCCGTGCCGCTGCCGACGTACGTCACCGCGCCGGTCGCGCCGCGCGCCACGTCCGACGTGGACCTGAAGGCGCCCGACGCGTGGAGTTCGGCGCGCTCCAGCTCCGTGGCGGGGTCCGTCGCGGCGGAGCAGGAGACGAAGCCCGCGGAGCAGCCGGAGACGGCGCCGACGCGGGAGCCGGTGACCGTCGCGGAAGACAGACCGGCGGCCGACGGGCGCAGTGACGCCCGCCGCGCCGCCTCCGCCCGCCGCGCGCGGGAACGTGGCCGCACACCGCTGTTCGACCAGTACGAGGACGGCGACCGGCCGCGCGCGGCCAACGAGTGACGGCCGTGGTCCCGCTCCGGGAACCCGCCCCCTGACCAGTCGGGGAACGGATTTCCAAGCACCCCGACGGGGGTGCTAGAGTTTCACTCGTTGCAAGGGCCTGTGGCGCAGTCCGGTAGCGCACCTCGTTCGCATCGAGGGGGCCAGGGGTTCAAATCCCCTCAGGTCCACGCAGCATGAAGCCCCGGTCGGCGAAAGTCGACCGGGGCTTCATCGTGTTCGGGGACGCGCGGGGGCCGACCCCGGAGGGTCGGCCGTGGCGCGGCCTACAGCGCGGTGCCCGGCCGGAGGGGCTTCGCGAAGCAGCGGCTCGACTCGTAGGCGCGGTAGTAGCCGAACTTGGTACAGGGCTCGTAGCCGCTGGAGGTGTACAGGGCGATCGCCTCCGGCTGCGCGGTGCCGGTCTCCAGGACCATGCGCACCCGGCCGGCCGCGCGGGCGTCCTCCTCCAGGGCGGCCAGCATGCGGCGGGCGAGGCCCCGGCCGCGCATCTCCCGGACCACGAACATGCGCTTGAGTTCGGCGTCGCCGTCCTCGTTGCCCTCGCCGTTCTCGTCCTGGCTGCGCCAGCCGCCGGTGGCCACCGGGCGGTCGTGCTCGTCGTACGCGATCAGATACACGCCCGCGGGGGGCTGGAAGTCCGACGCGTCGAGGACCGTGGCGTCGCCGCCGTCGCCGTAGCGCACGTGGTACTCCGCCTGGACCTCGTCGTTGAGTTTGACGGCGTCGGGGTGTTCGAAGGGGACGGGGCGTATATTCATGCTGGGCATCGTACTTCTATGCGGGTAAGGGAACCGGACGTCGTCCAGTGTGCCGGTATCGTGCCCTGGTGCTGACTGTGACCTCGGTGAACGTGAACGGACTGCGGGCCGCCGCGAAGAAGGGCTTCGTGGAGTGGCTGGCGGAGACCCCCGCCGACGTGCTGTGCCTCCAGGAGGTGCGTGCCGAGCCGGAGCAGCTGCCCGCGGGCGTGCGGCAGCCGGACGGCTGGCACGTCGTGCACGCCCCGGCCGCCGCGAAGGGCCGCGCGGGCGTCTCCCTCTACACGCGGCGCGAGCCCGACCGCGTCCGGGTCGGCTTCGGCTCGGCCGAGTTCGACACGAGCGGGCGGTACGTCGAGGCGGACCTGCCCGGTGTCACCGTCGCCTCGCTCTACCTGCCGTCCGGTGAGGTCGGCACCGAGCGGCAGGACGAGAAGGCGCGCTTCATGGGCGAGTTCCTCGTCCACCTCAAGGAGCTGCGCGAGCGGGCCGCGGCCGAGGGGCGGGAGGTCGTCGTCTGCGGCGACTGGAACATCGCCCACCGGCAGGCCGACCTCAAGAACTGGCGCGGCAACACCAAGAACTCCGGCTTCCTGCCCGAGGAGCGCGAGTGGCTGGGCGCGGTCCTCGACCCGGCGGACGGCGGTTACGTCGACGTCGTGCGCGCGCTGCACCCGGACGTCGAGGGGCCGTACTCCTGGTGGTCCTACCGGGGACGGGCCTTCGACAACGACTCCGGCTGGCGGATCGACTACCAGTGCGCGACACCGCGGCTCGCGGGCCGGGCGGTCAAGGCGGTCGTGGAGCGCGCGGCCACGCACGCCGAGCGGTGGTCCGACCACGCGCCCGTGACCGTCGTCTACGACCTCTAGCGGCACTCCACGGCCGCCGACGGCTCAGTCCTCCTTGCGCAGCCTGCGGTCGAGGGCGAGGGAGAGTTCCGCCTCCACCACGCTGCGGGCCAGCGGGCGCAGCCGCTGGAGGTCCTCCTCGGGGCCGTGACGCAGGATCAGGTCGGTGAACAGGGCCGCCAGGGCGTCGGCGTGCTCGCGGACGCGGGCGCCGGCCGTCAGGACCTCCGCGAGCGGGATGCCCTCGCGGACCAGGGCCGAGGAGACCTCCAGCAGACGGCGGCTGACGTGGACGATCTCGTCGCCGTCGGTGCCGAGGTAGCCGAGGTCCAGGGCGGCGGCGAGGTTCTCCGGGGTGACCTCGCCCTCGAAGCGGGCGGCCAGCTCCTCGGGTGTGAGGCGGACCGGCTCCTCCTCGGTGGGCGTGCCGACGCCCAGCAGGTCGGCGACGTCGCGGCCGCGGTCGAGGGCGTCGGCGAGTTCCGCGATGCCGTTCAGGGTGTGGCCGCGCTCCAGGAGCGCCGAAATCGTGCGCAGACGGGCCAGGTGGTGGTCGTCGTACCAGGCGATACGGCCCTCGCGGCGGGGCGGTGCGATCAGTTTGCGTTCGCGGTAGAAGCGCAGGGTGCGGACCGTGATGCCGGCCAGCCGGGCCAGCTCCTCCATGCGGTACTCGCGGGGGGCCCGCCGGTCCCCGGTCACGTCCTCGCCCCGTACTGCGTCTGCTGCCACTCCCGAAGCCTAGATCGTACCGGCGGTAACTTTCCTTCTCGCGACCCCTACCCATGAGTACGGAGCTGCCCTACCCTCCCATTGCGCCAGTGTTCACTGGCGGAGTCGGAGTGATGCCGGGAGGCTGCGGGATGGCCGAGCACGAGCACGTACGGGTGGCGGTGATCGGGTCCGGGTTCGGGGGACTGGGCGCGGCCGTGCGCCTGCGCCGCGAAGGGATCACCGACTTCGTGGTCCTGGAGCGGGCCGACGGCGTGGGCGGCACCTGGCGGGACAACAGCTACCCGGGGTGCGCCTGCGACGTGCCGTCCCACCTCTACTCCTTCTCCTTCGCGCCCAACCCCGACTGGCCGCGCACCTTCTCCGGGCAGGAGCACATCCGCGCCTATCTGGAGCACGTCGTCGACGCCTTCCACCTGCGGCCGCACATCCGGTTCGGCTCCGAGGCGAGGCTGATGAGCTGGGACCCGCGCAGGCTGCGCTGGAACATCGAGACCAGTCGCGGTCCGCTCGGCGCCGACGTCGTCGTCTCCGCCACCGGGCCGCTGTCCGACCCGAAGGTCCCGGAGATCCCGGGCCTGGACTCCTTCCCCGGCCGGGTGTTCCACTCCGCCCGCTGGGACCACGGCCACGACCTGCGCGGCGAGCGGGTCGCCGTGATCGGCACCGGCGCCTCCGCCATCCAGATCGTGCCGTCCCTCCAGCCGCTCGTATCGCGGCTGACCCTCTTCCAGCGCACCCCGCCCTGGGTGATGCCGCGCGTCGACCGGGCCATCAGCGGCGCCGAACGCACGCTCCACCGCAGGCTGCCCCTCACCGCGCGGGCCCGGCGCGGACTGCTGTGGGGCATCCGGGAGTTGCAGGTCCAGGCGTTCACCAAGCACCCCGAGGAGCTCGGGTTCGTCGAACGGCTCGCCAGGCGCAACATCGCCCGCGCGATCGAGGACCCGGCCCTGCGCGCCAGGCTCACCCCGGACTACCGCATCGGCTGCAAGCGGATCCTGCTGTCGAGCGCGTACTACCCGGCGCTGGCCCGGCCCAACGTGGACGTGGTCGCGAGCGGGCTCGCCGAGGTGCGCGGCTCGACCCTCGTCGCCGCCGACGGGAGCACGGCCGAGGCCGACACGATCGTCTTCGGCACCGGCTTCCACGTCACCGACATGCCCATCGCCGAACGGGTGGTGGGCGCCGACGGCCGGACGCTCGCGGAGAGCTGGAAGGACGGCATGGAGTCGCTGCGCGGGGCGTGCGCCACCGGCTTCCCCAACTTCATGACGATCATCGGGCCCAACACCGGCCTGGGGAACTCCTCCATGATCCTGATGATCGAGTCCCAGCTGAACTACCTGGCCGACTACCTGCGTCAGCTCGGTGTCCTCGGCCCGCGCGCCGCCCTCGACGCCCGGCCCGGCGCGGTACGCGCCTGGAACGACCGGGTGCAGGAGCGGATGCGGCGCACGGTGTGGAGCAACGGCGGCTGCACCAGCTGGTACCTGGACGCGAACGGCCGCAACACCACCGTCTGGCCCGGGACGACCACCGAGTTCCGGCGGGCCACCCGGCGCGTGGACCTCGCGGAGTACGAGGTCCTGCGCGTTCCCGCGCACAGCGGCGCGCGGACGGAGGTGGAGGCGTGAGCCTGCCGACGCACGCCGCCCCGAGCGCCTTCACGCCACCCGTCCCCGCCCGTGCCCTGACCGTGGTCTCCGCCGACGGCGCCCGCCTGCACGTCGAGGTGCACGGCCCCGACCACGCGCCCGCCGTCGTCCTCGCACACGGCTGGACCTGCTCGACCGCCTTCTGGGCGGCGCAGATCCGGGACCTCGCCGCCGACCACCGCGTCATCGCGTACGACCAGAGGGGGCACGGGCGCTCGCCCGTGAGCCAGGCGTGCACCACGCGCGCGCTGGCGGACGATCTGGAGGCCGTGCTCGCGCACACCCTCGCGCCCGGGGAGAAGGTCGTGATCGCCGGCCACTCCATGGGCGGCATGACCGTGATCGCCGCCTCCGCGCGCGAGGGCTTCCGGGAGCACGCGGGCGCGGTCCTGCTGTGCAGCACGGGAAGCTCACGGCTCGTACCGGAGGCACGTGTCGTACCGTTGCGCGCCGGACGCGCACGCACCTGGATCACGGCGCGCCTCCTGGGCTCGCGCGCCCCCCTGGGACCGGTCACGCCCCTCGCGCGCCGAGTGCTCAAGTACGCCACCATGGGCGCCGGTTCCACTCCCCCCATGGTGGAGGCGTGCGCGCGGATCGTGCACTCCTGTCCGCGCGCCGTGCGCGGCGCGTGGGCGGGAGTGCTGGGAACTCTCGACCTCGACCACGGCGTAAGGGAGTTGACGGTGCCCACGGCGGTCGTCGTCGGCACCGCCGACCGGCTCACGCCACCGGTGCACGCGCGGGCGCTCGCCGCCGCGCTCCCGGCGTGCGTCGGGCTGACCGAGCTGCCCGGCATCGGCCACATGACCCCGGTCGAGGCGCCGGGAGCGGTCACCGGCAGGATCCGGGAACTCGTCACCACCTATCCGATCGGTGAGCGGAACACGCACGTCGAGGAGGACGCATGAGCAGGGTCGGGCTCGCGGGGCAGGTCGTGGTGGTGACCGGGGCGGCGCGCGGTGTGGGCGAGTCGCTGGCGCGCAGGCTGTCCGCGCGCGGTGCGACGCTCGCGCTGGTCGGTCTGGAGGCCGCCGCGCTGAAGGAGGTCGCCGGGCGGCTGCACGGCGAGAGCGGCCACTGGTACGCCGACGTCACCGACCACGAGGCGATGGCGCGGGTCGCCCGGGAGGTCGAGGAGCGGTTCGGCAAGGTCGACGTCGTGGTGGCCAACGCCGGTGTGGCGGCGGGCGGTCCGTTCGCCGACTCCGACCCGGTGGCGTGGCGGCGGGTGATCGAGGTCAATCTGATCGGCTCGGCGGTGACGGCCCGCGCCTTCCTGCCCGCGCTCGTGGAGAGCCGCGGTTACCTGCTCCAGATCGCCTCGCTCGCCGCGATCACCCCGGCGCCGATGATGACGGCGTACTGCGCGTCCAAGTCGGGCGTGGAGGCGTACGCGCACAGCCTGCGCGCCGAAGTCGGCCACCAGGGCGTGCGGGTGGGCGTCGGATACCTGTCGTGGACGGACACGGACATGGTGCGCGGCGCCGACCGGGAGGACGTGATGCGGGAGTTGAGGCAGCGGCTGCCGTGGCCGTCGAACAAGACCTATCCGCTCGGTCCCGCGGTCGACCGGATCGTGGCGGGGATCGAGCGCCGGTCGAGCCATGTGTACGCGCAGGGGTGGCTGCGCGGGATGCAGGGCGTGCGCGGGGTCCTCCCGACGCTCGTCGGGACCGTCGGGCAGCGCGAGATGCGGCGGTTCGCGCCCCGGCTGCGGGGCATGCGCACGGGGCTCGTCGGGGCGGGAGGGGCGGCCGACGAACAGGAGCGCGCTACGCAGCGTGAGTGATCGACATGCGCAGCGTGGTCGCCCGTGTGAATCTGGTCGAGGCCCCACCGAGGGCCGATCAGGCCCCGCTCGGGGCCGTACCCCCACCCACCACGGGAGTGAACCCACATGGGTATGAAGGACCAGTTCCAGGAGAAGTCCCAGCAGGCCCAGCAGCAGGGCAAGCAGAAGGCGCAGCAGGGCCGGGACCAGGCCCAGCAGCAGGGCCAGCGCGGTCGCCGGCAGGGCGACGAGGAGATGAACCGCGCCCGCCGCGAGGGCGAGGACCGTCACGACCACGACTACGACGCCTGACGTCGTCCGCCGTGACGACCTGACGTCGGTGCCCGGCAGCCGGTGCGTGCCGCCGGCGGCCGGACGGCGAAGGGGCGCCCCTCCCGGGGGGCGCCCCTTTCACCTCGTCCCTCTCTCGACTCGCCCCACGCGGCGGGAGCTCTCAACTCGTCCCGCGCGGCGGGAGCTTGGGGCGGGAGCGGTCGGGGACGTCGCCGAGGTCCGGCGGTGTCGCGGCCGGCTGGGTGTCCAGCAGTTCCAGGGCCAGCTCCACCGCGCGGTCCATCTCGACGTGCCGGCCCTCCGCCCAGTCCAGGGGCGAGCGCAGCACCTCGATGTCGGGGGAGACGCCGTGGTTCTCCACGGACCAGCCGTACGCGTCGAACCAGGCCGCGTTCATCGGCACCGTGATGACCGTGCCGTCGCCGAGCCGGTGCCGCCCGGTCATGCCGACCACACCGCCCCAGGTGCGCTGCCCGACCACCGGACCGAGCCGGAGGAGCTTGATCGCCGCCGTGATCATGTCGCCGTCGGAGGAGGTCGCCTCGTCCGTGAGCGCCACGATGGGTCCCCGGGGCGCGTTGGAGGCGTACGAGACGGGCTGGGCGTCGCGGGTCAGGTCCCAGCCGAGGATGGTGCGGGTCAGCTTCTCCACGACGAGTTCGCTGATGTGGCCGCCCGCGTTGCCGCGCACGTCCACGATGAGCGCGGGCCGGGAGACCTCAAGGCGCAGATCGCGGTTGAACTGGGCCCAGCCCGAGCCGCCCATGTCGGGGATGTGCAGATAGCCGCACCGGCCGCCGCTCAACTCCCGTACGACCTGGCGGCGTTTGGACACCCAGTCCTGGTAGCGCAGCGGCCGTTCGTCGATCAGCGGGACCACGGCCACCCGGCGGGCCCGGCCCGTGCCGCCCTCGGCGGAGGTGAAGGTGAGCTCGACCGTCGTCCCGCCGGAACCGGCGAGCAGTGGGTACGGCCCGGTCACGGGGTCCACGCGCCGGCCCTCGACGTGGGTGAGCACGGCGCCCTCGCGGATGCCCGTACCGGCCAGCGGGGAGCGGGCCTTGGAGTCGGAGGAGTCGCCGGGCAGGATGCGCTTGACCGTCCACTCGCCGTCGCGGCACACCAGGTTGGCGCCGAGCAGGCCCTGGTGGCGCTGGTAGTGCGGCGGGCCCTCGTTGCGGCGGGCGGCGGTGACGTAGGCGTGGGAGGTGCCGAGTTCGCCGAGGACCTCGCGCAGCAGGTCGGCGAACTCGTCGGGGGTGGAGACCCGTTCGACCAGCGGGCGGTACTGCTCAAGGACCGCGTCCCAGTCGACGCCGCACATCCCCGGGTCCCAGAAGTAGGCGCGGATGAGGCGGCCGGCCTCGTCGTAGGACTGGCGCCACTCGGCGGCGGGGTCGGCCTCGTGCAGGATGCGACGCAGGTCGATCCAGACCGTCGTGTCGGCGTCGCCCGGCTCGGTCGACGGCACGGCGCGCAGTTCGCCCTCGTCGACGACGACGAGCCGGGTGCCGTCGCCGCTGATCCCGAACCAGTCGAGGTCGGAGGCGAGTGGGGACCTCTTGGCCTTGCCGATGCTGAAGTGCTCCAGGGTCGGCCTGCCGCTGGTGTCCGCCGGGTTGGCGAAGGTCTCGCCGAGCGCGCCGGAGATCGGCCAGCGCAGCCACACCAGGCCGCCGCCGGCCACCGGGTACAGCGCCGAGTACTTGGACGCGGTGACCGGGAAGGGCGTCACACGGCTCTCCAGGCCCTCGACCTCGACGGTGACGGCCGTGCCGTCGCCGGGTTCGTCCTCGACGGGGTCGAGTCCGCCGGCGGCGGGGCGGCCTTCGGGGTTCAGGGCGAAGGGGGAGGGGGTGGCCGAGGAGAGCGGGACGAGGTAGGGGCGGCAGCCGAGCGGGAAGGACAGGTCGCCGGTGTGCACGTCGTAGACCGGGTCGAAGCCGCGCCAGGAGAGGAAGGCCAGATAGCGGCCGTCGCGGGTGAAGACCGGGTTCTCGTCCTCGAAGCGGCCGTTGGTCACGTCGACGATCAGTCGCCCCTCCTGGCCGGGGCCCGGTACGCGGGCCATCTTGATCTGCCGCAGGGAGCGTCCGACGCCCGGGTGCGACCAGGTCAGCCAGGTCCCGTCGGGCGAGAACGCCAGGTCGCGCACGGGTCCGTTGAGCGACTGGATCAGCTCGGTGACCTCGCCGCCGGAGTCCTCGCCTGCGTCCAGGAGCAGCAGCCGGCCGTCGTGCGAGGCGACGGCCAGGCGCTCGCCGGGCGGGTCGGACACCAGCTCCAGGACGCGGCCGAGCGCGCCGGAGGCCAGCCGGCGCGGCTCGCGGTCGCCGCTGGCCCGGGGCAGTTGGGCGATCTCGACGGCGTCCTCGCCCTCCGCGTCGGTGACGTAGGCGACCTGCCCGGTGGAGCCGAGCATCTCCGGGAGGCGGACGCGTACGCCAGGGGTGTCGCTGATGGTGCGGGCGGGGCCGTCGCGGTGGGTGAGCCAGTACAGGCTGCCGCGTACGACGACGGCGCTGGCCCGGCCGGTCTCGTCGACCGAGAGGCCGTCCACGTGCTGGGCGGCCGGGACCGGGTGGCGGCGGCGTCCCGCGCGCGGGCCGGACAGCCGGACGTCGAGCCTGCGCGGCCGGGCGTCCGGGGAGAGGTCGTCGACGAGCCAGAGGTCGCCCGCGCACTGGTACACCACGCGGGTGCCGTCACTGGCGGCGTGGCGGGCGTAGAAGGCGTCGTGGTCGGTGTGCCGACGCAGGTCGGAGCCGTCGTACGCGCAGGAGTAGAGATTGCCGACGCCCTCGTGGTCGGAGAGGAAGGCGACGCGGCCCGCGACGAACAGGGGGGAGTGCAGATGGCCGTCGAGATCGGGCAGCAGCCGTCGGCCGTGCAGCCACAGCCGGCCCGTGGCGCCGCCCCGGTAGCGCTTCCAGGCGGCGGGTTCGTGCGGCGGTGCCCCGGTGAGCAGGAGGGTCCGGCGCTCGCCGTCGAGGTCGGCGACCTGGATGTCGCAGACCGGCCCCCAGGGCAGCCGGCGGCCGGGGTCGCCGTCGGGGGAGACCTTGTGGGCCCAGGTGAAGTAGGAGAAGGGCTGGCTGTGGGAGGCGACGGCGAGGATGTCGCCGTCCGGGGTCCAGCCGCAGACCCGGGTGTCGCTGCTGCCCCAGTACGTCAGCCGGGTCCCGGGCCCGCCGTCGACGCCGACGAGGTGGATCTCGGGCACCGGGTCGCGCCAGCTGGTGTACGCGATGTGGCGGCCGTCGGGCGAGAAGCGGGGGTGGCCGGTCTTGGCGCGGTCGACGGTGAGCCGCCACGCGCGGCCGGGCGGGTCGAGCGGGGCCAGCCAGAGGTCGTCCTCGGCGACGAAGCACAGCAGGTCACCGCTGAGGTGCGGAAGGCGCAGATAGCTCACCCACCCATGCTTTTCCGCCGACGGGGGCCCAGCAACTCGTGACCGGTGCCCGGCACCTTACGCGGACTTGACGGACGTGACCCAACCCACGTACGAAACAGTTTCGTTTCGATGAGGGCTGCGGTACATTCGTCATGTACGAAACCGTGTCGTTCGGAGCAGGAGAGGGTGAGGGACATGACCGAGGCCGCGACGGCGCGCCGCAGTCGCATCACACCCGAGCGCGAGGCCGAGTTGTACGAGGCCGTGCTCGACCTGCTCCGCGAGGTCGGCTACGACGCCCTCACCATGGACGCCGTGGCCGCCCGCACCCGCTCCAGCAAGGCCACCCTCTACCGCCAGTGGGGCGGGAAGGCCGAGCTGGTCGTGAAGGCCGTCCGGCACGGCAAGCGGCACCGCCTCGACGAGATCGACACCGGCAGCCTGCGGGGCGACCTGCACGCCATGGTGACGGTCGAGGACGACTGCACCATCGAGCAGAACTCCGCGCTCATGCGCGGCGTGGCCATGGCCATCCACTCCAACCCCGACCTCGGCCAGGCGTTCCGGGCCCATCTTCTGGACCCCGAGATGAGCGGGTTCCAGAAGGTGCTCCAGCGGGCG
Organism: Streptomyces sp. NPDC026672; assembly: GCF_040638185.1. NCBI lineage: Bacteria > Bacillati > Actinomycetota > Actinomycetes > Kitasatosporales > Streptomycetaceae > Streptomyces > Streptomyces sp. NPDC026672. The sequence goes on from NZ_JBEZXS010000004.1 coordinate 83,317, forward strand.
ATCGACCGGGGCGAGGTCCAGGAGGGCCGCCCGGCGCTCGACTTCCTGCTGCACATGATGGTCGGCGGCTTCGCCACCCGGGCGCTGTTCGACGACCAGCCGCCCACTCAGGCGTTCCTCATCTCGTACATCGACGCCGTGGTCCTCCCCGCCCTCGGCGTCCCCACCGCCTGAGCAGTTCCTCACCGGCCTCACGGCCTCACCTGACGCCACCGCTCACGTCGTCGGGCCGATCACGCCTGCACCCACGGGCCGATCACCCCTGCCCTGAACACCCCACGACTGACCGGGAGTACGCCCTCGTGGCCACGTTCCTCTATCGACTGGGCCGGCTCGCCTTCAGGCGACGGCACTTCGTCGCCCTGATCTGGGTTGCCCTGCTGACGCTCGCCGGCGTCGGCGCGGCCAACGCCCCAGCCGCCGGCAACTCGTCCTTCTCCATTCCGGGAACGGAAGCGCAGAAAGCATTCGACCTGCTGGAACAGCGCTTCCCCGGAGCCAGCGCCGACGGTGCCACGGCCCGCGTCGTCTTCAAGGCGCCCGGCGGCGCGAAGATGACCGACGCCGACAACAAGGCCACCGTCGAGAAGACCGTCCGGGAGCTGTCCGACGGCTCCGAGGTCGCCTCGGTCGCCGACCCCTACACCGGGCACGCCGTCAGCCAGGACGGCACGATCGCCTATGCCTCGGTGAAGTACAAGGTCTCCGGCATCGAGCTGGAGGACGCCTCGCGCACCGCCCTGGAGGAGGCCGCGCAGGACGCGCGGGACGCCGGACTGACCGTCGAGGTCGGCGGTGACGCCCTCAACACCGCGCCCGAGACCGGCGCCACCGAGGTCATCGGCATCGCCATCGCCGCCGTCGTCCTCGTCATCACCTTCGGCTCGCTGCTCTCGGCCGGGCTGCCGCTGCTGACCGCCCTGATCGGCGTGGGCATCGGCGTCTCCACCGTCACCGCGCTCGCGAGCGCCCTGGACCTCGGCTCCACCACCTCCATCCTGGCCTCCATGATCGGCCTCGCCGTCGGCATCGACTACGCCCTGTTCATCGTCTCCCGCTACCGCGCCGAACTCGCCGAGGGCCGCGAGCGCGAGGAGGCCGCGGGACGCGCCGTCGGCACCGCCGGCTCGGCCGTGGTCTTCGCCGGCCTCACCGTCGTGATCGCCCTGGTCGGCCTGTCGGTCGTCAACATCCCGATGCTGACGAAGATGGGCGTCGCCGCCGCCGGCACGGTCGCCGTCGCGGTGCTGATCGCCCTGACGATGATCCCCGCCCTGCTCGGCTACGCGGGCCGCCGGGTCCGCCCGACCGGCGTGAAGAGCAGGTTCCTCGGTGGCAACCGCGCCGCCCGCGCGGGCAAGGCAGGCAAGCCCAACATGGGCACCCGCTGGGCGAGCTTCGTCGTACGGCGCCCGGTCGCCGTCCTCCTGCTGGGCGTCGTCGGCCTCGGCGCCGCCGCCGTCCCGGCCGCCTCCCTCCAGCTGGGCCTGCCCGACGACGGCTCCCAGCCCACCTCCACCACCCAGCGCCGCGCCTACGACCTGCTCTCCGAGGGCTTCGGGCCCGGCTTCAACGGACCGCTGCTGGTCGTCGTCGACGCCAAGGGCAGCGCCCACCCCAAGAGCGCGTTCACCGAGGTCGGCGACCAGATCAAGGGCCTCGACGACGTCGTGACGGTGACCCCGGCCGCGCCCAACCCGGCCGGTGACACCGCCACCATCACCGTGGTCCCCAAGTCCAAGCCGTCCTCGTCGACCACCGAGGACCTGGTCCACGCGATCCGCGGCAAGGGCGCGGAGATCACCGCCGACACCGACGCCAAGGTCCTCGTCACCGGCTCGACGGCCATGAACATCGACGTCTCGCAGAAGCTGAACGACGCGCTGGTCCCGTACCTCGCGCTCGTCGTGGGACTCGCCTTCCTGCTGCTGATCGTGGTGTTCCGCTCGGTCCTCGTCCCGCTGAAGGCGGCCCTCGGCTTCCTGCTCAGCGTGCTCGCGGCCCTCGGTGCCGTCGTCGCGGTCTTCCAGTGGGGCTGGCTGTCCGGCCTGATGGGCGTCGAGGAGACCGGCCCGGTCATGTCGATGATGCCGATCTTCATGGTCGGCGTGGTCTTCGGCCTCGCCATGGACTACGAGGTGTTCCTCGTGACCCGGATGCGGGAGGCGTACGTCCACGGGGAGACGCCGAGCCAGGCCGTCGTCACCGGCTTCCGGCACGGCGCCCGGGTCGTCACGGCCGCCGCCGTCATCATGATCGCCGTCTTCTCCGGCTTCATCGGCTCCAGCGAGGCCATGATCAAGATGATTGGCTTCGGACTCGCGGTCGCCGTTCTCTTCGACGCGTTCGTCGTCCGCATGGCGATCGTCCCGGCGGTGCTCGCCCTGCTCGGCCGCCGCGCCTGGTGGCTGCCGAAGTGGCTGGACCGCGCCCTGCCCAACGTCGACGTCGAGGGCGAGGGCCTGCGCGCCCACGAGGACGGTCCCCTGGACGACGAGCGGGAGCTCGTCCGCGCGTAGCGCTTCGTCGGGTTGGCCGCGATCGGGGGCGTACGAAAAGCCGGCCGGTGAGGGTTCCGTGGGGACGGGGCTGCCCTCACCGGCCTTTTCGTGCCGGAAACCTGGTCGCGTGCCGTCCGCGCGCACCACTACGGTGCCGTCCATGACCACAGCCGCCACCGACGCCGAGGGCTCCGGAGCCCACCCCCGGTTCGCCGCAGCCCTGGAGGAACTGGGCCTCGGCGAGCTGCACTCGCGTATCCGGCGCTTCCCGGACGCCACGCGCACCGCCGCCGAGGCCGCCGCCGCGGTCGGCTGCGCACTCGGCCAGATCTGCAAGTCGCTCGTCTTCGCCGCGGACGGTGACCCGGTCCTCGTCCTCATGGACGGCGCCTCCCGCGTCGACCTGGACCTCGTGCGCGCGGAACTCGGCGCCGGACGGGTCACCCGGCCCCGGGCCGACGTCGTCCGCGAGACCACCGGCTACGCCATCGGCGGGGTGCCGCCCTTCGGGCACCGCACCCGCACCCGGGTCCTCGCCGACCGCTCTCTGCTCGCCCACGACGTGGTCTGGGCCGCCGCGGGCACCCCGTACACCGTCTTCCCGATGGCCCCCGGCGACCTCGTCGCCCACGCGGGCGCCACCCTCGTGGACGTACGCGAGCGCACTGCGTGACCCCGACGCGCTGCGGGAGTCCTCGATCCTGGTCGGGGCGGGCATCGGGCTGATGCCGCACGGCGGATGATCCGTTCGCCCCGGTGGTGCGGGAAACTGGGGAAGGACAGCGTCGAACGGGAAGCAACGAGAACAGGGAAGCGACGTATGACCGACAAGCTCACCGTGAGCGTCCTGGGCACCGGCATCATGGGCGCCGCGATGGCCCGCAACCTCGTCCGCGCGGGACACACCGTGCGGGTGTGGAACCGCACCCCCGCCAAGGCCGAGCCGCTGGCCGCCGACGGCGCGCAGGTCGCCGGTTCGCCGGCCGAGGCCGTGCGCGGCGCCGACGCCGTGCTGACCATGCTGTACGACGGCGCCGCCGTCCTCGACGTGATGCGCGAGGCCGCCCCCGCACTGCCCCGGGGCGCCGTGTGGGCGCAGTCCACCACCGCGGCCGTCGACTCGATCCCCGAACTGGCCGCCTTCGCCGAGCAGTACGGGCTGGTCTTCTACGACGCCCCCGTGCTCGGCACCCGGCAACCCGCCGAGGCCGGGCAGCTCACCGTGCTCGCCGCGGGCCCCGAGAAGGGCCGGGAGACGGTCGTACCGGTCTTCGACGCGATCGGCGCCCGCACCCTGTGGACCGGCGAGGACGCGTCCCAGGCCGGTGCGACCCGGCTCAAGCTGGTCGCCAACAGCTGGGTCCTCGCGGCCACGGCCGCCACCGGCGAGGTCCTCGCCCTCGCCCAGGCGCTCGGCGTCGACCCGGACGACTTCTTCGGCCTCATCGCCGGCGGCCCCCTCGACATGGGCTATCTGCGCGCCAAGGCCGGGATGGTGCTGGAGGGGCGGCTGACCCCGGCCCAGTTCGCGGTGACCACCGCCGAGAAGGACGCCCGGCTGATCGTGCGGGCGGGCGAGCGGAGCGGGGTGCGGCTGGACGTCGCCGCCGCCACGGCCGACCGGCTCGCCCGCGCCGCCGCGCAGGGGCACGCGGACGAGGACATGGTGGCCGCCTACTTCGCCAGCTTCGAGGAGAAGCCCGCCACCTGAGCGAGCGGCGGCGGTGTCCGACGTGACGTCCCGGCACCGGAGGCGCACCCTGGTAGGAGCGATTCCGGAGGTGGTCGTCATGATGCACACCGCGGTGGGATGGCACATCGAGCTGGAGTTCGTGGAGGACGACCAGCACACGCGGGCGGTGGCCCTGGTACGCCTGCCCGACGGGACGGAGGTGCGGGCGCACGGTCACGCCAGCCGGCACCGCACCGACACCAACCAACCGCGCGTCGGCGAGGAGATCGCCGGCGCCCGCGCCCTGAACGAGCTGGCCATGCAGCTGCTCACCAAGGCGCACACGGAGATCGACTCGGAGTCCGGGCGCGTCTCGCACCCGATCAACGTCTGAGGAACCCGTGGGCCGGGGCGGCGCGGACGGCTACGCGAGTGCCGTCCGCACCGCCTTGACCAGCGCCTGGGCGCGCGGATCGGCGGTCACGCCGGGCCGGAAGCCATTGGTCACGTAGCCGAACGCGAGGCCCGACTCCGGGTCGGCGAACGCGAGCGAGCCCCCGCGTCCCGGGTGGCCGAAGGAGCCGGGCGACAGCAGCGGCGAGGCGACGCCGTGCAGCATGTAGCCGAGGCCGAAGCGGGTGCCGACGACCAGCACGCGGTCGGGGCCCGCCGACTCCTCGGCGCGGGCGAGTTCGGTCGTCCCGGCGGTGAACAGCCGTCGTCCGCCGTCCACTTCGCCGATCAGGGAGGCGTAGAAACGCGCCAGGCCCTCGGCGGTGGCGACACCGTTGGAGGCGGGCAGGGCGGCGGCCCGGTACGCGCGGGAGTTCTCGTCCGGGAGCGGTGTGATCGCGGCGAAGGCACGGCGGGTCAGGGATCCGGGGTCGGCGTACGCCTCGGCGACGGCCCGCTTGGGACGGGTGCGCAGCGCGCCCTCCGCCTCCGGGACCTCGGCCGGTCCGACGCGCCCCACGCGCGGCTGCTCGGACGGGGGCACACCGAGCCAGAGCTCCGCGCCGACGGGCCGGGCGATCTCGGCCGCGATCCACTCGCCGACCGGGCGCCCGGTGACGCGCCGCACCAGCTCGCCGGTCAGCCAGCTGTAGGTCTGCGCGTGGTAGCCGTGGTCCGTGCCCGGCTCCCACACCGGCGCCTGCGCGGCGACGGCCGCCGCGCCGAGATCGGGGTCGGCGGCCTCCTCGGGCGTCAGCGGCCGGTCGAGCACGGGCACGCCGGCGCGGTGCGCGAGCAGATGCCGCACCAGGGTGCGCTCCTTGCCCGCCGCTTTGAACTGCGGCCAGTACGCGCCGACCGGCGCGTCCAGATCCAGCTCGCCGCGCTGGTGCAGGAGCAGCAGCGCGGCGGCGGCCACGCCCTTCGTCGCGGAGCGCACGACCTGGGCGGTGTCCCGCTCCCAGGGCGCGTCGCCGTCGATGTCGCGGGTGCCGCCCCACAGGTCGACGACCCGGTGCCCGTCGCGGTAGACGGACACCGCCGCGCCCCGCTCCCCGAGCAGCTCGAAGTTGCGGACGAACGCCTCCCGGACGGGCTCGAAGCCCCCGGCCACCGTGCCGTTCACGACCGTGCCGCTCACGTCCGCACTTCCCTTCGGCTCGCCTTCGACAGTGGGTGCAACCCCTGTGACAAGCCTGCGATTCCTTCGTTGCGTCAGCCGAGGACGATCGTTACATCGATGTTGCCTCGGGTGGCGTTGGAGTACGGGCAGACCTCGTGCGCCTCGTCGACCAGCTTGGCCGCGACGTCCGCGTCGAGGACGGGCAGCGAGACGTTCAGGGCGACCGCGAGGCCGTAGCCGCGGTGCTTGTTGGGGCCGATGCCGACCTTGGCGGCGACCGTGGAGCCGGTCAGGTCGTAGCCCGAGCGGTTGCCGACCATGATCAGGGCGTTGTGGAAGCAGGAGCTGTAGCCGGCGGCGAACAGCTGCTCGGGGTTGGTGCCGTCGCCGTCGCCGCCGAGTTGCGGGGGCATCGCGACCTTGAGGCCGATGTGGCCGTCCTGGCTGGTGACGAAGCCGTCGCGGCCACCGTGTGCGGTGGCTTCGGCGACGTACACGATCTTCGTCGGGCGGGTGTCGACAACGGCGCCGTCAGTCATGGCGGGGCTCCCCAGAAACAAGTGCGCACAAGAACATCGTGCACAAGGTACTGGTCGGTAGGGGGCCGTTCGTCGGCAGGGGTGGGGACCGTGCGCGGCCGGGGATCAGCGGCGCGCGGAGGCCGCCTCCGCGCGCTCCGCGATGCCCCACAACTCCGCGCGCAACCGCGCCACTTCGGATGCGGCGAGCCCCGTCGTCGTGAGCAGCGCGCCGGGTACGCGCGCCGCGCGCTCCCTCAGTTCCTCCGCGCGCCGGGTGCACACCACGAGCACCGAGCGCTCGTCGCGGGCCGAGCGCTCCCGGCGCACGAGACCGGCGCCCTCCAGCCGCTTGAGCAACGGCGACATCGTGCCGTAGTCGAGCCGGAGCGCGCCGGTCAGTTCCTTCACCGTGGTCTGCCCCCGCTCCCACAGCGCGAGCAGGACGAGGTACTGCGGGTAGGTCAGCCCGAGTTCGTCGAGCAGCGGACGGTACGCGGCGGTCAGCGCGCGCTGGGCGGCGTAGAGCGCGAAGCACAGCTGGTCGTCCAGCGACAGCGAAGCGGCGGCCCCTTGTTCGTCTTGACGCGTCACGCGCCCATTCTCACGGACGCACCGGGACGGCCGTCACGGAAACGCGTCATCCCCGCCGCGTGGCGGTGATCACGTTCCCGCCGTCACCGACCTCGGGTCGAAGCCGAAGGGGAGTTCCAGGCGGTGGGTGCGCATCAGGGTGTCGTCGGACAGCACCTCGCCGGTCGGGCCGTCCGCCGCGATCACCCCGTCGCTGAGGATCAGCGCGCGCGGGCACAGCTCCAGCGCGTACGGCAGGTCGTGCGTGACCATCAGCACGGTGACGTCCAACGAGCGCAGGATGTCGGCCAGTTCACGGCGGGAGGCGGGGTCGAGGTTGGAGGAGGGCTCGTCCAGGACGAGGATCTCCGGCTCCATCGCGAGGACGGTGGCGACGGCGACCCGGCGGCGCTGCCCGAACGACAGGTGGTGCGGCGGCCGGTCGGCGAACTCCGCCATGCCGACCCGCTCAAGGGCCGTGCGCACCCGCTCCTCCAGCTCGGGCCCCTTCATCCCGGCCGCCGCGGGACCGAACGCCACGTCCTCGCGCACGGTCGGCATGAACAGCTGGTCGTCCGGGTCCTGGAAGACGATCCCGACCCGGCGCCGGATCTCCGCCATGTGCTTCCTGCCGACCGGCAGCCCGGCCACGGTCACGGTGCCCGCGCCGCCGCTCAGGATGCCGTTGAGGTGCAGCACGAGGGTCGTCTTGCCGGCGCCGTTCGGGCCGAGCAGCGCGACCCGCTCGCCCCGGCCGACAGCGAAGTCCACGCCGAACAGGGCCTGGTGGCCGTCGGGGTAGGCGAAGGCGAGGCCGGAGACCTCCAGGGACGCGGGCGTGTTGTCGGTGGCAGCAGTCACAGGGTCCATCCCAGCAGACAGACGACGAGGGCGGCGAGGGGGAGGGCGAGGGCGTACGACCACTGGGCGCGGTCCGCGCTCACCTCGTCGATCACCGGCATCGAACCGGCGTACCCGCGGCTGACCATGGCCAGGTGGACCCGCTCGCCGCGTTCGTAGGAGCGGATGAACAGGGCGCCCGCCGACTTGGCGAGCACGCCCCAGTGCCGTACGCCCCGGGCCTCGAAGCCGCGCGACTCCCGCGCGATGCGCATGCGCCGCATCTCGTCGGTGATGACGTCGCCGTAGCGGATCATGAACGTGGCGATCTGGACGAGCAGCGGGGGCAGCCTGAGCCGCTGGAGGCCGAGCAGCAGCTCGCGCAGTTCGGTGGTGGCGGCCAGCAGGACCGAGGCGGCGACGCCGAGCGTGCCCTTGGCGAGCACGTTCCAGGCGCCCCACAGGCCGTTGACGCTCAGCGACAGTCCGAGGACGTCGACCCGCTCGCCCTCCGCCACGAACGGCATCAGGACGGCGAAGGCGACGAACGGCACTTCGATCAGCAGCCGTTTGAGGAGGAAGGGGGCGGGCACCTGCGCGTAGGACGCCACGAGGGCGAGCAGGACGGCGTGGAGCCCGAACGCCCAGATCGCCTCCCGCGGTGTCGACACCACGACCACCACGAAGGCGAAGGCGGCGGCGAGCTTGGTGTGCGGCGGCAGTGAGTGCACGGGTGAGTGCCCGTGCCGGTACAGCCGGTGCGCGTGCCCGGAGCCCATGTCAGATTCCTGTGCTCACGGGGGAGACGTCCGCGCCGCGGCGCCTGCGCACCGCCCAGAAGACCGCGCTGCCCGCGACGACGGTGACGCCCACGCCGATCACGCCGGCGAGCCCGCCGGACAGCCGGGCGTCGGAGACGTCCTTGACCCCGTAGTCGGCGAGCGGCGAGTCGGCCGACGCGTGCTCCTCGGTCTTCGTGTCGATGCCCTTGTCGTGGGCGACCTTCTCCAGGCCGTCGGGGTCGGCGGAGGCGTAGAAGCTGACGAAGCCGGCGAGCACCAGCGAGGCCACCAGGCCGGTGATCCACACCTTGCGGTGCGAGCGGGCTGCCACGGGCACCGGTTCGGCGCCGGGCGTGTCGACGAGCTCGCCGTTCACCCGCAGCTTGAGGCGCTGCCGGAGGCCCCGGGCGCCGTACACGAGGTCGGGCCGCACGGCGACGACGGCGCCGACGGTGAGCGCGGTGATGACGGCCTCGCCGACGCCGATGAGCACGTGGACGCCGATCATCGCCGTGGCGACCTTGCCTATGGCGACGTCGGTGGTGCCGCCGATCGCGTAGATCAGGGTGAAGGCGACCGCGGCGGCCGGCACCGAGACCAGCGCGGCCACGAAGGCGGAGCCGGTCACCGAGCGCCGGGTGCGCGGCAGCACCTTGACCAGGCCGCGGAAGACGGCGTACGCCACGACGGTCGTGACGATCGCCATGTCGGTGATGTTCACGCCGAGCGCGGTCAGTCCGCCGTCCGCGAAGAGGATGCCCTGCATGAGCAGGACGACGGACACGCAGAGAACACCTGTGTAGGGGCCGACGAGGATGGCGGCGAGGGCGCCGCCCAGCAGATGGCCACTGGTCCCGGCCGCGACCGGGAAGTTCAGCATCTGCACCGCGAAGATGAACGCCGCGACGAGTCCGGCCAGCGGAGCGGTGCGCTCGTCGAGCTCGCGGCGGGCGCCGCGCAGGCTCACGGCGATGGCGCCGGCGGCGACCACTCCGGTGACCCCGGAGACGGGGGCGTCGATGAATCCGTCAGGTACATGCACCGTTCGATTTTAGTGGCTTGTTGCGAACCTTTTGCAAGAGCGAGGAGGTCGTGCATTGCGGGGAGAAGGGTGTGCTCATCGGGGCGGGTTCACCGCTCCGGTGAGCGCAAAACAGGAAATATGCGACATTGGAGGAGGAGGCGGATGCACAGCTTTCATACAGGTCACGCAGCGTTAGGGGCCGTCCGATGTCCGTAGTCGAGCAGTACGCACGCGTCCACATCGTCACGGACGAGGACGATCCCACCGACCCCGGCGCCGTTCCCGTCATCCTGCGGTACGACCCCGAGGCCGACCCGCGGTCGGTGCGGATCGGCCTGCCCGAGCCCCTGCCCGGACCGCACGAGTGGACCTTCTCCCGCTCGCTGCTCGAACAGGGCCTGCGGGCCCCGGCCGAGAGCGGCGGCGTACGGGTGTGGCCCTGCGGCCGGGTCCAGGCCGTCGTGGAGTTCCACTCGGCGCACGGCGTCTCGGTCGTCCAGTTCGAGTCGAAGGCCCTGCTCCGCTTCCTGCGCCGCACGTACATGGCCGCGGAGCCGGTGACCCGCTAGGGCGTGTTTCGAAAGTGGCGCCGTCCGCCCGGAGGGCGGGGCCCGCGGCGTCTGGTGCGTGCAGTCGCAAGGCGGAGGATCGCCCTCGTACTGGATGTACTTGGGCGTTCCGACAACGCAGCGAGTGTGCGTGCCAGGCGTCGCGGGCCAGGCGGGACTTTCGAAACACGCCCTAGACGTCGGGGGCGACGGTCAGCCGCCCGCCTTCAGGAGGGACGCGACGATCGGACCGGCCGTGTCACCGCCGTGGCCGCCCGCCTGGACCACGCCCGCGGCGGCGAGGTCACCGCGGTAGGCCGTGAACCAGCCGTTGGGCTTCTTCTGGTTGTCGACCTCGGCCGAGCCGGTCTTGGCGCCGTAGTCGGGCCCGAGACCGGACATGGCCTCGGCCGCCGTGCCGTACGCCGCCGTGTAGTTCATCAGCTCGCGCAGCTGCGCGAGCGTGCCCGCCGACATCGTCCGCGTGGCCTTCACGAGCGTGCGGTGGTCGAACGACGGGTCCACCAGGTACGGCTGGTGGAACGTGCCCGTCTTCACCGTCGACGCCACCGACGCCATGTTCAGCGGGTTCATCCGCACCCCGCCCTGACCGATCAGCGAGGCCGCCATCTGCGCCGCCGACTGCACCGGCACCGACCCGTCGAAGGTCGGCACGCCGATCGCCCAGTTGTTCATCGACAGCCCGAACACCTGCTGCGCCTGCTTCGTCAGGTCGTCGTCGTGCAGCTTCTTCGCCTGGCTGATGAAGGCGGTGTTGCAGGAACGCGCGAAACTCGCCTTGAACGTGCCGCCCTTGATCTCGAAGTCGTCGTCGTTGTGGAACTTCCACCCGCCGTACGTGAACGTCTTCGGACAGGGGTGCTTCTTGTCCGCCGACGCCAGCCCCTTCTCGATCAGCAGCGACGACGTGACGACCTTCATCGTGGAGCCGGGCGCCAGCGAGCCCTGGAAGGCCGTGTTGAAGCCGTGGCCGGAGTTGGCCACCGCCAGCACCTCACCGGTCGACGGCCGCAGCGCGACGACCGACGCCTGCGGCCGGCCCTCGACCTGCTGCTCGGCCACCTTCTGCAGGTCCGGGTCCAGCGTGGTCTTCACCGTGCCCGGCGTGCCCTCGCTCAGTTCGAGGACCGTCTTGTCGGACAGCTCGGCCTTCTTCGACTCCTTGCCGCGCACCACCCGCAGCTCGACGCCGGCCTTGCCGCCCGCCTTCTTGCCGTACTTCTCCCGCAGCCCGTCCAGCACCGTCCCCAGGGACGGGAAGGCCGCCGCGGTCAGCTCGTTCCCTTCGCGGTCCAGCGCCTTGACCGGTGGGGTGCCCGACTCGCCGGTGACCAGCGTGTCCCCGTCCTTGAGGTCCGGGTGGACGACGGCCGCGTGCCAGCCGACCAGCGGCTCGCCGTTCAGCTTGTTGCGCACGACCGTGAGCGCGCTGTCGTACGCGAGCGGCTTGCTGACGCCCTGGAAGGTCACCGTGGCCTTCACGGAGAACGGGACCCGGTCGCCCTCGGCGACGCCCGGCGCCAGCGTCACGCCCGTCAGATGCGCGCTCTCGGTCAGGCCGGTGAGCAGCGACGTGGCCGCGCCCACGTCGTCCGTGGCGTCGGCGGCCTCGGCGACCCGGCCCTGCTGCCACGCGGTCAGGAAGCGCGCGGACGCCGTCCGCACCTCGCTCGCGGACAGCGGCCCCGTCTTCACGTGGGCCGCCGTGGTGTGCGTCTCGTCCTCGGCCGCCGCTCCACCGCCGCCCAGCAGCGCGTAGGCGCCGAACCCGGCGCCCACGACGGCCACGGCGATCGTGCCGCCGACCACCGCGGGTCTCTTCGTCCGCCGTTCCGCGACACGCCTTCTCTTGCCCACTGCTCAGATCCTCCGCGCCTCGCCCAGGGTCCCCCGCCGCCCTCGTGTCCCACACACACCACAACGACGGCTACCAGCCTAGAGTCCCGTGCCGTCGTGACCGGCTCAGCCCGCGGTCCGTAGCACAGCTGCGACAATCGGGCCGGCCGCGTCGATGCCGTGACCGCCGTCCTGCGTCATGGCCGCCGCCGCGACGTCGTTGCGGTAACCGGTGAACCAGCTGTTCGACTTCGACTGTCCGTCGACCTCCGCCGAACCGGTCTTCGCGCCGATGCTGCCGCCCAGACCGGACATCACACCGGCCGCGGTGCCGCTGGTCGCCGTGCGGTTCATCATCGCGCGCAGCTGCTGCACCGTGCCCGCCGACAGCCCCCGCGCCTGTGCCCGTTGACGGTCGTCCAGCTTCAGCGGTACGAGGATCGGCTGGCGGAAGGCCCCCGTCATCGCGGTCGCCGTCACGGACGCCATGTTGAGCGGGTTCATCTGGACCTGGCCCTGGCCGATCATGTTGGCGGCCTTGTCCGGGCCGCCGGAGGCGGGGACCGAGCCGTCGAAGGACGGGATGCCCGTCTGCCAGTTGTCCCGCCCGAGCCCGAAGCGGTCCTCGGCCTCCCGGGTCAGCGTGTCCGGGTTCACCTCGTCCGCGAACTTCACGAAGGCCGTGTTGCACGAGCGGGCGAAGCTCTCGGAGAGCGTGGCGTGTTCGTCCGGCTGGAGACCGGTGAGGTTGTGGAAGGTCTGGCTCAGCGACACCGCGGAGTCCGGGCATGGGGCCGGGCCGTTCATCGAGGTGATCCCGTTGTCGATCAGCGTGGCCGCGGTGAGGATCTTCATCGTGGAGCCGGGGGCCAGCTTGCCGAGGAAGGCCGCGTTGAAGCCGTCCTGGCGGTGGTTGGCGACCGCCAGCACCTCGCCCGTGCTCGGCTTGACCGCCACCACGGACGACTCGGCGTACTTGCTCACCGCCGTCTCGGCCGCGGCCTGCGCGGACGCGCTCAGCGTGGTCGTCAGCCGGCCCGCCCTGCCCGTGGCGAGGGTGACCAGCGGGGTGTCCGGGGCGCCGTCCGCCTCGTGCCGGATCGCCAGCTCCACCCCGGGTGTGCCGCCCGCCTTGTCGCCGTACTTGGCGCGCAGCTCGTCCAGGATCGGGCCCAGGGACGGGTACTTCTCCTTCGTCAGCACGACCCCGTTGCGGTCCACCGCCTCGATGGGCGGCGCCGCCGACTCGCCGGTGACCAGGGTGTCGCCCTGCTGGAGCTGCGGATGGACGACGGACGGGCTCCAGTCGACGAGGGCGCGGTGCGTGGTCACACCGCGCACGACCGTCAACTCGCTCTCGTAGTCGAGGGGCTTGGACTTCCCCTCGTACGACACGGTCGCCTTCACCGTGAACGGCACGGTGGTGCCGGTCGCCGTGCCGGGCGTGATGTGCACCCCGCCGATGTGGGCGTCCGCGCCGTAGGCGGTCAGCAGCTGTTCGGCGCTCGCCGCGTCGTCGGTGTACGTCGCCGCCGTCGCCGCGTCGCCCTTCTCCCACGCGGCGAAGAACCGCTGTGTGGCCTCACGGACCTCGGAACTGCTCGGCGGGCCGGTCTTCACCGCGGGCGCGCTCTTGCCGACGAGGCCGCCCCCGCTCCCGTCCAGCGCGGACAGGATGTTGTACGCCCCGTACCCCGCCCCGCCGACCAGCACCGCGAACACGCCGCCTATGACACCGGCCTTGACCCCGTTGCGCATGACGCGAAACCCCTCCCCCTGCCCCCGTGTCGGTCTTTGCACCCTAAGTGACACCGGGGAAACGGTTGAGCAATGTTGTCGGAACTTGTCCGAACAGAGATCGCGAAACGCCGAATCACGCCGGGACCCGGGCGGTCCGGTCACACCCGCCCGATCACACCCAGGTGTCCAGCCACATCCGCGAGCGCCAGTTGTCGATGGGGAGGGCTGTGCCCGTGTACAGGGGCCAGAAATAGATGAAGTTCCAGGCGATCAGGAGGACCAGGACGCCCGCGCTCGCCGCGCCGACCACGCGGCGGGTGTCGCTGGAGCCGGGCGGGCCGACCAGGGCGCCGATCATCATGGCCACCGCCAGGCACAGGAACGGCACGAAGACGACCGCGTAGAAGAGGAAGATCGTCCGCTCCTGGTACATGAACCAGGGCAGGTAACCGGCCGCGACACCGCAGGCGATGGCGCCCGCGCGCCAGTCGCGCCGCAGCAGCCAGCGCCACAGCACGTACAGCAGCGCGAAGCAGGCCGTCCACCACAGCAGCGGCGTGCCGAGCGCGAGGACCTCACGGGCGCACTTCTCGCCGGCGTCCGCCGGGCAGCCGTCCGTGCCGGGCGACGGGGACTCGTAGAAGTACGAGACCGGGCGGCCCAGGACGAGCCAGCTCCACGGGTTGGACTGGTAGGTGTGCGGCGTCGACAGGCCGACGTGGAACTTGTACACCTCGTGCTCGTAGTGCCACAGGCTGCGCAGCCAGTCCGGCAGGAACGTCCAGTTGCCGCCCCTGCCGTCGGTCGCCGCCCAGTTGCGGAAGTAGCCGCCGGAGCCGTCGGCCGGCGAGAGGATCCAGCCGGTCCAGGACAGCAGGTACACGCCGATCGCCACCGGGACGGTCGCCAGGAACGTGATGCCCGTGTCGTGCCGGAGGGCCGCCGCGTACGGGTGGTGGGCCCCCGCGACCCTGCGCGCGCCGACGTCCCACAGCACCGCCATCACGCAGAACGCGGCCAGGATGTAGAGGCCGTTCCACTTGGTGCCGATGGCGAGACCGAGCATCAGCCCCGCGGCCCAGCGCCAGGGGCGCAGGCCCAGCCGGAAGGTGTCGCCCACCGTCGCGTCCGGGCGGACCCGGCCGTCCGCGTCGACCGGCAGCGCGTCGGCCAGCTTCTGCCGGGACCTGTCCCGGTCCACGATCAGACAGCCGAACGCCGCGACCACGAAGAACATCAGCACCCCGTCCAGCAGCGAGGTGCGGCTCATCACGAAGTGCAGTCCGTCCACGGCCATCAACGCGCCCGCGAGGCAGCCGAGGAACGTCGAGCGGAACATCCGGCGCCCGATGCGGCACAGCAGCAGCACGCTGAGCGTGCCGAGCAGTGCGGTCATGAACCGCCAGCCGAACGGATCGAACCCGAAGACCAGTTCACCGAGTCCGATCACGTACTTGCCGACCGGCGGATGCACCACGTACGCCGGATCCGAGGGCAGGCTGACGCCCGAACCCTTCTGGAGCACCAGGTCGTTGGCGTTCTTGCCCAACTGGTCCCAGCTGACCTCGAAGCCGCGGTGGACGAGCGCCCACGCGTCCTTCGCGTAGTACGTCTCGTCGAATATCACCCGCCTCGGGCTGCCCAGGTTCCAGAACCGCAGCAGGCCCGCCACGAGCGTCACCAGCAGCGGGCCCACCCAGCCCGACCAGCGGGTGATCCGCACGGCCAGGGCCGGCGGCACGCCCAGCGCCAGCCACAGGCGCGGGCTCGGCTCGGCGTACGGCGGCACCAGGCGCTCCACGACACCCGTGGTGTCGGTCCTGGTCGCCGCCGGGTCCGTGGTGCCCGACGGGTGTCCCGTGTATCCGAAACGGCGCAGCCGCTGCTGCCACGCCGGCCGCTGGTCGTGCGGGGCCTGGCTCTGCCGGGTGTCCGTGGAGGACGCGGTACTGGTCACCGCGCCATCGTAGGGAACCCTTCTGTGTGAGTCCCGCGCATGGGCGGTACGGGTGGTGACGGGATCGATTTCGGAGGCCGGTTCCGGGGGCCGGGCGGTGGTCCGCGGCGGGGTCTTCCGTGCCTCTCCCGCCGTTCTCCCGCGCGGGCGCGCGTGCCGGTGGGGCAGCGCGCGGGTGCTGCGAGGATGGGGGCGTGACTGGAACCCTTGTTTTGGCGGGCACCCCCATCGGCGACATCGCGGACGCGCCGCCCCGGCTGGCGGAGGAACTGGCCGGCGCCGACATCGTCGCGGCCGAGGACACGCGGCGGCTGCGGTGGCTCACCCAGGCGCTGGGTGTCACCCCCAAGGGGCGGGTCGTCTCCTACTTCGAGGGCAACGAGGCCGCCAGGACCCCGGAACTGGTCGAGGAACTGCTCGGCGGCGCCCGTGTGCTGCTGGTGACGGACGCGGGGATGCCGTCGGTCTCCGACCCCGGGTACCGGCTGGTCGCCGCTGCCGTCGAGAAGGACGTCCGGGTCACCGCCGTCCCCGGCCCGTCCGCGGTGCTCACCGCGCTCGCGCTGTCCGGGCTGCCCGTCGACCGGTTCTGCTTCGAGGGGTTCCTGCCGCGCAAGGCCGGCGAACGGCTGTCCCGCCTGCGGGAGTCCGCGGACGAGCGCCGCACCCTCGTCTACTTCGAGGCCCCGCACCGCCTGGACGACACCCTCGCCGCGATGGCCGAGGTCTTCGGCCCCGAACGCCGGGCCGCCGTCTGCCGGGAACTGACCAAGACGTACGAGGAGGTACGGCGCGGTCCCCTCGCCGAACTCGCCGCGTGGGCGGCCGAGGGCGTGCGCGGCGAGATCACCGTTGTCGTCGAGGGCGCCCCGGAACGCGGGCCCGAGGAGCTCGACGCGGCGGAACTCGTACGGCGTGTGCGCGTGCGTGAGGAGGCGGGGGAGCGCCGCAAGGAGGCGATCGCCGCGGTGGCCGCCGACGCCGGGCTCCCCAAGCGCGAGGTGTTCGACGCGGTGGTGGCGGCGAAGAACGCGGAGCGCGGGAGCGGGAGTGGGAACGGGAGCGCGAGCGGGAGTGGGGGTGCGGGGCGGGTGTGAGCGCTCGGCCGGGGCGCTCGTGCGAGGGTGCGCGCGGGGCGCGTGAGCGGTGGTTCGCGCTGGTTAATCCGGAGGCCGTGCGCGCCGGAGTCGCGGGCGGGCGTGGGCGCTTGCGGGAGGGGCGTGCGGGGCGGGAGTGCGCGCCCCCTGGCCTGCGGTGTTGCGTCCTCTGAGCGCGCCGCTCCTCCCATGAGCGTGCGCCCCACGGCACGGTAAAGGGCGCTTGCGGAAGGCAAAGCTCACCCCTGCCCGCCGGGCCGATTCGGCAAGGAAAGTCCAAATCGCCCCCAACACTCGGCAGACCTGCTGCATTCACGGCCGTGGAGGCGTCCACTGGTCGAAGGGACGCACCCGTCCCTCGTCCCCAGGGTTCCGGGGGGAACCCGCACGACGGGGACGCTTGTCCGGCGGACAAGAGGAGCAGTTCGCATGAGTGAGATCGC
This sequence comes from Streptomyces sp. NPDC026672, assembly GCF_040638185.1. Taxonomy (NCBI): domain Bacteria; kingdom Bacillati; phylum Actinomycetota; class Actinomycetes; order Kitasatosporales; family Streptomycetaceae; genus Streptomyces; species Streptomyces sp. NPDC026672. The sequence goes on from NZ_JBEZXS010000004.1 coordinate 100,445, forward strand.
AGGGCAGACCGGCCTCCACGGCACGGCCACGGCCGTCGTCCACGAGTCGTATTCCTTCGCCTGCATGCGCTGCGGGCACGGCTGGGAGCAGTCGTACGAGATAGAGCACCACAGGGACGCCGACGGCAGCGAGTTCGTGATGTACGTGGCCGACGGCCGTTTCGTGCCGTCCCCGCTGAGCCGGCCGACGTGCCACAACTGCGACGGCCATCTCGTCCGGATCATGCGGCCGGGCCAGGTCTCGTCCGTGCGCAGCGCGGCCCGCCGCCCGGAGCGCACCGCGCCCGCGAACACGGCGGGCACGAACACGGCGGACGCGACGGGGACGACCGGGACCGCCGAGGTGCCGGAGCAGGCTGCGGCGGCCGAGGGGCAGCACCACTGGCACCTGTCCGATCTCCTCCACCCCTTCCAGCGCAAGGCGGGCTGAGCAGGGCGCCGGCGTTCGGGGGCGGGCCCCTTCCGTAGGATCGGGCCATGCCTTCGAACGCCGACAGGGCCGACAAGAACGCGGCGCCGCCGCTCCCGGAGCCCCTGCGGGTGCCGGTCGCCGACTCGCACACCCACCTCGACATGCAGTCCGGCACGGTCGAGGAGGGCCTGGCCAAGGCCGCGTCGGTGGGCGTGACGACCGTCGTCCAGGTCGGCTGCGACATCAAGGGCTCCCGGTGGGCGGCCGAGACCGCGGCGGCGTACGAGAACGTCCACGCGACCGTCGCCCTGCACCCCAACGAGGCTCCGCGCATCGTCCATGGGGACCCCGACAACTGGTCCCGGCAGGGCGCGCGTGAGCCCGGCGGCGACGCCGCGCTGGACGAGGCCCTCGCCGAGATCGACCGGCTGGCCGGGCTGTCCCAGGTCAAGGGCGTCGGCGAGACAGGGCTCGACCACTTCCGCACCGGCCCCGAGGGCAAGGACGCCCAGGAACGGTCCTTCCGCGCCCACATCGAGATCGCCAAGCGGCACGGCAAGACCCTCGTCATCCACGACCGTGACGCCCACGCCGACGTCCTGCGCGTCCTCAAGGAGGAGGGCGCCCCCGAGCGCACGGTCTTCCACTGCTACTCCGGCGACGCGGAGATGGCGGAGATCTGCGCCCGCGAGGGCTACTACATGTCCTTCGCCGGCAACGTCACCTTCAAGAACGCCCAGAACCTGCGCGACGCCCTCGCCGTCGCCCCGCTGGAGCTGGTCCTGGTGGAGACCGACGCCCCCTTCCTGACGCCGGCCCCCTACCGCGGGCGCCCGAACGCCCCCTACCTCGTCCCCGTCACCGTGCGCGCGATGGCCGCCGTGCGCGACATCGACGAGGACACCCTGGCCGCGGCCCTGGGGGCGAACACGGCCCGCGCCTTCGGCTACGACGGCTGACACGCTGGGTAGTCGCGCCACTTGGGAGAGTGACGGGCGCTCCGCTAGGTTCTGGGGGCCCGATCCGGACCCCTCTGCCCCACCGGGAGCGCTTCGGCGTGAGCACCTCGCGTGACGAGACGTACGGCCCGCACGACCCCCAGGGCCCAGGACCCCACGGCGCACCGCCGGATGTGCACAGCGCACAGACGATGGCGTACGGAGTGCGAGGGGCGCCCGGTGCTCCGGCGCGCGCCGGAGCGTATGCCGTGCCCCACGCGCCCACCCGCGCGGAACCGGTGGTGCCGCGCCAGGTGGGGCGCACGCCCGACCAGGGGGCGCAGGCGCCCGTTGCGCGCACGAAGCGCACGAGCCGTGCCGAGCGCCGGCGCACTGCCCGGTCCGCCCGGCGCCCGGAGTCCGCCGTGCGCCGTCTGCTGCCACAGGCGCTGGTCGTCGCCTTCCTCGCCGGCGGCACCACCGCGTTCGTCGCCGACGACAAGGCCATCGAGCTGACCGTCGACGGAAGGTCCCGCATCCTGCACACCTTCGCCGACGACGTCACCGAGCTGCTGGCCGAGGAGGGCGTGCGGCTCGGCGCGCACGACGTGGTCGCGCCCGCCCCCGGCGCCGCGCTCACCAGCGGTGACGCGGTGGCCGTGCGCTACGGGCGCCCCGTACGGATCACGCTCGACGGACGGGCGCGCGAGGTGTGGACGACGGCGCACACCGTGGAAGGGGCGCTCGATCAGCTCGGCGTACGCGCTCAGGGCGCGTATCTGTCCGCCTCGCGCTCCCAGCGCATCGGACGCGCCGGGCTCACGTTCGACGTCCGCACCGAGCGCAGCGTCACCGTCATGGCCGACGGCCGCGCGCGGACCGTGCGCACCAACGCCGCGACCGTGCGCGAGGCCGTGGCGGACGCCGGGGTCACCCTGCGCGGCCGGGACACCACCTCCGTCCCTCCCGCCGGCTTCCCGCGCGACGGGCAGACGGTGACCGTGCTGCGGGTCACCGGCCGGAAGGACGTGTGGGGGGAAGAGCGGGAGGAGGTGCGGGAGGAGACCGTCCCCTTCGCCGTGCGCCGCACCGCCGACCCCACGCTGTTCACGGGCACGGAGGTGATCGACCGGCCCGGCCTGCCCGGGGTGCGCCGGGTCACCTCTCTCGTGCGGAGCGTCGACGGGGTCCGGCAGAAGCCCCGCCGGGAGCGCGTGGAGCTGGTGCGGGAGCCGAGCCCGCGGCTCGTGCGGGTCGGCACGAGGCCCGGGCCGGACGCCGACGCCGCCGACGCCCTGGACTGGCGGGCACTCGCGGTCTGCGAGTCCGGCGGGCGCCCGCACGCGGTGGACCCGTCGGGGACGTACGGCGGGCTGTACCAGTTCGACACCCGCACCTGGCGCGGCCTCGGCGGCAAGGGCCGCCCGCAGGACGCGTCCGCCGCGGAGCAGACGTACCGGGCGAAGCGGCTCTACCTCCGCCGCGGCACCAGCCCCTGGCCGCACTGCGGCTCCCGCCTGGAGGACTGACGCGGGCCGGTGACGGTCCGCCGTGGTGCCCGTGGTGCTCCGCCCGGCGGGAGGGGGCGCCGGGGCCCCGTACCCTTGTGCCGTGAGCAGCCCCACCCCCGACGCCCTCCTCGGCCCCGCCGACATCCGTGAGCTCGCGGCAGTGCTGGGCGTACGCCCCACCAAGCAGCGCGGCCAGAACTTCGTGATCGACGCCAACACGGTCCGCCGTATCGTCCGCACCGCCGGGGTACGCCCCGACGACGTGGTCGTCGAGGTCGGCCCCGGGCTCGGGTCCCTCACCCTGGCGCTGCTGGAGGCCGCCGACCGGGTCACCGCCGTCGAGATCGACGACGTCCTGGCCGCCGCGCTGCCCGCGACGATCGCGGCGCGCATGCCGGAGCGCGCGGAGCGCTTCGCGCTGGTCCACTCCGACGCGATGCACGTCGACGCACTGCCCGGCCCCGCCCCGACGGCCCTGGTCGCGAACCTGCCGTACAACGTGGCCGTCCCCGTGCTGCTGCACATGCTCGACACCTTCCCGAGCATCGAGCGCACCCTCGTCATGGTGCAGTCCGAGGTCGCCGACCGGCTTGCCGCGGCGCCCGGTTCGAAGGTGTACGGCGTGCCGTCCGTCAAGGCCAACTGGTACGCCGAGGTGAAGCGGGCCGGGGCCATCGGGCGCAATGTGTTCTGGCCCGCGCCGAACGTCGACAGCGGGCTCGTCTCGCTCGTCCGGCGCACCGAGCCGGTCAGGACCACCGCCTCCCGCCGCGAGGTCTTCGCGGTCGTCGACGCGGCGTTCGCACAGCGGCGCAAGACGCTGCGGGCGGCCCTCGCCGGATGGGCGGGGTCCGCGGCGGCGGCCGAGGCGGCGCTGGTCGCGGCCGGCGTTTCGCCACAGGCGCGCGGGGAGTCGCTGACGGTGGAGGAGTTCGCGCGGATCGCGGAGGCCGCATCACCGCCGGGGACGACCCCCGCACCCCCGAACGAGGAGAGCAAGTGAGCGTCACGGTACGGGTCCCGGCCAAGGTCAACGTCCAGCTCGCCGTGGGCGCGGCCCGGCCGGACGGGTTCCACGGCCTGGCCAACGTCTTCCTCGCGGTGGGGCTGTACGACGAGGTCACGGTGACCCCGGCCGACGAGCTGCGCGTCACCTGCGAGGGCCCCGGCGCCGACCAGGTCCCGCTGGACCGTACGAACCTCGCCGCGCGCGCGGCCCTCGAACTCGCCGCGCGCCACGGCATCGACCCCGCCGTGCACCTCCACATCACCAAGGACATCCCGGTCGCCGGGGGCATGGCGGGCGGCAGCGCGGACGGCGCGGGGGCGCTGCTCGCGTGCGACGCGCTGTGGGGGACCGGCGCCTCGCGGGACGAACTCCTCGACATCTGCGCCGGGTTGGGCAGCGACGTGCCGTTCGCCCTGGTGGGCGGGGCGGCGCTCGGGACCGGGCGCGGGGAGCAGCTGACGGAGCTGGAGGTCGGCGGCACGTTCCACTGGGTGTTCGCGATGGCCGAGCGGGGGCTGTCGACGCCGGCGGTGTTCCGGGAGTTCGACCGGCTGGCCGAGGGCCGGGAGGTCCCCGAGCCCGTCGCGTCCGCGGAACTCCTCGCCGCGCTCGCCAAGGGCGACCCGGACGCCCTCGCCGCCGCCGTCTCCAACGACCTCCAGCCGGCCGCGCTCTCCCTCTACCCGGAGCTGGCCGACACCCTCGCGGCGGGCCTCGGGGCGGGCGCGCTCACGGCGCTGGTCTCCGGTTCGGGCCCGACCACCGCGTTCCTCGTCCGGGGCCCCGAGCCGGCCGAGAAGGTCGCGGACGCGCTGCGGGCGTCGGGGACGTGCCGGACCGTGCGCATCGCGTCCGCGCCCGCGCCCGGGGCGACGGTGCTCTGAGGCCGCCGCGCGCGCGGGCGCACCCCCGTCCGCACCGGCTCACCCCTTCCGCGCACCCGCCCACCCCTCCCTCCAGCCCTCGCGCCCCGCTCCCACCCCCGCAGGCTCTACGCTTGAAGGCTGATCGATCCCCGCGCACAGGAGTGAAATGGCCGTCAACCTGGTCAATGTCGAGAACGTCAGCAAGGTGTACGGCACCCGTGCCCTGCTGGACGGTGTCTCGCTCGGAGTGTCGGAAGGGGACCGGATCGGGGTCGTCGGGCGCAACGGCGACGGCAAGACCACCCTCGTCCGGATGCTCGCCAAGGTGGAGGAGGCCGACACCGGGCGGGTCACGCACACCGGCGGACTGCGGCTCGGCGTCCTCACCCAGCACGACTCGCTCGATTCGGCCGCGACCGTGCGCCACGAGGTCATCGGGGACATGGCCGACCACGAGTGGGCGGGGAACGCCAAGGTCAGGGACGTCCTGACCGGACTGTTCGGCGGGCTCGACCTGCCCGGCTTCCCCAAGGGCCTCGACACGGTCATCGGACCGCTCTCCGGTGGTGAGCGGCGCCGTATCGCGCTCGCCAAGCTGCTCATCGAGGAGCAGGACCTGATCGTCCTCGACGAGCCCACCAACCACCTCGACGTCGAGGGCATCGCCTGGCTGGCCCGGCACCTCCAGGAGCGCCGCTCGGCGCTGGTGTGCGTGACCCACGACCGGTGGTTCCTCGACCAGGTCTGCACCCGCATGTGGGACGTGCAGCGCGGCACGGTCCACGAGTACGAGGGCGGCTACTCCGACTACGTCTTCGCGCGGGCCGAGCGCGAGCGCATCGCCGCCACCGAGGAGGCCAAGCGGCAGAACCTGATCCGCAAGGAGCTGGCCTGGCTGCGCCGCGGGGCGCCCGCGCGGACGTCCAAGCCGCGCTTCCGCGTGGAGGCCGCCAACGAGCTGATCCAGGACGTGCCGCCGCCCCGGGACAGCTCCGAGCTGATGAAGTTCGCCTCCTCGCGGCTCGGCCGGACGGTCTTCGACCTGGAGGACGTCAGCGTGCAGGCCGGCCCCAAGCTGCTGCTCCAGCACGTCACCTGGCAGCTCGGACCGGGCGACCGGATCGGCCTCGTCGGCGTCAACGGCGCAGGCAAGACCTCGCTGCTGCGGGCCCTGGCGGACGCGGCGCGCTCGGAGGGCGAGACGCAGCCGGTGGCCGGGCGGGTCGTCGTCGGTCGGACCGTCAAGCTGGCCTACCTCTCCCAGGAGGTCGCCGAACTCGACCCCGACTTGCGGGTCCTGGAGGCCGTGCAGCAGGTGCGCGAGCGCGTCGACCTCGGCAAGGGCCGGGAGATGACCGCAGGCCAGCTGTGCGAGACGTTCGGCTTCACCAAGGAGAAGCAGTGGACGCCGGTGGGCGACCTGTCCGGCGGTGAGCGCCGGCGCCTCCAGCTGCTGCGGCTGCTGATGGACGAGCCCAACGTGCTCTTCCTCGACGAGCCCACCAACGACCTCGACATCGAGACCCTCACACAGCTGGAGGACGTCCTCGACGGCTGGCCCGGCTCGATGATCGTCATCTCCCACGACCGGTTCTTCGTCGAGCGCACCACCGACCGGGTGTTCGCGCTGCTCGGCGACGGCGCGCTGCGGATGCTGCCGCGCGGCATCGACGAGTACCTGGAGCGGCGCCGGCGCATGGAGGAGGCGGTCACCGCGTCCGCCGCCGCGACCGCGCCCCGGGCCGCCGTGCCGGAGCGGAGCGCCGCGGACCAGCGCGCCGCCAAGAAGGAGCTCCAGCGGATCGAGCGCCAGCTGGACCGCGTCTCCGAGAAGGAGTCCACGCTGCACGCCCGGATCGCCGAGAACGCCACGGACTTCGCCAAGGTGGCCGAACTCGACGCCCAGTTGCGCGAGCTGACCGGCGAGCGCGAGGAACTGGAGATGCGCTGGCTGGAACTGGCCGAGGACGCGTGAGGCGCGCGGGGCGGTGACAGCGGGGTGGTGACACCCGTGACAGGCCCGCGCGTTCGTCCGCCCCGGTCCGGACCGGAGTACCGGTCCGGACCGGTCTGGTTTCGGCCGGTCCTGATCCGTTCCTGATTTGGGGTGGGCAGGGCGAATCGGGGCGGGGGCGCGCGGTGCGTGGAGGGGGTGTGAAGGGTCGTAACGGAGGCATCACGGCGCGGTTCTCCCTTGGGAACAGCGGGGGATCGGGCCCGGACCGGTGTCGGTGCCGAGTGATAGAAATGGGCAGTCCGGGAACCGTCCGACGGCCTTCCCGGGCCCGCCACCGCCTTCGGGTGTGGCCAGAAATCAGTGAATACAGGGGGAAAGCGCTGATGACCCAGCCGCCGGAGCAGCCGCCGCAGGGCGGTTTCGGAGCACCGCAGGAACAGCCGCCGCAGGGCGCGGGATTCGGCGCCCCGCAGACTCCGCCGCCGCCCGCCCCGCAGACGCCTCCGCCCGCCGGACCGCAGCCCCCGCAGCAGCCCGGCCCCTATGCCCAGCCCGGCCCGTACAACACCCCTGGTCCCTACGGCCAGCCGCAGCAGCCGGGACCGTACGCCCAGCCGCAGCAGCCCGGACCGTACGGGCCACCGCAGCAGCCGGGACCGTACGGACAGCAGCCCGCGTACGGCTACCCGGCGCAGCCCCAGTACCCCGGCGCTCCCGTCGGCCCCGGCACCCCGCCGCCCGGTGGCGGAGGCGGCTTCAGGGGGAAGCCCGCGCTGGTGATCGGCGCCGCGGTCGCCGCGCTGCTCGTCATCGGCGGCACGGTGTTCGCGCTCACGAGCGGCGGTGACGACAAGAAGCCGGTCGCGCAGAAGTCCGACGACCCCGAGCCCACCGGCTCCGCCTCCGCCGACCCGGTCAACCCCGGTGACGGCAGCGGCGACGGCGGTGAGGACCCCGAGAACCTCAACGAGGGCCGCAAGCCCGGCGAGTCCAAGGTGCTCTGGTACAAGTCGGCGCCGGACGCGCCCGGTTCCGGCGCCGACGCCCCCGGCATGTGGATCACCGGCAGGACGGCGGTGAAGGCGGCGTACAAGCAGGTCTTCGCCTTCGACGTGGCCGACGGCAAGCCCACGTGGGCGCCGATCACGTTCCCGGAGAAGATCTGCGCGGTCACACCGCAGAAGTCGGCGGACGACAAGGTCGTCGTGGCGTACATGAGCGGCAGCACCGACCGCGCCAAGTGCAACCGGCTCCAGCAGATCGACCTGAACACGGGCGCGAAGGGCTGGAGCGGCGAGGTCGCCGACGGCGCGCTGTTCGACAGCACGATCACCGTCGAACTGAGCGTCGCCGGCAAGACGCTGATGGTGGGCCGCTCGCAGTCGGGCACGGCGTACGACCTGGCCACCGGGAAGAAGCTGTTCGACAAGAAGAAGTACGGCGCCTCCTGCTTCCCGACCGCCTTCGCGGGCGGCACGGACCGGCTGGTCTCCGTGGCCTCCTGCGGCGCGGGCGGCACCGACGCGCACGACGAGATCCAGGAACTCGACCCGGCCACCGGCAAGGTGCGCTGGACCCAGAAGGTCAAGAACGGCTGGACGGTCGCGCGGACCTACTCCGTCGACCCGCTCGTGGTCTATCTGACCAACCAGGACAAGAAGGCGTGGAACATCTCGACCTTCACCGCGAGCGGCGGCTTCCGCTCGGAGGTCAAGGTCGACGAGAAGTTCGCCCCGCAGTGCGGCTGGGCGATCCTCGAACGCGACCTCCAGGGGTGCAGCGGTGTCGTGGTCGACGCCGACACCCTCTATCTGCCGACCGACGCGACGAGCGGCGCCAACGAGATCGTGGCGATCGGCCTCGCCGACGGCAAGGAGAAGTGGCGGGTCAAGTCGCCCGCGGACGAGAAGATGACGCCGCTGAAGACCGACGGCGGTCACCTCGTGGCGTACGTCGAGCCGACCTACGACGCGGGCGGCCAGGTCGTGTCGATCCCGACCACGGGCTCGGGCCACCAGCCGGTCCGGCTGATGCAGAACCCGGAGGGTGCCGCGCGGATCGAGGGCGGCTTCTACGACGGTGACGTCGACTGGGTCGACGGGCGTCTCTACATCTCCTCCACCCGGCTGACCGGCAACGACGACACGAAGGAGAAGCTGATGCTCGCCTACGGCAAGTGAGGCCGCCCGGCCCCTCCACATCGTCACCGCCGTCCCCGAGCGCTCTCCAGAGGTAGCCCGCCATGACCCAGCCGCCCGACCAGCCCCCGCAGCAGGGAAGCTTCGGCCCGCCCCAGGACCAGCCACCCCAGCAACCGCCCACCCCCGAGCCGCCCGCCCCGCAGCCGTCGGCACCCCAGCCCCCGGCCCCGCAGCAGCCTCCGGCCCCCGAGCAGCCCGCGCAACAGCCGTCGGCGCCCCAACCCCCCGCCCAGCAGCCCCCGGTCCCCGGGCAGCCCGCGCCGCACCAGCCCCCCGCACCCCAACCCCCTGCCCAACAGCCCCCGCAGCAGGGCGGTTTCGGGGCTCCGCAGCCTCCGCAGGGCGGTCAGCCGGGCTTCGGGGCTCCCCAACCCCCGGTCGGTCCGCCGGACTTCGCCAAGTCGCCGGAGCCGGGATACGGCTACCCGCAGCAGCCCCCGCAGGGCACCGGCCCCCAGACCCCGCCGTCCCCGCCCCCCGGATACGGATATCCGCAGGGTGCGCCCCCGCAGCCCCAGGGCTACGGCTACCCGGGCCAGCAACCCAACCCGTACGCCCAGCCGACGGCCTACGGCCGGCCCGGGTACGGCTACCCGGGGCAGCCCACCGTGCCGATGCAGCCGCAGCCCGGTATGCCCGGCGGGCCCGCGAAGTCCAGGGCGCAGCTGGTCATCATCGTCGCGGCGGTCGTCGCGATCGCGCTGATCGTGGGCGGCGGCATCTGGTACGCGAAGGGCTCGGGCGACGGCCAGGACGGCAAGAAGGACACCACCGCCGGCTCCGGCGGCACCACAGGAGGCCAGGACACCAAGGGCGACAGCGGCGGCGGCACCTCCACGGGCGGAAAGGAGAAGGTGCCCTCCGACCCCGCCTCCAAGGTCCTCTTCCAGGTCCCGATGCCCAAGGTGGACGACACGGTCGTCACCTCCGGCTCCTGGCTGACCGACAAGGTGTACGCCAAGGCCGGCGTCGCGCAGATCGTCGGCTACGACCCCGCCAAGGGCACCAGGCTGTGGACGATCCCGCTGCCCGGCCCGGTCTGCACGGTCACCGACCACGTCACGGCCGACCACAGGACGGCCGTGGTCTTCCAGCCGAAGATGCCGCAGAAGAACTCCTCGGCCGGGTGCAGCCAGATCGCCGTGATCGACCTCGACGCGGGCGCCAGGCTCTGGACGAAGACGGTCCGGTCCGGTGACACCCCGATCAACCTCGACAACGTCACGATCGCCCAGGACACCGTGGCGGTCGGCAGCACCAGCGGCGGCGCCGCCTTCGACCTCTCCACCGGCAAGTCGCTGTGGCAGCCCAAGCCGGCCGACACCTGCTACGACGCCGGGTACGGCGGCGGTGCGAAGCTGGTGGCGGTCCGCAAGTGCGGCACGTACGACAGCCGTCAGCTGCACATCCAGACCATCGACCCGAAGTCCGGGAAGGTGATCTCCGAGTACAAGATGGCCACGGGCATCGAGTACGCCGCCGTGGTCTCGACGGACCCGCTGGTCGTGGCCGCCGACGTCGGCGACAGCGCCGGCGACGGCAGCGGCATCTCGGACTACTTCTCCATCGACAACAGGACGGGCGGCCTGCGCGCCCGCATCTCCGCGCCGGGCGACGAATTCGGCGGCCGCTGCGACGGCATCTCCCGCATCGAGTACTGCAAGGAGATCGTCGTCGGCGGCGACCGGCTGTACGTGCCGACCGAGGAGCACGACGGCGACGGCAAGTACAGCAGGACCAACGAGATCGTCGCCTTCGACCTGGCCACCGGGAAGCAGACCGGCCAGCGCGCCGACGCGGGCGACGGCTACACGATCTCCCCGCTGCGCATGGACGGCGGCAACCTGCTCGCGTACAAGCGCCCGCCCTACGACAAGGGCGGCCAGATCGTCAGCATCGACGGCGGCTCGTTCAAGGAGACCAGGCTGCTGGAGAACCCGGCGACCGAGTCGGTGCGGGACGCGGAGACCGGCATGCTGCCGGAGTACGCCGAGATCCGCTACGCCGAGGGCCGCCTCTACATGTCCGCGGTCTTCGCCAGCAAGCGGCAGACCTCGTCCGGCGACGAGTACCTGGTGGTCGCGTTCGGCGCCGGCGGCTGACCGGCCGCGCCCCTCGCCGTGACGGCTCCGTCCCTGCTCAGGGGCGGAGCCGTGCGCGTACCGCTCATCACCCGCGAAAGCAAGAAAACCCTGAGATTCCTCCGATCCGGGGCACTTCTCATCAGTAGGGGCAGCGCAACGTCGAACAAGCGTGTAGCTTCCGGGGGCATGAAGGCGGAGGTGCCGGGGGCCCTCTGTCCACGCGGACCAGTGGGCATCCATAGTGGGGCATCCATTGGGGGGACTGGGGGGTTGCTCTGTGGGAGTGCGGCTCATGGTGGTCGACGACCACCGGTTGCTCGCCGAGGCGCTGGCCTCGGCGCTGAAACTGCGCGGACACCGGGTGCTCGCGGCGGCGGCTCCGGCCGCGGGCGCGGCCGAGCTGGTGATCGCCCGCGCGCCCGAGGTGTGCCTGCTGGGCACGGCGGCGCCGGCCGAGCCGGGGGTCTTCGACCCGGTGGTGCGGATCAAGCGGGAGCGGCCGCAGGTGGCGGTGCTGGTCCTGGGTCCTGTGCCCTCGCCGCGCGGGATCGCGGCGGCCTTCGCGGCCGGGGCGGCGGGGTACGTACGGCACGACGAGCGGATCGAGGGCGTCGAGCGGGCGATCATGAAGGCCAGGGCGGGAGAGGCGGCCGTCGCACCGCAACTGCTCCAGGGCGCGTTCGGCGAACTGCTGAATCCCGCGGCCCAGCCCGACGACGAGGGTCAGCGGCTGCTCCAGATGCTCACCCCGCGGGAGGTGGAGGTGCTGGTCAGGGTCGCCGACGGCGAGGACACCCGGCTGATCGCGGCCGGCATGGGCATCGCCCCGTCCACGGCCAGGACCCATGTCCAGCGGGTCCTCATGAAACTGGGGGTGGGCTCCCGACTGGAGGCGGCGGCGCTCGCCGCGCGCACGGGGCTGCTGGACCGGGCGGGCCCGCCGTCCGGTCCGGGACCGCGCCCGTATCCGGCGGAGGGGCCGGAGCGGTAGGCGCTCCGGCCCCTCGGGAGCCGTGCCGTCAGTGCCGGGTCGCGGGGCCGGCCGGCGTGCGGTCCGGCGTGCGGCCCGGCGTGCGGTCAGGGCTGCGCTCCGGCGTGCGTGCGGTCACTTCGCCGGTCCGTCCTGCGGTTCCGTCTCCGCGGGGACCGGCGGGGGAGTGGGGCGCAGCTTCAGCCAGGCCAGGAAGAACAGCCCGAGGAGGAGCATGCCGATGCCCGTCCACAGGTTGATGTTGATGCCCTGGGCCTTGTCGATCTCGGCCTGGGAGTCGGTGATGCCGGTGATCGTCACGATGACGCCGTAGAGGACGAACAGCCCGCCGATGATGCGGCGCAGGTCGAAGATGCGGGCGGCGGTCGCGGACTTCTCCTCGAGTTCGCTGACCTCCCGCTGGACGTCTCGCTCGGAGTATCCGTGGTGCTCGTTCATGGTCTCTCCATCCTCCCGCGTCACAGCGAGAACGGGATGTAGCAAGCGGCCGCGATGATCACGGCGCCCCAGCCCAGCAGGGCCGGCTTGCGGTACCAGGCGTCGTCGCCCGCGGCCGGGGCCTCGGCCATACCGGGGGAGCGGGTGCCGTAGACGAGGCCCTGGAGGTCCTCCGCCGGCTTGGGGCTGGTGAACAGCGACACGACGACCATGACGACCGCGCCCGCGACGAAGCCCGCGATCGCGGAGACGAAGTTGGCGCCCTGGTCGGACGGGATGCCGATGACGTCCTGCTTGTAGAGGACGAAGTAGTTGATCATCGCGGCGGTGGTGCCCGCGAGCAGGCCCCAGAAGCCGGACTTGGCGGACGCGCGCTTCCAGAACATGCCGACGATGAAGACGACGAACATCGGCACGTTGAAGAAGGAGAACAGCGTCTGGAGGTAGCTCATGATGTTCGAGAACGACGACGCGAGGAACGCCGTGCCGATCGAGGCGAGCACGCCGATCGCCGTGATGAGCCGTCCGAAGCGCACGTAGTAGCCGTCCTCGCGGTCCTTGACGACGTACTTGGCCCAGATGTCCGTGGTGAACACCGTGTTGAACGACGACACGTTGGCCGCCATGCCGGCCATGAAGGCGGCGAGCAGACCGGTCACCGCGATGCCGAGCACACCGTTGGGCAGCAACTCCTGCATGAGGTACGGGATCGCGTCGTTGTACTGGAGGTCCGAGCCCGCGGTGCCGATCTTCGGGACCAGCGCGGCGGCGACCAGGCCCGGGATCATCACCAGGAAGACGATGAAGATCTTCGGGTAGGCGGCGATCAGCGGGGTGCGCTGGGCGGCCGAGAGGTTCTTCGCGGACAGGGCGCGCTGCACCTCGGCGAAGTTGGTCGTCCAGTAGCCGAAGGAGAGCACGAAGCCGAGGCCGAGCACGATGGTCAGCCAGTTGGCGCCCAGCGGGTTGACGCTGCCGATGCCGGTGCCGCCCCAGGCGGTGGTGAAGTCCTGCCCGTGGGTCGCGGTGAGCTTGTCGGTCAGACCGCCCCAGCCGCCGACCTTCTTCAGACCGAGCATGGTGATCGGGATGAGGGCCGCCAGGATCACGAAGAACTGGAGCACCTCGTTGTAGATCGCGGACGACAGACCGCCGAGGGTGATGTACGCCAGCACGAAGAAGCCGGCGACCACGATGGCCACCCACTGCGGCCAGCCCAGCAGGGCCTCCACCACGATCGCCAGCGCGTACAGGTTCACACCGGCGATCAGGATGGCGGCAAAGGCGAACAGGATCGAACTCAGCAGATGGGCGGCCCTGTCGAAGCGCAGCAGCAGGAACTCGGGGACCGAGCGGACCTTGCTGCCGTAGTAGAAGGGCATCATCACCAGGCCGAGGAAGACCATGGCCGGGATGGCGCCGATCCAGTACCAGTGCACGGTGTAGGCGCCGTACTGGGCGCTGTTGGCCGCCATGCCCAGGATCTCGGTGGCCGCCAGGTTCGCCGAGATGAACGCGAGACCGGTGATCCAGGCGGGCAGCGAGCGCCCGGAGAGGAAGAAGTCGAGGCTGGTCTTCACCGAGCGGCGGGCCGCGAAGCCGATGCCGAGCACGACGACGAAGTAGATCGCCAGGATCGTGTAGTCCAGGCCGTTGGTGGGGAGCCGTAGCCCTTCCGCGAGATAGGGGGACATGTGTGTGGGGGTTTCCATGAGTACCCGCTTCGTTGCGCGAACTGATCCGGTGCGGAACCTATGCCTCCGCCTTCAGTGATTGAACACTTCTGCTGGTGTTCTTTGTTGGATTGTGATGGGCAGGGGAGGGATGGAATCTGGTCTGTTATGTTTGATTGTGTTGATTGATTGGGTGCGTACGTAGAGGAGTCCGGCGTGAAGAGGACCTCGACCCGGCTGGCCGACGGTCGTGAGCTGATCTACTACGACCTGCGCGACGACACCGTGCGCGACGCGGTCGACCGACGCCCGCTGGAGGCCACGGTCACCCGCTCCGAGATCCGCCGGGACGCGCTGCTCGGCGACAGCGTCGCGATCGCCTCGCACCGGCAGGGCCGCACGTACCACCCCCCGGCCGACCAGTGCCCGCTGTGCCCCACGCGGGGCGACCGGCTGAGCGAGATCCCCGACTCCTCGTACGACGTCGTGGTCTTCGAGAATCGTTTCCCCTCCCTGGCCGGCGACTCGGGCCGCTGCGAGGTCGTCTGCTTCACCTCCGACCACGACGCGTCCTTCGCCGACCTCGGCGAGGAGCAGGCCCGGCTGGTCCTCGACGCGTGGACCGACCGCACCGCCGAGCTGTCCCATCTCCCCTCCGTGGAGCAGGTGTTCTGCTTCGAGAACCGCGGCGAGGAGATCGGTGTGACGCTCGGTCACCCCCACGGCCAGATCTACGCCTACCCCTTCACCACCCCCCGCACCGCGCTGATGCTGCGCTCCCTCGCGGCACACCAGGAGGCGACCGGCGGGGAGAACCTCTTCGACGCCGTCGTGGCACGTGAACTCGCGGGCGAGCGGATCGTCCTGGAGGGTGAACACTGGGTGGCCTTCGTGCCGTACGCGGCGCACTGGCCGTACGAGGTCCACCTGTACCCCAAGCGGCGCGTGCCCGACCTGCTCGCGCTCGACGAGGCGGCGCGCGCCGAGTTCCCCCGCCTCTACCTGGAACTCCTGAGGCGCTTCGACCGTATCTTCGGAGAGGGCGAGCCCCCCACGCCCTACATCGCCGCCTGGCACCAGGCACCGTTCGGGACGCTGGAGGAGTTCGAGGGCGTGAACCGTGACGACTTCGCGCTCCACCTCGAGCTTTTCACCATCCGCCGGACTTCCGGCAAGCTGAAGTTCCTCGCGGGCTCCGAGTCCGGCATGGGCGTGTTCATCAACGACGTGCCGCCGGAGCGCGCGGCCGAGCGACTTCGAGAGGTAGCGAGTTCATGAGCGGGAAGTATCTGGTCACCGGTGGCGCGGGCTACGTCGGCAGTGTGGTGGCCCAGCACCTGCTGGAGGCCGGGCACGAGGTCACGGTGCTGGACAACCTCTCCACGGGGTTCCGGGAGGGCGTGCCGGCCGGGGCCGCGTTCGTCGAGGGCGACATCCGCGACGCCGCCAAGTGGCTCGACCCCTCCTACGACGGCGTGCTGCACTTCGCGGCGTTCTCGCAGGTCGGCGAGTCGGTCGTGAAGCCCGAGAAGTACTGGGACAACAACGTCGGCGGCACCATGGCGCTGCTCGCCGCGATGCGCGAGGCGGGCGTGCGCCGGCTCGTCTTCTCCTCCACGGCCGCCACCTACGGCGAGCCGGAGCAGGTCCCGATCGTCGAGACCGCGCCCACGAGGCCCACCAGCCCCTACGGCGCCTCCAAGCTCGCCGTCGACCACATGATCACCGGCGAGGCCGTCGCCCACGGCCTGGGCGCGGTGTCCCTGCGCTACTTCAACGTGGCGGGCGCCTACGGTGCCCACGGCGAGCGGCACGACCCCGAGTCGCACCTCATCCCGCTCGTCCTCCAGGTCGCCCAGGGCCGCCGCGACGCCATCTCGGTCTACGGCGACGACTACCCCACCCCCGACGGCACCTGCGTGCGCGACTACATCCACGTCGCCGACCTCGCCCAGGCCCATCTGCTGGCGGTCGAGGCCGCCGCCCCGGGCGAGCACCTCATCTGCAACCTCGGCAACGGCAACGGCTTCTCCGTGCGCGAGGTCGTCGAGACCGTGCGCCGGGTGACCGGCCACCCCGTCCCCGAGGTCGTGGCGCCGCGCCGCGGAGGCGACCCGGCGGTGCTGGTCGCCTCCGCCGACGCCGCCCGCGAGAAGCTGGGCTGGAACCCGACCCGCGCGGACCTCGCGGGGATCGTCGCGGACGCGTGGGAGTTCGCGCAGAACATCGCAGAGGAGCGGTAAGTGGGGGCACAGCAGGTGCGGGACGCCTTCGTCGAGCTGTACGGGAGCGAGCCGGAGGGCGTGTGGTCGGCGCCCGGCCGGGTCAACCTGATCGGTGAGCACACCGACTACAACGACGGCTTCGTCATGCCGTTCGCCCTGCCGCACGTGACGACCGCCGCGGTCGCGCGGCGCACGGACGGCGTGCTGCGGCTGCACTCGGCGGACGTCGAGGGCGGCGTCGTGGAGCTGTCCCTTGACGACCTCGCCCCCGAGAGCGACCGCGGCTGGACGGCGTACCCGGCGGGCGTCGTCTGGGCGCTGCGCGAGGCGGGGCACGCGGTGACCGGCGCCGACGTCCATCTGGCGTCGACCGTGCCGACCGGCGCGGGCCTGTCCTCCTCGGCGGCCCTGGAGGTCGTCGTCGCCCTCGCCCTCAACGACCTGTACGACCTCGGTCTCCAGCGCTGGCGGCTGGCCCGTCTGTGCCAGCGCGCGGAGAACGTGTACGTCGGGGCGCCCACCGGGATCATGGACCAGACCGCGTCGGCCTGCTGCGAGGAGGGCCACGCGCTGTTCCTCGACACCCGTGACCTCTCGCAGCGCCAGATCCCCTTCGACCTGGCCGCCGAGGGCCTGCGCCTGCTGGTCGTCGACACCCGCGTCAAGCACGCCCACAGCGACGGCGAGTACGGCAAGCGCCGCGCCGGCTGCGAGAAGGGCGCGGCCCTGCTCGGCGTGGACGCGCTGCGGGACGTGCCCTACGACGGCCTCGACGCGGCCCTGGAGCGGCTGGGCGACGACGAGGAGGTACGGCGGCTGGTGCGGCACGTGGTGACCGAGGACCAGCGTGTCGAACGCGTCGTCGCGCTCCTGGAGTCGGGCGGGACGCGGGAGATCGGCCCGGTGCTGACCGAGGGCCACGCCTCGCTGCGCGACGACTTCCGCATCTCCTGCCCCGAGCTGGACCTGGTCGTCGACACGGCCCTGGCCGCGGGCGCGCTGGGCGCCCGGATGACGGGCGGCGGCTTCGGCGGCTCGGCGATCGTGCTCGCGGAGGCCACGGACGTCGAGGCGATCACCAAGTCCGTCGAGGAGGCCTTCGCGGCGGCCGGGTTCCGGGCGCCGCGCGTCTTCGAGGCGGTCCCTGGACCTGGCGCCCACCGGGCGACCTGACCGTCCGGCGCCGCCGGGACACGGCCCCGCACGCACCCGCGTGCGGGGCCGTGCAGCGTCCGCGCGGACGCGGCTCCCACGCGGGTACGGCCCCCGGGCTCACGGTCTCCCGGGGGGCCGGTGCCGGTCGAACCGCTTGGTCATCGTGTACTCGGTCAGGCCCGGCGGGTAGTCCTCGATCACACAGGCCACCTCGTACCCCTGCCCGCGGTAGAAGTCCGGCGCCTGGAAGTCCCAGGTCTCCAACCGCACGGCCGCGCAGCCCCGTTCGTCGCGGGCGACGCGTTCCGCCTCCGCGAGCAGCCGACTGCCGAGGCCCGCGCCGCGGTGGACGCCGGCCACCCACAGATAGGTCACGTGCAGCCAGGTCGTCCAGGTGTGGCCGACCAGGCCGCCCGCGAGGTCACCGGCCGCGTCCGACGCCCAGACGTGCAGCGGGAGTTCGCGTTCGCCCGGGGTTCCGCGCAGGGCGCGCAGCACGGGGGAGGCCGCCATGTTGGTCTCCAGCAGCCGGGAGCGGAGAAGATCGCGCTTCGCCTTGTCGACTTCCGTCTCAATACGAAACATGCGGCACACCATAAACGCGACGGACGGCCAGTTCTGCAAATCCGCTTCCGCTCCGGGCCCCCGTCCGTACTCTGATGAACAGTGCCGGTGGGGGCCGGTGCTCATCAGGGGGCGAGACAGCCGGGTTCGACACCCGCGGTGGGGGTAGCAGTGTCTGCACGGCGGCGGCCGTGCGGTTCCGTCATCCGCGGGTGCCGAGTCCGCGCACGGTCGTCGTTCTCCGGACCTTGGGGTATCCCCTGCTCGTGGAGAGCCAGGGGAAGGGGGTTTCATGGTTCGTATCCGAGTCCTCGTCGTCGACGACCACCGCATCTTCGCCGAGTCACTGGCCGCCGCGCTGGCGGCCGAGCCCGACGTCGAGGTGTCCGCGGCCGGCAGCGGTCCGGCGGCGTTGCGCTGCCTGGAACGGGCGGTCGGCGAGGGGCGCCGCTTCGACGTGCTGCTCGTCGACGCCGACCTCGGCGGTCACGTGCCCGCCGCCCGGCCCGCCGTGCCGGTGCGGGAGGGCAACGAGGAGGTGCTGGTCGACGGCATCTCGCTGGTGGCGGGGGTGCGTTCGGCCCAGCCGGGGGTGCGGACGGTGGTCCTCGCCGAGAAGGACGACCCGCGGCGGGCGGCGCTCGCGCTCCAGGCCGGTGCCTCCGGCTGGGTCGCCAAGGACTGCTCGCTGTCCCGGCTGCTCACCGTCATCCGGGGGGTGCTGCGCGACGAGACGCACCTGCCGCCGGCGCTGCTCACCGGGGTGCTGCGGGAGCTCACGGCCGCACGCAGGCACCGCACCGAGAGCGAGCGGCTGGTGGAGTCGCTGACGCCGCGGGAGCGGGAGGTGCTGCGGTGCATGGTCGCCGGGCTCGGCCGCAAGGCCGTCGCCGAGCGGCTGTTCCTCTCCCCGCACACGGTGCGCACCCACATGCAGAACGTCCTCGGCAAGCTCGGCGTCCACTCCACCCTCGCCGCGGTCGCCCTGGCCCGCAGGGCCGGCGTGGGCCCGGCCGACCTGACCCCCACGTCCCGCATCACCCCGCAACAGCCCAACACGGCCTGACGGGGCGTCTCCGGCGGGGGCGGCCCCGGGCAGGTCGGTTTCGGACGAGTCGGCGCGGAAGGTGCGGCTCGGGCAGGCCGGCGCGGAAGGTGCGGCTCGGGCAGGTCGGTTCGGACGGGTCGGCGGGGAAAGACCGGCTCGGGCGGGTCGGTTCGGGCGGATGGGCTCGGACGGACGGGCTCGGGCAGGTCGATTCGGGCGGATGGGCTCGGGTGGATGGGCTCGGGCGGGTCAGTTCGGGATGTTGTCGAAGGGGGCCGTCAGCTGGCGCAGGAGGGCGGCGAGTTCGCTGCGCTGGGCCCGGGAGAGCTCCGCGAGGATCGCCCGCTCCTGGTCCAGCAGCCCGGCCAGGGCCTGGTCCGCGCGGTCCTGGCCCTCCTCCGTCAGCCGGACGAGCACCCCCCGCCGGTCGCTCGGGTCGGGCAGCCGCTCCACGAGGCCCTTCTTGGCCAGCCGGTCGATCCGGTTCGTCATCGTGCCGGACGTGACGAGCGTCTGTGTCAGCAGTTGCCCCGGTGAGAGCTGGTACGGCGATCCCGCGCGCCTGAGCGCGGTCAGCACGTCGAACTCCCACGGCTCCAGCTGGTGCTCCGCGAAGGCCAGCCGGCGCGCCCGGTCCAGATGCCGGGCCAGCCTGCTCACCCGGCTGAGCACCTCGAGCGGTTCCACGTCGAGGTCAGGGCGCTCCCGGCGCCACGCAGCGACCAGCCGATCGACCTCGTCCTCCATGGCGATCAGTGTAGTGGTTGTGTCGATGTGAAGTCTCTTGACATGGAATATCTTGACGTCGACTCTCTTGACGTCGAGATAATCATGCTGGGAAGGTGGACGACATGACCTCACCGACCTGGGACCCCGCCCAGTACCTCCGCCACGCGGACCACCGCGCCCGCCCCTTCGCCGACCTCCTCGCCCGCGTCCCCCGCCTCCCCGGCGACCCGCCCCGCATCGCCGACCTCGGCTGCGGCCCCGGCAACGTCACCACCCACCTCACCGCCCGCTGGCCCACCGCCCACGTCACCGGCTACGACAACTCGCCCGCCATGCTCGACCGGGCCCTCACCGAACACGCCGGCCCCACCCCCGGCGGCGGCACCCTCGACTTCGCCCACGCCGACCTGCGCGACTGGACGCCCTCGACGACGTACGACCTGATCGTCTCCAACGCCGCCCTCCAGTGGGTCCCCGGGCACCTCGACGCCCTCCCCGTCTGGCTCGACGCCCTCGCCCCCGGCGGCACCCTCGCCTTCCAGGTGCCGGACAACATCGACGCGCCCCTGCACACCCTCATGCGCGAACTCGCCGCCACCCCCCGCTGGAAACCCCGCCTCGGCGACGTCCTGCGCCACGAGGACTCCGTCCACCCCGCCGCCACCTACCTCGACCGGCTCACCCGCCTCGGCTGCGCCACCGACGTCTGGCAGACCACCTACCTCCACGTCCTGACCGGCCAGGACCCCGTCCTCGACTGGGTCAGGGGCACCGGACTGCGCCCCGTCCTCACCGCCCTCGCCGACGACCCCGGGGCCCGCGACGCCTTCGTCGCCGAATACCGCGACCTGCTCCGCGGGGCCTACCCCGCCGCCGACCACGGCACCGTCCTGCCCTTCCGCCGGCTGTTCGCCGTCGCCGTGAAGGAGGGCTGACGATGCGCACCGCGCTCACCGCCGTCGACCACGTCCAGCTCGCCGCCCCGCCCGGCACCGAGGACCTGCTGCGCCGCTTCTACGCCGGGACCCTCGGCATGACCGAGGTGCCCAAGCCGCCCGCCCTCGCGGTCCGCGGCGGCTGCTGGTTCCACGCCGGGAGCGTCCACCTGCACATCGGTGTCGAGGACGGCTACCGCCCCGCCCGCCAGGCCCACCCCGGGCTCCGTGTCACCGGCATCGACGGCCTCGCCGCCCGGCTCACGGCCGACGGCACCCCCGTCACCTGGGATCACGACCTCCCCGGCCACCGCCGCTTCTACTGCGCCGACCCGGTCGGCAACCGCCTGGAGTTCCTCGAACCCGTCCCCCAGGACTCGCGGCGGCCCCTCGGCCGCTAGGACTTGCGGTGGCCTATCAGCCGCGGCTTCGGCTCCAGCCCGTCCAGACCGTGCCACGCCAGGTTCACCAGGTGCGCGGCCACCTCCGCCTTCTTCGGGCGGCGCACGTCCAACCACCACTGCCCCGTCAGCGCCACCATCCCCACCAGCGCCTGCGCGTACAGCGGAGCCAGCTTCGGATCGAAGCCGCGGCTCTTGAACTCGCGCCCCAGGATGTCCTCCACCTGGGTGGCGATGTCCGAGATCAGCGACGCGAACGACCCCGTCGACTGCGGGATCGGCGAATCACGGACCAGGATGCGGAACCCGTCCGTGTACTCCTCGATGTAGTCGAGCAGCGCGAACGCCGCCTGCTCGCACAGCTCCCGCGGATGCCCCGCCGTCAGCGAACTCGTCACCATGTCCAGCAGCCGGCGCATCTCGCGATCCACCACCACCGCGTACAGCCCCTCCTTGCCGCCGAAGTGCTCGTACACCACCGGCTTGGACACCCCGGCCTTCGCCGCGATCTCCTCCACCGAGGTGCCCTCGAACCCCTTCGCGGCGAAGAGGGTGCGACCGATCTCCAGCAGCTGCTGGCGGCGCTCCGCACCGGTCATCCGGGTGCGACGGGCCCGCCGCGGCTTCTCGTTGCTGGGGGTGCTGCTGGGATCGGTCGCCACGCCGTCAATCATGCCGCCTTCGCGCTCTCCGCCCCCCGCCGGGAGTCGCCTTCCCCGGTGTTGCGACGCGAATCGATACGCGAGCGTGACGGCCAGCGCACGTCGTACGCCCAGCCGAGCATCTCGAACCAGCGGATGATCCGCGCCGACGAGTCCACCTGGCCCCGCTCCACACCGTGCCGCGCCGACGTCGGGTCCGCGTGGTGCAGGTTGTGCCAGGACTCGCCGCACGACAGCACCGCCAGCCACCACACGTTGCCCGACCGGTCCCGCGACTTGAACGGCCGCTTGCCCACCGCGTGGCAGATCGAGTTGATCGACCACGTCACGTGGTGCAGCAACGCCACCCGGACGAGTGACCCCCAGAAGAGCGCCGTGAACGCGCCCCACCAGGACATCGTCACCAGCCCGCCGATCAGCGGCGGCAGCAGCAGCGACAGCGCCGTCCACCAGATGAACTGCCGGGAGATCGTCCGGATCGCCCGGTCCTTGATCAGGTCCGGCGCGTACTTCTCCTGGGGCGTCTGCTCCTCGTCGAACATCCAGGCGATGTGCGCCCACCACAGGCCCTTCATCAGCGCCGGGACCGTCTCCCCGAACCGCCACGGCGAATGCGGGTCACCCTCCGCGTCGGAGAACTTGTGGTGCTTGCGGTGGTCGGCCACCCAGCGCACCAGCGGACCCTCCACCGCCATCGACCCCATGATCGCCAACGCGATCCGCAGGGGCCGCCTGGCCTTGAACGAACCATGGGTGAAGTAGCGGTGGAAACCGATCGTGATGCCGTGGCAGCCGAGGAAGTAGAAGAAGACCAGCAGCCCGACGTCGAGCCAGCTCACCCCCCAGCCCCACGCCAGCGGCACCGCCGCCACCAGCGCGAGGAACGGGACGACGATGAACAGCAGCAGCGTGATCTGCTCGATCGAGCGCTTCTGCTCGCCGCCCAGCGTCGCGGAGGGAAGAGAGGAGTCGGTCGACTTCGGGGCGTCGTCGATCACATCTGAACTCGTGCTCATGCGCGTCCCCTGTGGGATCGAGGGTCGGGGGAGAGGGACACCGGGCCACCGGAACCGAGCGGAACTCCGAACCGACATCCCTACGGTTCCGTAACCTACGGCGTCGTAAGTATGTCAGTGCGCCGTCCGGCGGCAAGAGCCCATAGCCAGCGCGTCCGCATGGACACCTATCCTTGGAGTCGGTCGGACAGCGCGGTCCGCTCTGATTTCTTCCCGGATGCCCGGCCCCTATGCGGCAGCCGCCGCGGGCCACCGTCCGGGTTCCCTCCCAGACGAGCTTCAACACTGCAAGGAGCCGCACCTGTGAGCAGTGCCGACGACCAGACCACCACGACCAGCAGCGAGCTGCGCGCCGACATCCGGCGACTGGGTGACCTCCTCGGCGAGACCCTCGTGAGGCAGGAGGGCCCCGAGCTGCTCGAACTCGTCGAGAAGGTCCGCCGCCTCACCCGCGAGGACGGCGAAGCCGCCGCCGAACTGCTGCGCGGAACCGAACTGGAGACCGCCGCCAAGCTGGTCCGCGCCTTCTCCACCTACTTCCACCTCGCCAACGTCACCGAACAGGTCCACCGCGGCCGCGAGCTGCGCGCCCGCCGCGCGGCCGAGGGCGGTCTGCTCGCCCGCACCGCCGACCGCCTCAAGGACGCCGACCCCGAGCACCTGCGCCAGACCGTCCAGCACCTCAACGTTCGCCCGGTGTTCACGGCGCACCCCACCGAGGCCGCCCGCCGGTCCGTCCTCAACAAGCTCCGGCGCATCGCCGCGCTCCTGGAGACCCCCGTCACCGAGGCCGACCGCCGCCGCCTCGACACCCGCCTCGCCGAGAACATCGACCTCGTCTGGCAGACCGACGAACTGCGCGTCGTACGCCCCGAACCCGCCGACGAGGCCCGCAACGCCATCTACTACCTCGACGAGCTGCACGCCGGCGCCGTCGGCGACGTCCTGGAGGACCTGACCGCCGAGCTCGAACGCGTCGGCGTCCACCTCCCCGACGACACCCGCCCGCTCACCTTCGGCACCTGGATCGGCGGCGACCGCGACGGCAACCCCAACGTCACCCCCGAGGTGACCTGGGACGTCCTCATCCTCCAGCACGAACACGGCATCAACGACGCGCTGGACACCGTCGACGAACTGCGCGGCTTCCTGTCCAACTCCATCCGCTACACGGGCGCCACCGAGGAACTCCTCGAATCGCTGCGCACCGACCTCGAACTCCTGCCCGAGATCAGCCCCCGCTACAAGCGCCTCAACGCCGAGGAGCCCTACCGGCTCAAGGCCACCTGCATCCGGCAGAAGCTCGCCAACACCAAGCAGCGCCTCGCCCGCAACACCCCCCACGAGGAAGGCCGCGACTACCTCGGCACCGCCGAACTCCTGCGCGACCTCACCCTCATCCAGACCTCCCTGCGCGCCCACCGCGGCGGCCTCTTCGCCGACGGCCGCCTCGGCCGCACCATCCGCACCCTCGCCGCCTTCGGCCTCCAGCTCGCCACCATGGACGTCCGCGAGCACGCCGACGCCCACCACCACGCCCTCGGCCAGCTCTTCGACCGCCTCGGCGAGGAGTCCTGGCGCTACGCCGACATGCCCCGCGACTACCGCGCCCGGCTCCTCGCGAAGGAACTGCGCTCCCGCCGGCCCCTCGCCCCGAGCCCCGCCCCCGTCGACGCGGCCGGCGCCAAGACCCTCGGCGTCTTCCGGACCGTCAAGCGCGCCCTGGAGATCTTCGGACCCGAGGTCATCGAGTCCTACATCATCTCCATGTGCCAGGGCGCCGACGACGTCTTCGCCGCCGCCGTCCTCGCCCGCGAGGCCGGACTCGTCGACCTCCACGCCGGCTGGGCCACCATCGGCATCGTCCCCCTCCTGGAGACCACCGACGAACTCAAGGCCGCCGACACCATCCTGGAGGACATGCTCTCCGACCCCTCCTACCGGCGGCTGGTCGCCCTGCGCGGCGACGTCCAGGAGGTCATGCTCGGCTACTCCGACTCCTCCAAGTTCGGCGGCATCACCACCAGCCAGTGGGAGATCCACCGCGCCCAGCGCCGCCTGCGCGACGTCGCCCACCGCTACGGCGTCCGGCTGCGCCTCTTCCACGGCCGCGGCGGCACCGTCGGCCGCGGCGGCGGCCCCTCCCACGACGCCATCCTCGCCCAGCCCTGGGGAACCCTGGAGGGCGAGATCAAGGTGACCGAGCAGGGCGAGGTCATCTCCGACAAGTACCTCGTGCCCTCCCTGGCCCGCGAGAACCTCGAACTCACCGTCGCCGCCACCCTCCAGGCGTCCGCCCTGCACACCGCCCCCCGGCAGTCCGTCGAGGCACTGGCCCGCTGGGACGCCGCCATGGACGTCGTCTCCGACGCCGCCCACGCCGCCTACCGCCGGCTCGTCGACGACCCCGACCTGCCCTCGTACTTCTTCGCGTCCACCCCCGTCGACCAGCTCGCCGACCTGCACCTCGGCTCCCGGCCCTCCCGGCGGCCCGACTCGGGCGCCGGCCTCGACGGCCTGCGGGCCATCCCCTGGGTGTTCGGCTGGACCCAGTCCCGGCAGATCGTCCCCGGCTGGTTCGGCGTCGGCTCCGGCCTCAAGGCCCTGCGCGAGGCCGGCCTCGACAGCGTCCTCGACGAGATGCACGAACAGTGGCACTTCTTCCGCAACTTCATCTCCAACGTCGAGATGACCCTCGCGAAGACCGACCTCAGGATCGCGCAGCACTACGTCGACACCCTCGTCCCCGACGAGCTGAAGCACGTCTTCGACACCATCCGCACCGAACACGAACTCACCGTCCGCGAGGTCCTGCGCATCACCGGCGAGAACGAACTCCTCGACGCCCAGCCCGTCCTCAGGCAGACGTTCACCATCCGCGACGCCTACCTCGACCCGATCTCCTACCTCCAGGTCGCCCTGCTCAAGCGCCAGCGCGACGCCGCCACCGCCGGTGACCAGCCCGACCCGCTGCTCTCCCGCGCCCTGCTGCTCACCGTCAACGGCGTCGCCGCCGGCCTGCGCAACACCGGCTGACCCCCGCCACGACACGGCCGTGCCCCCGGGTTCCACGAACCCGGGGGCACGGCCGTCTCCCGCACTCCGCCCGGCGGCCTACTGCACCGCCAGGAACGCCGCCGTCAGCAGCACGAACCCCGCACCCGCCAGCGTCCACGCCGCCCGCCGCAGCCGCAGCCCGCCCGCGACCACCACCGACGCCAGCAGCAGCGCGCCCCCGAGCGGCACCCACGCGTACAGCACGCCCCCGGGACCCGACCGCACCGCCTCGCCCGTCCCCGGCCGCACCACCACGTCGTACGTCCGCCCCTTGCGGACCGCCACCGAACTCTCCACCGTCACCGGCCCCCGCGCGCCCGTGCTCCCGGCAGCCGGTGTGAACGTCCCCGTGCACGTCTCCCCGTCGCACGACCGCACCGCCACCGTGCCCTGCTCACGGCCCTTCGTCAGCATCACGAGCTGCGCGTCCGGCCACGACCCCCACACCCCCGCGATCAGCAGGAGCACGGCGACCGCGCCCATCGCCGCGAGCCGTCCGAACCGCAGCGCGGCGACCGGAGCCGGACGGGAGGAGGAGGCAGTGGCAGGCATGGCGGGGATCATTGGCCATGCCCCCACGAAAGGTCAACTCCCGTGGGCGACAAGTCAGGAGTTGTACGAACTCTGCGCCCGCTCGAGACCCTCGAGCACCAGACACTCCACCGCGTCCGCCGCCCGGTCCACGAAGTAGTCCAGCTCCTTGCGCTCCGCCGACGAGAAGTCCTTCAGCACGAAGTCCGCCACCTGCATGCGCCCCGGCGGCCGGCCGATCCCGAACCGCACCCGGTGGTAGTCCGCGCCCATCGCCTTCGTCATCGACTTCAGCCCGTTGTGGCCGTTGTCCCCGCCGCCCAGCTTCAGCCGCAGCGTCCCGGGGTCGATGTCCAGCTCGTCGTGGACCGCCACCACGTTCGCGAGCGGCACCTTGTAGAAGTCCCGCAACGCGTTCACCGGACCGCCCGACAGGTTCATGTACGACATCGGCTTCGCCAGGATCACCCGCCGGTTCGCGGGACCCGGCGGACCCATCCGCCCCTCCACGACCTGCGCCTGCGCCTTGCCGGCCCGCTTGAACCTCCCCCCGATCCGCTCGGCCAGCAGATCGGCCACCATGAACCCGACGTTGTGCCGGTTCATCGCGTACTCCGGTCCGGGATTGCCCAGGCCGACGATCAGCCACGGGGCACCTGCGGGGGTGGTCACGTCCATGTCTCCTTGATACGCGCCAGCCGCCGTCCCCCGGGGGAACAGCGGCTGACAGAACGACGACGGCGGGGATCAGGCCTCGGCGACCTCTGCGCCCTCGGCCTCCTCGCCCTCGGGGGCCTCCTCCGCCTGCGCGGCCAGCACCTGGAGGACCACCGCGTCCTCGTCCACGGCCAGCGTCACGCCCGACGGCAGCGTGATGTCCTTGGCGTGGACGGAGGCACCGGCCTCCAGACCCTCCACCGACACGGTCACCGACTCGGGGATGTGCGTGGCCTCGGCCTCGACCGGCAGCGCGACCAGCACGTGCTCCAGCAGGTTGCCGCCGGGCGCCAGCTCGCCCTCGGCCTGCACGGGGATCTCGACCGTGACCTTCTCGCCACGCTTGACCAGCAGCAGGTCGACGTGCTCCAGGAAGCCCTTCAGCGGGTCACGCACGACCGACTTCGGGATCGCCAGCTCGTTGGTCTTGCCGTCGATGTCCAGCGAGATCAGGACGTTCGGCGTGCGCAGCGCCAGCAGCAGCTCGTGGCCCGGCAGCGTCAGGTGCACCGGCTGGGAACCGTGCCCGTACAGCACACCAGGGACCTTGTTGTCACGACGGACGCGGCGCGCGGCACCCTTGCCGAACTCGGTGCGCGTCTCGGCGGCGATCTTTACCTCGGCCATATGGATCACTCCTCGTAGAGATAGCAACGGACGTGGTCACCCGGCCACGAACGGCCTGCTACGAAGAGCGCGTCGATAACGGACCGCCACACCCGCGGATGGACAACGGGCGCGGCCTCCCTCGCCGAGCAACTGAAGCAGTCTACTCGGCGAGGGAGGCCACGCCCAAAACGATCTCCGGTCGGTGTCGGCGCGACGACCGCCTGATCGTTCCTGCCCGGTCCGCCGCGCGACGACCTACTGCTCGTCGAACAGGCTCGTCACCGAACCGTCCTCGAACACCTCACGCACCGCGCTCGCGATCGTCGGCGCGATCGACAGCACCGTCAGCTTGTCCAGGTCCCGGCCCAGCTCACCCGGCGTCGGCAGCGTGTTCGTGAACACGAACTCACCCACCCGGGAGTTCTTCAGCCGGTCCGCCGCAGGACCCGACAGCACACCGTGCGTCGCCGTCACGATCACGTCCTCGGCGCCGTGCGCGAACAGCGCGTCCGCCGCCGCGCAGATCGTGCCACCCGTGTCGATCATGTCGTCGACCAGCACGCACACACGGCCCTTGACCTCACCCACGACCTCGTGGACGGTCACCTGGTTCGCCACGTCCTTGTCGCGCCGCTTGTGCACGATCGCCAGCGGCGCGCCCAGCCGGTCGCACCACCGGTCCGCCACCCGCACCCGGCCCGCGTCCGGCGACACCACCGTCAGCTTGTCCCGGTCCACCTTGCCGCCCACGTAGTCCGCCAGCAGCGGCAGCGCGAACAGGTGGTCCACCGGGCCGTCGAAGAAGCCCTGGATCTGGTCCGTGTGCAGATCCACCGTCAGGATGCGGTCCGCACCCGCCGTCTTCATCAGATCCGCGATCAGACGCGCCGAGATCGGTTCACGCCCACGGTGCTTCTTGTCCTGCCGCGCGTAACCGTAGAACGGCACGATCACCGTGATGGAACGCGCCGACGCACGCTTCAACGCGTCGATCATGATCAACTGCTCCATGATCCACTTGTTGATGGGCGCCGTGTGGCTCTGGATCAGGAAACAGTCCGCACCGCGCGCCGACTCCTGATACCGCACATAGATCTCGCCGTTCGCGAAGTCGAAGGCCTTCGTCGGGACGACCCCGACACCCAGCTGCTGGGCGACCTCCTCGGCAAGCTCGGGGTGGGCGCGGCCGGAGAAGAACATCATCTTCTTCTCGCCGGTCGTCTTGAACCCGGTCACAGCACTGTCTCCTCAGAGGTGTCTCAGCCAGGCGACGAGCGGCCTCCCGACAGGGCGCGACAGACCGTCTCAGCTGGTGGGGTGGGATGTGCACTTATCACGGTACGCCGTGTTTGGCGCACCCGTTTCAGGTCAGCCCTCGCCCCCGCCCGCCCCGGAAGCCGCCTCGGCCGCCTTCGCGGCCGCGCTCCCCGGACGCTTACGGGCCACCCAACCCTCGATATTCCGCTGCTGACCACGGGCCACGGCCAGCGAACCGGGCGGCACGTCCTTCGTGATCACGGACCCCGCGGCGGTGTACGCGCCGTCCCCGACCGTGACAGGCGCCACAAACATGTTGTCCGAACCGGTACGGCAGTGCGAACCCACCGTCGTGTGGTGCTTGTCCTGCCCGTCGTAGTTCACGAACACGCTCGCCGCACCGATGTTGGTGTACTCACCGATCGTCGCGTCCCCCACGTACGACAGGTGCGGAACCTTCGTCCCCTCGCCGATCGACGCGTTCTTCGTCTCCACGTACGTGCCGACCTTCGCCTTCGTCCCCAGCCGCGTCCCCGGCCGCAGATACGCGTACGGCCCCACGCTCGCCCGGACGCCCACGTGCGCGTGGTCCGCCACCGTGTTGTCCACGCGCGCGCCCGCGCCCACGTGCGTGTCCGTCAGCCGGCTGTTCGGACCGACCTCCGCGCCCTCCCCGACGTGCGTCGCACCGCACAGCTGAGTCCCCGGGTGCACCACCGCGTCCTGCTCGAAGGTGACCGTCACGTCCACCCACGTCGTCGCCGGATCGACCACCGTGACCCCGGCCAGCATCGCCTCGGTCAGCAGCCGGTCGTTCAGGATCCGCCGCGCCTGCGCCAGCTGCACCCGGTTGTTGATCCCCGCGATCTCCCGGTGGTCACCGGCGACCGACGCGCCCACCCGGTGCCCGGCCTCCCGCAGGATCCCCAGCACGTCCGTCAGGTACTCCTCGCCCTGGCTGTTGTCCGTGCGCACCTTGCCCAGCGCGTCCGCCAGCAGCCGGCCGTCGAACGCGAACACCCCCGAGTTGATCTCCCGGATCGCCCGCTGCTCCTCGGTCGCGTCCTTGTGCTCCACGATCGCCGTCACCGCGCCCGACGCGTCGTCCCGCACGATCCGGCCGTAACCGGTCGCGTCCGGGACCTCCGCCGTCAGCACCGTGACCGCGTTGCCGTCGCCCTCGTGGGTCGCGGTGAGCGCCCGCAGCGTCGCGCCCGTCAGCAGCGGGGTGTCCCCGCACACGACGACCACGGTCCCCTCGACCGGGCCGCCCAGCTCCTCCAGGGCCATCCGTACGGCGTGGCCGGTGCCGTTCTGCTGCTCCTGCACGGCGGTGCGGGCGCGGGGGTCGGTCTCGCCGAGGTGGGCCGTCACCTGCTCGCGGGCGTGGCCCACGACGACGACCAGTTCCTCGGGGTCCAGCTCGCGCGCGGAGGCGAGCACGTGTCCCACGAGGGAACGGCCGCAGATCGCGTGCAGGACCTTGGGTGTGGCCGACTTCATACGGGTGCCCTCACCCGCTGCGAGAACGACGACGGCTGCCGGGCGAATGGCGCTCACGGAGTTGCCCTTCGGCTGTGGACGGGTGGGGGTGACATCCGCAGGATACCGGGGCGTTTCAGGGGCGACACGAGACAGGGTCCTGACCGGCGGAGCGAAGGCTCCGGGGGATCCAAAGGGGGAAGGGGCCGAACCCCGATCTTGGTGCTGTGGCTCCCCCGCAAGGATTCGAACCTTGTCCTGCTGGTACCAAAAACCAGTGTGCTGCCAGTTACACCACGGGGGACAGCGCTCCTGACCCTACCGGAGACGGGCCTGCGCCTGAGCCACGATTCCGTTCCACCATCCTTCGATCCGGTTGTACAGGCGAGCGCTGCGCGCGACGGCGACGACCAGGCAGCCGTGGTAGTCGTCGCCGGTGTTCCTGCGGACCGTCTTCGGGTTGTGCTTCTTCAACGTCGGCCTGGCGAAGGCCGAGGTGTCGACACCGGCGACGTCCGCCCAGTACCGGTGCGCCCCGGCCACGTCGGCCGACTCGTGGATGAGCACCCGGTAGCTCAGCCGCTCCCGCTCCACCCCCAGGAGGTCGAGCCAGGCCAGGAAGGTCCGGATCACGCCCGGGTCGCTGTTCACGAGGACGACCCGCTCGCGCCGGGCGTAGGGCTTGCTCTTCGAGCCCTCGGCCCAGTACAGCGCGACGCCCGTCACGAGCAGTTCACGGTCCGTGAGCTCCCCGATCTCCAGCTCGGCCGTCCGCCGGGCGCTCGTGCGCTCGGCGTCCTCCGCCGCGCGGCGCCGGGCGAGACCCTCGTTCATGAGCGCCCGCCGTTCTTCCGGGGTGTACCGCGGTTCGGGGTGCGGGAGGTCGCGGACCCAGAGGGAGATGGTGCTTCTGGAGCAGGACAGTTCCTGTTCGATCCGGTCGTAGGTCCAGCCCTGGAGGCGGAGTTCCCGGGCCCTGGCCCGCAGGGCGTCCTTCGCGCGGGGCCGCCGGGTCCACTCCGGCGGAGGTTCGCCCTGGACCAGCCGGTGGAGCACCTCGTTGCTGAACACCTTCAGCTCGTCCCGGATCTGCCGCAGGCTCCACCCCGCCCGCCGCAGCGCGACCGCTCGCTCCCGCAACTCCTCGAAGTCGCCGTATTTGCTGTGTGAATGTGCCACAGGCACATGCTCTGACCGGAATGACATCCTCCGGGGTCGAACGGGCGTGCTTCAGCAGTTCGAGGGATACCGACCGGTTTCGCTGTTATTGGATTGCGGCGTGTGGTGTGGGCGAGTAGGCGAAACTCACCGGAAAAGCGAGCCCTGCCGCCCGTAGGCTGGACGCATGACCACGACGGGGGAAGACCACAGGGCGGCCTTGACCGGGCCGTGGTGGTGGGCGCGGTGGCGCAGCGCGGTGCTGGACGTGAGTCTGGCCGTCGTGTCCGCGCTGGAGTGCGGGGCGGAGGGCATTCCGTTCGCCAAGGACGCGGGCGTTCCGGTGTCCGTGGGGGTCGTGTTCGGACTGCTCGCGGGTGCGGTGCTGTTGCTGCGGCGCAAGTGGCCGATCGCCGTGGTGCTGGTCGCAATCGCGATCACGCCGGCCCAGATGGGCTTCCTGATGGGCATCGTGGGCCTGTACACGCTGGCGGCGGCGGAGCTGCCGCGGCGGATCATCGGGGCGCTGGCGGGCATGTCGCTGGTGGGGACGATGATCGTGACGTTCGTACGGGTGCGCCAGGACATGGCGCGGGGCGATCTGACGCTGGGCGACTGGTTCGTGCCGTTCGCGTCGATCACGACGTCGCTGGGTCTGACGGCTCCTCCGGTGCTGCTGGGGCTGTACGTGGGGGCCCGGCGCCGGCTGATGGAGAGCCTGCGGGAGCGCGCGGACTCCCTGGAGCGGGAGCTCCAGTTGCTCGCGGAGCGGGCGGAGGAGCGCGCGGAGTGGGCGCGGGGTGAGGAGCGGACGCGGATCGCGCGGGAGATGCACGACGTGGTGGCGCACCGGGTGAGCCTGATGGTGGTGCACGCGGCGGCGTTGCAGGCGGTGGCGCGGAAGGACCCGGAGAAGGCCGTGAAGAACGCGGTGCTGGTGGGGGACATGGGCCGGCAGGCGTTGACGGAGCTGCGGGAGATGCTCGGGGTGCTGCGGTCGGGGGACGGGACGGACCGGCGTGCGGCGGCGGTGCCGTTGGCGGCGGTGGGCGCGGCGGCCGCGGCGGCGGCGTCGCGTGCGGCGGACGACGCCGGTGCGGCGGACGGGGCGGGCTCGGCGAACGCTGCGGGCGCGCTGGGCGGTTCGGGTGCGGCGGGTGCGGCGGGCGTCGCCGAGGGGCCGTGTCTGTCGGAGCTGGAGGAGCTCATCGGGCAGTCGGCGGCGGCCGGGATGGTGGTCGACCTGTCGGTGGAGGGCGCGGTGCGCGCGTACGCGGCGCGGGTGGAGCAGACGGCGTACCGGGTGGTGCAGGAGGCGTTGACGAACGTCCACAAACACGCGGCGGGCGCGAAGACGCACGTACGGCTGGCGCACCGGGCGTCGGAGATCGCGATGCAGGTGGAGAACGAGCCGCCGCCCGAGCCGGCGACGGCGGACGCGGCACGGCTGCCGTCCGGTGGCAACGGTCTGCTCGGGATGCGGGAGCGGGTCGTGGCCCTGGGCGGCGTTTTTGTGTCGGGGCCGACGGACGCGGGGGGTTTCCGGGTGTCGGCGGTGATCCCGGCGGTGTAGCGCGGCCGGGTGCCGGGTGTGGCGCGGTGCGGGGATCGAGTGCCGGTGCCGGGCGGCTGCGGGGCGCGGGTCAGCCGGCGGTCAGGCGTACGGGTTCGGTGCCGGCGACGAGCGTGGCGAGGGCGTGGTCGATGTCGGGGCCGAGGTACCAGTCGCCGGTGTGGTCGAGGGTGTAGACGCGGCCCTCGGCGTCGATGGCGAGGAGGGCGCGGGTGTCGGTCTCCTCGCCGAGCGGGCAGACCTCGGTGCCGAGGGCGCGGCCGAGGTCGCCGAGGGTGCGGGCGAGGTGGAGGCCGTGCAGCGGGTCGAGGTGGAACACGGTGGGGGCGACGCGGCGGCCGGGTCCCGTGGGGTTGATGTGCAGGCCGCCGAACTCGGCCCAGGCCTCGACGGCGGCGGGGAAGACGGCGTGCCGGTGTCCGGCGGGTGAGACGTGCTCGCGCAGGGTGTCGGCCCAGACCTCCGCCTGCTTTATGTCCCAGCGCCCGGGCTGCCATCCGGCGTCGCGCAGCGCCGCGTCGACGGGCACGGGAAAGCGGGTGGTCGAGGTGCGGTCGGGGTGCATCTGCCCTTCGTTCGTGTCGTTCGTCGGCGGTGCCGTCGTGTTCCGGTGCCGTGCCGCCGTGTTGCGGCGTGCCGCAGTGGTACGGGCGTGGGTGGTGGGAAGTTCAGTCGTCGCCGGTGGCGGGGTCGACGACGCGCACGCCGAAGTGGGCGGTGAGCGCGGCGCAGGCGCGGCAGGGCGCGGCGAAGCTGCCGTGCAGGGGGTCGCCGTCCTCGCGTATGCGGCGGGCGGTGAGTTTGGCCTGCTTCAGGGCTTTGCGTGCCTCGCCGTTGGTCATGGGTTTGCGGCTGGCGCGTTTGCTGCGGGCGGCGTCGGCGGCGGTGATGTGGCGGGAGACGAGGATGGTCTCGGCGCAGCGGCCGGTGAAGCGGTCGCGCTGGGCGCTGGGGAGGGTGTCGAGGAACTCCTGGACCAGGGGGTGGAGCGCGGGGGCCTGGTCGCCGCGCGCGGCGGTGCCGGTGAGGGTGGCGCCGCGGACGGAGAGGGCGGCGGCGACGGTGGGCAGGATGCCGTCGCGCCGGTGCTGGAGGGCCGGTGCGTGGGACGTCTCGGCATGGCTCCAGCCCACCCGGGGGTCGCCCGAGGTCTCGCCGCGCGGGCCCGTGTGGGGTCCCGTCCGCGTCGCGTTCATGATCGTCATCTCCTCCCGGGTGGCGCCCCGAAGGACACAGAGTGCCAAATGCCGTGGCCGGTGCGGAAGCTGGGGCGGTGCGACACGCCAGGGTTTGGGCAGGCTGTCACGGTGGGGTGACGGCAGGTCACGGAAGCGGAGGGCCGATGACCGGTGTGGGTGAACCGCATAGGCTGTCGGCACCGCGATGCGCGCGGTGCAGGCGTCGGTGACGTTGGAGAGACAGTCGGATACGGGTCGTGGGGCGTCGTGGGCGGCGTGGCCTCGGTCCGTACAGAGTGCCGCAGGGGGCAACCGCGATGACGACAGGTCGGCTCGGGCTGGGGGGACCTCCCGGCAGCCAGGCCGGGGCGCACGCCGCGCCGCCGAACGCGGCCTACGCCGGGCAGGTCGTGCACTTCCCGGATCCGGTCCGGGCGGCGCGTCACCCGAGAGGGGTGCGGGTCGACGAGCGCGGCTATCCCGATTTCTCTCCGTACGCGCGCGCGGCGGCGGAGATCGCGGATCCGCCGGAGGGCTTCGGCGTCGACGAACTGCGGCTGACGGACTACGTGTCGGCGAACGCGGCGTCGGCGGCCTCGGGGCACGAGCTGTGGGGCACGGTGCCGGCGGTGGCGACGCCGCACGGCTGGACGTGGCACCACGTGGTGGGGACGCGGCGGTTGGAGCTGGTCCCGGTCGAGGTGAAGGCGCTGCTGCGGCATCACGGCGGGGTGGCGACGGCGCGGGTGGACCAGGGCAAGCGGGGGACGCGGCCGTTGCAGGAGACGCGGCCGGCGCACTTCGGTCTGCCGAAGTCGGGCGTGGCGGTGACGGAGCAGCAGGTGCAGGGGGTCGAGGAGGACCTGGGGTACCGGCTGCCGGGCGCCTACCGTTCGTTCCTGAAGGCGGCGGGCGGCAGCGCCCCGGTGGACACGGCGCTGGACGCGGAGTTGGGCCTGCTGCTGGACCAGCCGTTCTTCACGGTGCGTGACGAGGCGGCGGTGAACGACCTCGTGTACGTGAACAAGTGCCTCCGGGACCATCTGACGAAGGACTACCTGGGGGTGGGCTTCGTGCAGGGCGGTCTGCTGGCGGTCAAGGTGAAGGGCGAGCGCCCGGGTTCGGTGTGGTTCTGCGCGTACGACGACGCGCGGGACGTGGATCCCTCGTGGTCGCCGGCGGACCGGGTGGAGCGGTTGCTCCTGCCGTGCGGCGACGACTTCGACGTGTTCCTGTCGCGGCTGGCGGGCAGTCCGCCGGAGCTGGAGACGGTGGCGAACCTGATGGTGGACGGCGGCTTCGCGCATGTGGTCCCGGTGTCTTCGGCCGCGGCCGCGGAGGAGTGATTTTCGATGGTGACGTTCGCTCAGGCGCAGGAGCGCGCGGAAGAGTGGATCAACGGGGACGTCCCGGCGTACCAGCACCGTGAGGTGCGGGTGCGGGAGTTCGAGCTCGGATTCATAGTGTGGGGCGAGGACCGGGCGGAGGGTCCGCGGTCGGACGCGGGCGCGCAGCGGCTGGTGATCGCGCGGGACAGCGGTGAGGCGACGCTGTGGCCGGCGCTGCCGGTGGGCGAGGTGATCCGCCGGTACGAGGAGGAGTACGGCGGTGGCGACGAGGTCGCGGACGCGCCGCCGGCTCCCGCGGCGCGGGTGGACCTGAACCAGACGTCGTTCCTGCTGAGTCCTCCGGAGTGGTTGCAGGAGGCGGCGGACAAGCTGGGCATTCCGGATCACCGGTCGTCGGGGGGCGGTGAACTTCCGCAGACGCAGGCGGGGGTGCCGTCGCCTGCGCCCGCGCAGGATGCGGGAGCGGGGGTCGGGGCCGGGGCCGCCGGGGCGGGGACGTCGTGGCCGCCGGCCGGGGGGAGTGGCACGGGTGCCGCCGCGGCCGGTGCGGGTGCCGGTTCCGCCGGTGGGGCCCGGGGTGTCTTCGACGGTTCGGCCGGGGACACGCCGTGGGCCGGTACGGACACCAACTCCGACCTCGGTGACGACCGTTCGGTGCCGCTTCCGGCGACGGTGTTCGCGCCGCCGCTGAGCGAGGCGGACGACCGCACGCCCCCGCCCGCCGCGCCGGAGGCGCAGACGGCGCTGATGTCGGGGGGCAGCCAGCTGCCGCCGACGACGGTGGCCCCGGTGCTCGGCGACTCGCACACGCCGCCCGGCCAGGGCTTCACCCCGGGCGCGCCCGCGGGACCGCACGGTCCTGGTGGTGCGCCGGGTGTGCCGGGTGCGCCTGGTGGGTCGTACGCCGCGGGTGGTGCGCCAGGGGTGCATGGTGGCGGGAGTGCGCCGGGGGCGTCCGGAACGCACGGTGCGCCGGGCGGGCCCCAGGGCCACACGCCCCCGCCGGGTGCGCCGTCCCACGGTCACCAGCAACCCTCGGCGCCGGGCACCCCGCCTCCGCCGCCGGCTCCCACCTACGGCTACCCGCAGGGCCCCGGCGCCCACGGCACCCCGCCGCCACCTCCGCCGGGCACCCCGACGTACGGCTACCCCCAGGGCCAGGGCGCCCAGGGCACCCCGCCCCCGCCCCCGCCGGGTGCTGCCACGTACGGCTATCCGCAGGGTCCGGGCGGTCCGGGTACGCCTCCTCCGCCACAGGCGGGGAGCACCCCGCCTGTGCCGCCGGGTGATGCCACGTACGGCTACCCGCAGGGCCCGGGTGCTCCGGGTACGCCTCCTCCGCCGCCCCAGGTGGGGAGTACTCCGCCTCCTCGGCCGGGTGTTCCCACGTACGGCTACCCGCAGGGGCCCGGTGCTCCGGGTACGCCCCCTGAGGACGCGCCCGGATACGGCTACCCGCAGGCGGCGGACGCCGTCCAGGACGCGCCCCGGCCGCCCGTCGGCCCCGGTGCGCCGAACGCGGCCGACATCGCGGACGCCGCGACGAGCAAGGCGCCGCCGCCGCGCCGCGCGCGTGGGGGAGCGGGTGCGCCACCTCCGCCGCCCGGAGTCCCGGGAGCGCCGGGCGCGCGTCCGGGGAGCGCACCGCCGCCCGCCCCGTCGGCTCCTGGCGCCTACGCGCCCACGCAACTGGTGTCGGCCCTCGGCTCCGACGGCCCCCAGGACGCGCCGCAGCCACCGGGCGCCCCCAACCCGCCCTCCGCGCCGGGCACTCCGGGTGGCACGCCGCCCGGTGACGTCCACCACGCGGCCACCATGTTCGCCGACCCCGGGCTGATGGGCGCGGGTGCGGGCGTGCCGGCCCCGCCGGGCGCCCCGGGCATTCCCGGCGCCCCGGGTGCGCCGGGCGCCCCGCGTCTACCGAACGCGCCCGGCACGTCCGGTGGTCCGGGCACCCCCGGCATGCCGAATCCGCCCGGTGCTCCCGGTGCTCCCGGTGCCCCGGGCACGCCCGGCGTACCCCCCGCCCCCGCGACACCCGGTACTCCGGGCGCACCAGGCGCCCCGCAGCCCCCGGGCGCCCCCGGTATGCCCGGCGCCCCCGGCGCGCAGGGCCCCTCGGGAGGTGCGCGTGGTGCCGTTCACCACGCGGAGACGGTTCTGTCCGCGCCCCCGGCGGGCGGCCCCGGCGTACCCCCGCCGCCGCAGGCACCCGGCATGCCGGGAGCGCCGACGCCGCCCGGCGCACCCGGAGCCCCGGGCACCCCCGGTGTGCCCCCCGTGCCCATGGCGCCCGGCGCACCGCAGCCCATGCCCCCCGGCGCGATGCCGCCCCCGCCGCCGCCCGGCCCCGGGCAGTCGATGCCCGGTCAGCAGCCGGCGTACGGCTACCCGCAGCAGGGGCAGCCGACCGTCGGCCCCGGCTACCAGGCCGTACTGCGCTACCGCGCGCAGGACGGGTCCGAGCAGCAGCTGATCCGGCGTTCGGCGCCGGGCACGCCGCACCCGGAGTGGCAGATCTTCCACGAGCTGCGGGCGATGAACGTGCCGCCGGACAAGGTGCTGGAGCTGCACACGGAGCTGGAGTCGTGCGAGCTGCCCGGGGCGTACTGCGCGCGGATGATCCGGGAGCAGTGGCCGCAGGCGCGGATCACGAGCATCGCGCCCTACGGCACGGACCACGCGAGCCGGCAGCAGGGCATGCAGCAGTTGCTGGCGCACCAGGGCGAGTTGCACCAGGTGGCCGACGGCCCCGCGCGCCCCGCGCCGGTGCGGGCGCCGCTGCCGCCGGTGCAGTCGGCGCCGCCGGTCCCGCCGGAGGCGATCGGGCAGGAGCTGGCGGCGGCGTTCGGGCCGGGTGTGTTCCGGTTCGAGCAGGCCGCGGTGTCACGGCAGGGCGTGCCGCCGATCGTGGCGCACACGCTGGTCGTGGCGGGACTGCCGGCGGACATGGGCCCGTTCTTCTGGGCACAGGTCCAGCCGGGCCGCCCGGTTCCGACGCTGGCGGAGCTGGCGCAGGAGCGCGGTGTGCAGCCGGCCTCGGACGCGGGCTCGTACCTCGTGATGGGCACCGACTTCGGCAAGGCGATCTGCGTGCAGTACGGCACGGCGAACATCGTGGCCGTGCCGGTGGAGTCGGGCCCCGGAGGTGCGCCGGTGCCGCCGCAGTTCGTGAACACGGGCCTGCCGGAGTTCACGCGCTGCCTGGCGCTGCTCGGCCGGATGTGGCGGCTGCGGTTCGGTCTGAACCAGGAGCAGGCGGGCCGCTGGACCGTCGATTTCCAGGCGCAGTTGGCCTCCCTGGACCCGGCGGCGCTGGGTTCGCCGGAGAGCTGGTGGTCGGTGCTGCTGGAGCAGATGTGGGACGGACTGCTCTGACACGGGCGAGTGGGACGGGAGGGCCGGGCCGGTCGTGAGACCGCCCGGCCCTCCGGCGTTCCCGCACCCGGACGACGCAGCGGGCCGTCTGCCGTGCCCCCCGGCCGTGACATTCGCGCGGAGTGTCGCGTTATGAACACTTACGCCCGATCCTTCAAGATGTGCGCGAAATCATCATTTCGTGTGTGTCCGGCGGAGAGGGGTCCCCAGGGTGAGCAGCGCATCGACGTCGCCGCACGGCTTTGTGACCGTCCGGGGGCGCGGCTACCGCCCCGAACAGGTCGACGCCCACGCCGCGGGCATCTCCCGGGCCCGGGACGCCGCGTGGGAACGGGCCGCCCGGCTGACCGTGCTC
Organism: Streptomyces sp. NPDC026672; assembly: GCF_040638185.1. Lineage (NCBI taxonomy): Bacteria > Bacillati > Actinomycetota > Actinomycetes > Kitasatosporales > Streptomycetaceae > Streptomyces > Streptomyces sp. NPDC026672. The sequence continues at coordinate 139,904 of NZ_JBEZXS010000004.1, forward strand.
GTCAGGGAGATGGAGGAGGCGGCGCAACGGCTGCGCGCGACGGTCGCGGGGCTCGCTCCGCAGACGTACGAGAGCCTGGGGGAGCGCGCGGCGGGTTTGTTCCGGCTCGGGATCGAGGAGGCGGCGGCCGTACGGGAGCGGGCGCGGCGTGAGGCGGAAGAACACGGCGCGCGGGCACAGGCGCACGCCCAGGACGTACGCCGAGCGGCGCGGGAGGAGGCGGACGCGCTCCGCGCGGACGCCGAGGAACGCGCCCGCGTGCGGTCGCTCACGGCGCGCGCCGAGGCGGACGACCTCCGTGTGAGCGCCCGGCGCGCGGTGAAGGAGTCGCGCGCCGAGTCCCTGGCCGCACTGCGGGAGGTGCGGCTGCGCACCTCGGCCATGCTCGCCGACCGGGCCGCGGAGCACGCCGAACGGTGGGCCGGCGCCGAGCGCGAGGAGGCCGGGCGGACGGCCGCGTTCGAGGCCCGGTACGCCGAGGCGGTCACCCGCGCGGAGGCCGAGGTGTCGGCGGCGAAGCGGGCGTTCGGCGCGGCGGAGGAGTCGGCACGGCGGACGCGGCACGAGGCCCACGCGCGGGCCGCCGGGATCCTGGCCGCGGCCCGGCTGCACGAGGACCGGATCGCCCGTGACACGGAGCAGTTGCTGCGCGACCACGGGGAGACCTGGGACCAGGTGCAGGCCCAACTGGACCAGGTGCGCGGCAGTCTGGCCGCCCTGACCGGCCGGGCGGTCCCGGAGCGGGCCGCGACGGACGCCGGGTCCTGAGGAGCGACAGGCGTCGGGCCCCGAGGAACGACGGACACCGGCCCCTGGGCCAGGACGCCGATCCCTGGGCCAGGACCCCAACCCCTCGGTGACGGAGGTCGGTCCGTCGGTGACGGAGGTCAGTCCCTCAATACCGGGAACTTCCGCGGCGCCAGGAACAGCAGCACCAGGAACGCCACCGCCGCCGCGCACGCCGCCCCCAGGTACACCGCGTGCACGGCCTCGGCGATCGCGTGCCGGGTCGCCTCCGGTGGCGTACCGGAGTCCAGGTCGCGGGTCACCGAGTCCAGGTCGCCCGCGCCGCCCAGCCGGGACGCCAGCACCCCGTTGGCGATCGCGCCGAAGAGGGCGGCGCCCACGGTCTGCCCGGTCTGCCGGCAGAACAGCACCGAGGCGGTCGTCGTACCGCGCTCCTCCCAGCCCACCGTCGACTGGACGCCCACGATCAGCGGCAGCTGGAACAGGCCCAGCGCGCCGCCGAGCACCAGCATCAGGAGCGTCGGCTGCCAGGCGGCACCCGGGTAGGGCAGGAACGGGAACGCGAACAGGACCAGTGCCGCCGCGCCCATGCCGAGCAGCGCGGTGTCGCGGAAGCCGATGCGCCGGTAGACGTGCTGGCTGAGCGCGGCCGACACCGGCCAGCTCAACGTCCACACGGACAGCACGAAACCGGCCGCGACGGGGGCGAGGCCGAGCACCGACTGCGCGTAGGTCGGCAGGAACACCGACGGCGCCACCATCAGCAGGCCCATCGCGCCCAGCGCGAGGTTGACCGCGGCGATCGTCCGGCGACGCCACACCCAGCCGGGGATGATCGGCTCCGCCGCGCGCCGCTCCACCCACACCACCACCCCGACCAGCACCAGCCCGGTGGCGAAAAGCGCGAGCGACGGCGCGGACAGCCACGGCCACGCCACCCCGCCCTGCACCAGCGCGGTCAGCAGCGCCCCGCCGCTCGCGAACACCGCGAGGGCGCCCGCCCAGTCCACGCGCGGGCGCGAGAGCCGTTCGCGCGCGGGCTCGTGCAGATGACGGACGATCAGCCACAGCGCGGCCGAGCCGATGGGCAGGTTGACGAGGAAGATCCACCGCCAGTCCGCGTACGCCGCGAGCACACCGCCGATGCCGGGTCCCGCGACCGCCGACACGGCCCACACGGTGGACAGCTTGGACTGGATCTTCGGGCGCTCCTTCAGCGGGTAGAGGTCGGCGGCGAGGGTCTGCACGGTGCCCTGCAACGCCCCGCCGCCCAGGCCCTGTACGACGCGGAACGCGATCAGCGAGCCCATGTTCCACGCGAGCGCGCACAGCAGCGACCCGAGCAGGAACACGGCCGCGCCCGCCACCAGCACCGGCTTGCGGCCGAAGGTGTCGGAGAGCTTGCCGTACACGGGGAGGGTGACGGTGACGGCCAGCAGATAGCCCGAGAACAGCCAGGAGAAGACGGAGAACCCGCCGAGGTCGCCGACGATCTGCGGCACGGCCGTGGAGACGACGGTGGAGTCGAGCGCGGCCAGTGCCATCGCCAGCATCAGGGCGGCCACGACCGCCCCCCGGCGAGCGGGCGCGGTGCGCTCGGTGGTGCCCAGTGCCGCGGGTTTCGTACGGCTCACCCGGATCCCTCCCCTGTTCTGTTCGTTTCCCCTTGCATCTATTCGCCGGAGGACAGCTTCCCACTTCACCCGGGCGTGGCGGGAGGGTGGCCGCCCGTCCTCCCACCAGGTGGACGCGACCCCGAGAAGGACTCCACCCGGCGGTGGAGAGCCCTTAGGGGTATCTCCGTACTGAGGGTCGGGGAGGGTTCGTCCCGGCGGAGGACGAGATGGGCCGACGCCGTCCTTAACCTGGCTTTATGCCGCTGGGGGGCGGCAGTCCCACGGGTCGGGGGTGGGGTTTTCCCCCGTGCAAGACGGGGCCGCGCACCAGCGCGCGGTACCCCCGCCGCCCACGAGACTCGTCGACGTAACCACCTCGCACGACCGGCGCGGCACCGCCCGCCGTTCCATCGCCGACCGATTTAGGAGACTTACCGTGACATCGGCTGTGACCACTCCCAGGCACGGGGGTACTGGAGGGCGTACGGCCGTTGCCGCGCGGGCGCGGCAGGTCGTCAAGGCGTACGGGTCCGGGGAGACCAGGGTCGTCGCGCTCGACCACGTCGACGTGGACATCGCACGCGGCCGGTTCACCGCGATCATGGGCCCCTCGGGGTCCGGCAAGTCCACCCTGATGCACTGCCTCGCCGGCCTCGACACCGTGACGAGCGGACAGATCTTCCTGGACGAGACCGAGATCACCGGTCTGAAGGACAAGAAGCTCACCCAACTGCGCCGGGACCGCGTCGGGTTCATCTTCCAGGCGTTCAACCTGCTGCCGACCCTGAGCGCCCTGGAGAACATCACGCTCCCCATGGACATCGCGGGCCGCAAGCCGGACCGGGCCTGGCTGGACCGGGTCGTGGAGACCGTCGGCCTCGCCGGGCGGCTCAAGCACCGGCCCAACCAGCTCTCCGGCGGCCAGCAGCAGCGCGTCGCCGTCGCCCGTGCCCTGGCCGCCCGCCCCGAGATCATCTTCGGTGACGAGCCGACCGGGAACCTCGACTCCCGCGCGGGCGCCGAGGTACTGGGCTTCCTGCGCCGCTCGGTCGACGAACTCGGGCAGACCATCGTGATGGTCACCCACGACCCGGTGGCCGCCTCCTACGCGGACCGGGTGCTGTACCTCGCCGACGGCCGGATCGTCGACGAGATGTACAAGCCCACCGCGGACACCGTCCTCGACCGCATGAAGGACTTTGACGCGCGGGGGCGTACGTCATGACCGTCCTGAAGACCTCCCTGCGCAACTTCTTCGCGCACAAGGGGCGCATGGCCCTGTCGGCGGTCGCCGTGCTGCTGTCCGTGGCCTTCGTGTGCGGCACGCTCGTGTTCACCGACACGATGAACACGACGTTCGACAAGCTGTTCGCGGTGACCGCGTCCGACGTCACCGTCGCCCCCAAGGACGCCAAGAGCGACGAGACGCCGCAGAACGGCGTCCCGCTGTCGCTGCCCGCCGCCGCGCTGACGAAGGTCAGGGCCGCGGACGGTGTGAAGTCCGCCGAGGGCGCGGTCAGTTCGATGAACGTGACCGTCGTGGACTCCGACAACAAGAACATGGGCTCCAGCACCGGCGCCCCGACCATCGCCGGCAACTGGACGTCGAACGACCTGCGGTCCATGGACATCACCTCCGGACACGCCCCGCGCGGGCCGACCGAGGTCATGGTCGACGCCGACACCGCCGACAAGCACCACCTGAAGCTCGGCGACGACCTGCGCACCATCGCCGTCACCGGCGACTTCACCGCCCGTGTCGTCGGCATCGCCACCTTCAAGGTCACCAACCCCGGTGCGGCCGTCGTCTACTTCGACACCGCCACCGCCCAGCGCGAACTGCTCGGCGCCACCGGACGGTTCACCCAGATCAACGTCACCGCGGACACGGGCGTCTCCGACGCGCGGCTCAAGCGGAACGTCGCGGACACCCTCGGCGCGGGCGCCTTCAAGTTCCAGACCGCCAAGGAGAACGCCGACGAGAACCGCAAGGGCGTCGGCGAGTTCATGAACGTGATCAAGTACGCCATGCTCGGCTTCGCCGGGATCGCGTTCCTGGTCGGCATCTTCCTCATCATCAACACCTTCTCGATGCTGGTCGCCCAGCGCACCCGCGAGATCGGCCTCATGCGGGCCATCGGCTCCTCCCGCGGGCAGGTCAACCGCTCCGTGCTCGTCGAGGCGCTGCTGCTCGGCTTCGTCGGCTCGGTCCTCGGCATCGGCGCCGGCGTCGGCATCGCGGTCGGCCTGATGAAGCTGATGGGCGCCGTCGGCATGGACCTGTCGACCCGGGACCTCACGGTCAAGGCCACCACCCCCGTCGTCGGCCTGCTGCTCGGTGTGATCGTCACCGTCCTCGCCGCCTACCTGCCCGCACGCCGCGCGGGCAAGGTCTCCCCGATGGCCGCGCTGCGCGACGCGGGCACCCCCGCCGACGGCCGGGCCGGCCTGGTCCGCGCCCTGATCGGCCTGGTCCTCACCGGAGCCGGCGCCGCCGCCCTGTACGCGGCGGCCACCGCGACCAAGGCGAGCGAGGGCTCCCTCGTCCTCGGCGTGGGCATCGTCCTCACCCTGATCGGCTTCGTCGTCATCGGCCCGCTGCTGGCCGGCGGCGTCGTACGGGTGATCAGCGCGGTGCTGCTGCGGGTCTTCGGCCCCGTCGGCCGCATGGCCGAGCGCAACGCGCTGCGCAACCCGCGGCGCACCGGAGCCACCGGCGCCGCCCTGATGATCGGCCTCGCGCTGGTCGCCTGCCTGTCGGTGGTCGGCTCCTCCATGGTCGCCTCCGCCACCAGCGAACTCGACAAGTCGGTCGGCGCGGACTTCATCGTCCAGGGCAACCAGCCGATCGTCCCGCAGGCCGAGCGGGCCATGGAGCACACGCCGGGCCTCGCCCACGTGACCCGCTACAAGGTGCTCGACGCCACCCTGACCTCGCCCGACGGCAGGAAGGACGACTCCGGGCTGACCGCCGCCGACCCGTCGTACGCCGACGACCTGCGCCGCCCGGTCACCGAGGGCACCCTCAAGGACGCCTACGCCCCCGGCGCGATGTCGGTCGGCTCCGACTACGCCAAGAAGCACGGCGTGCACGTCGGCGACACGATCACCGTCGCCTTCAAGGGCGGCGACACGGCGCGGCTGAAGGTCGCGGCGATCACCGACGACTCCACCGCCATCGACCAGGGCGCCCGCTACACCAGTATGACCACGATGGAGAAGTACGTCCCCAAGAGCCAGATCCCGCCGAACGTGATCATGTTCGCCAAGGCGGAGGACGGCAAGGAGAAGCAGGCGTACGCCGCCCTGAAGCAGGCGATGAAGCCCTACCCGACCTACCAGGTCCGGGACCAGACCGACTACAAGCAGGAACTCAAGGACCAGGTCGGCCAGCTCCTGAACATGGTCTACGGCCTGCTCGCCCTGGCGATCGTCGTCGCGGTCCTCGGTGTCGTCAACACCCTGGCCCTGTCGGTGGTCGAGCGGACGAGGGAGATCGGCCTCATGCGGGCCATCGGCCTCTCCCGCCGCCAACTGCGCCGCATGATCCGTCTGGAGTCCGTGGTCATCGCCCTCTTCGGCGCCCTGCTCGGCCTCGGCCTGGGCATGGGCTGGGGCGCGACCGCGCAGAAGCTCCTCGCCCTGGAGGGCCTGGGCGTCCTGGACATCCCCTGGCCCACCATCATCGCCGTCTTCGCCGGCTCGGCCTTCGTGGGCCTGTTCGCCGCCCTGATCCCGGCGTTCCGGGCGGGCCGGATGAACGTACTGAACGCCATCGCGACCGACTAGCCGCACGGCTCCGGCCGACGGCACGACCACCGCACACGGGGGTTGCGGGGGACCCGGCGCCGGGAAGTCCTGAGGGACTTCCCGGCGCCGGGCTTGCCCGTGCCCGCCGGGGTCCCGAGGCCCGCCCGTGATCACGTGCGAAGCCACGTTGTCCACAGGCACCGGCACGAGACGGAGCCAAGTCGTACGCTGGAGACCCCCGGCCCACCACAGGTGTCGGGCTTTTAGCGTTGCCCACCTCCCGGACGGAAACACCCCTCCATGAGCCTGCACGGTCTGCTCGACGCCGTCGTCAAGGACGCCGCCCTCGCGGAAGCGATCAAGGCGGCAGCGGACGGCAACCGCATGCACGTCGACCTCGTCGGCCCCCCGGCGGCCCGCCCCCTCGCGGTCGCCGCGCTGGCCCGAGAGTCGGGCCGCCCCGTGCTGGCGGTGACGGCGACGGGCCGCGAGGCCGAGGACCTGGCCGCCGCCCTGCGCTCCCTGCTGCCGGCCGACGGCGTCGTCGACTACCCGTCCTGGGAGACCCTCCCGCACGAGCGCCTCAGCCCCCGCAGCGACACCGTCGGCCGCCGCCTCGCCGTCCTGCGCCGCCTCGCCCACCCCAGCACCGACGACCCCGGGGCCGGCCCCGTCTCCGTCGTCGTCGCCCCCGTGCGCTCCGTGCTCCAGCCGCAGGTCAAGGGCCTCGGCGACCTGGAACCCGTGGCCCTGAGGGCGGGCCGGACCGCCGACCTCAACGCGGTCGTGGACGCCCTCGGCGCGGCGGCGTACGCGCGCGTGGAGCTGGTCGAGAAGCGCGGCGAGTTCGCCGTGCGCGGCGGCATCCTCGACGTGTTCCCGCCCACCGAGGAACACCCCCTGCGCGTCGAGTTCTGGGGCGACGACGTCGAGGAGATCCGCTACTTCAAGGTCGCCGACCAGCGCTCCCTGGAGATCGCCGAGCACGGCCTGTGGGCGCCGCCCTGCCGTGAGCTGCTGCTGACGGACGACGTCCGCGCCCGCGCGCGTGCCCTCGCCGAACAACACCCCGAGCTGGGCGAACTGCTCGGCAGGATCGCCGAGGGCATCGCCGTCGAGGGCATGGAGTCCCTCGCGCCCGTCCTCGTCGACGACATGGAACTGCTCATGGACGTCCTGCCCAAGGGCGCCATGACCGTGGTGTGCGACCCGGAGCGGGTCCGGACCCGCGCCGCCGACCTGGTCGCCACCTCGCAGGAGTTCCTCCAGGCGTCCTGGGCGGCCACCGCGGGCGGCGGCGAGGCGCCCATCGACGTCGGCGCGGCCTCCCTGTGGTCCATCGCGGACGTCCGCGACCGCGCGCGCGAGCTGGACATGATGTGGTGGTCGGTGTCCCCGTTCGCCGCCGACGAGGAACCGGGCTCGGACACCCTCAAGCTGGGCATGCACGCCACCGAGACCTACCGCGGCGACACCGCGAAGGCGCTCGCCGACACCAAGGGCTGGCTCGCCGACGGCTGGCGCACGGTCTTCGTGACCGAGGGCCACGGCCCGGCGGCCCGCACCGTCGAGGTGCTCGGCGGCGAGGGCGTCGCCGCCCGCCTGGACGTCGACCTCGGGGAGATCTCCCCGTCGGTGGTGCACGTGGCGTGCGGCTCGATCGACTACGGCTTCGTCGACCCGGCGCTCAGACTCGCCGTCCTCACCGAGACCGACCTGTCCGGCCAGAAGGCCGCCGGCCGCGACGGCGCCCGCATGCCCGTCCGCCGCCGCAAGACCATCGACCCGCTCACCCTGGAGCCGGGCGACTACATCGTCCACGAGCAGCACGGCGTCGGCCGCTACATCGAGATGGTCCAGCGCACCGTCCAGGGCGCCACCCGCGAGTACCTGGTCGTGGAGTACGCCCCCGCCAAGCGCGGCCAGCCCGGCGACCGGCTCTACATCCCCACCGACCAGCTGGAGCAGATCACCAAGTACGTCGGCGGCGAGGCCCCCACCCTGCACCGCCTCGGCGGCGCCGACTGGACCAAGACCAAGGCCCGCGCGAAGAAGGCGGTCAAGGAGATCGCCGCCGACCTGATCAAGCTCTACAGCGCGCGCATGGCCGCCCCCGGCCACGCCTTCGGCACGGACACCCCCTGGCAGCGCGAGCTGGAGGACGCCTTCCCGTACGCCGAGACGCCCGACCAGCTCACCACGATCGCCGAGGTCAAGGACGACATGGAGAAGTCGGTCCCGATGGACCGGCTGGTCTGCGGCGACGTGGGCTACGGCAAGACCGAGATCGCGGTCCGCGCCGCCTTCAAGGCCGTCCAGGACGGCAAGCAGGTGGCCGTGCTCGTCCCGACCACGCTGCTGGTGCAGCAGCACTTCGGCACGTTCGGCGAGCGGTACGCGCAGTTCCCCGTCAACGTCCGCGCCCTGTCCCGCTTCCAGACCGACACCGAGGCCAAGGCCGTCCTGGAGGGACTCAAGGACGGCGCGGTCGACGTCGTCATCGGCACGCACCGCCTGTTCGCCTCGGAGACGAAGTTCAAGGACCTCGGCCTGGTCATCGTCGACGAGGAGCAGCGCTTCGGCGTCGAGCACAAGGAGCAGCTGAAGAAGCTCCGCGCCAACGTCGACGTCCTGACGATGTCCGCGACGCCGATCCCGCGCACCCTGGAGATGGCGGTTACCGGCATCCGCGAGATGTCGACGATCACCACCCCGCCGGAGGAGCGCCACCCGGTGCTCACGTTCGTCGGGCCGTACGAGCAGAAGCAGATCGGCGCCGCGATCCGCCGCGAACTGCTGCGCGAGGGCCAGGTCTTCTACATCCACAACCGGGTCGAGTCCATCGACCGCGCGGCGGCCCGGCTGCGCGAGATCGTCCCCGAGGCGCGGATCGCCACCGCCCACGGCCAGATGTCCGAGTCGGCGCTCGAACAGGTCGTCGTGGACTTCTGGGAGAAGAAGTTCGACGTCCTGGTCTCGACGACGATCGTCGAGTCCGGCATCGACATCTCCAACGCCAACACCCTGATCGTGGAGCGCGGCGACACCTTCGGCCTCTCCCAGCTCCACCAGCTGCGCGGCCGGGTCGGGCGCGGACGCGAGCGCGGGTACGCGTACTTCCTGTACCCGCCGGAGAAGCCGCTGACCGAGACCGCCCACGAACGCCTGGCCACCATCGCCCAGCACACCGAGATGGGCGCGGGCATGTACGTGGCGATGAAGGACCTGGAGATCCGCGGCGCCGGCAACCTGCTCGGCGGGGAGCAGTCCGGGCACATCGCGGGCGTCGGCTTCGACCTGTACGTGCGCATGGTCGGCGAGGCGGTCGCCGACTACCGGCGGCAGCTGGAGACGGGGGAGATCGAGGAGGAGACGCCGCTGGAGGTCAAGATCGAGCTGCCGGTCGACGCGCACGTCCCGCACGACTACGCGCCCGGCGAGCGGCTGCGCCTCCAGGCGTACCGGGCGATCGCCTCCGCCGACTCGGAGGAGGACATCAAGGCGGTGCGGGAGGAACTCGTCGACCGCTACGGCCAGTTGCCCGAGCCGGTGGAGAACCTGCTGCTGGTGGCCGGGCTGCGGATGCTGGCGCGGGCGTGCGGCGTGGGCGAGATCGTCCTCCAGGGCACCAACATCCGCTTCGCCCCGGTGGAGTTGCGCGAGTCGCAGGAACTCCGCCTCAAGCGCCTCTACCCGGGCACGGTCATCAAGCCGGCCGCGCACCAAGTGCTGGTCCCACGCCCGAAGACCGCGAAGGTCGGCGGCAAGCCGCTGGTCGGCCGCGATCTCCTGGGCTGGGTGGGCGAGTTCCTGGCGTCGGTACTGGGGTCGTAGGCCACGTTTCCGAGGCGGCCCGGGGGTCGTAGGCCAGGTCTCTGAGGCGGCCCGGGGGCTGGGGTCGTAGGGCGCGGTTCCGCGGCGGCCCGGGTGCGGAGTCGTAGAACACGTTCCCGAGGTGGCCCGGGGCCGGCTCCCGCGTACGCTCGCGCGGTCCTGCCCCCGCCCCCGGCCGCCCACAGGGCCGAACGCGCCCGGTGACGCACCCGGGTTGCCTCGTGCGCCCCGTGGGCCCACTGTCCCCGGCGTCCCTTCCTGCGGTTACCGTGGGTCGGGTTGTGATCCGCCCGTGCGGGGGCGGACCCGAGGCAAGGGGGGACGCGCGTGAGGCGTCTGAAGGGCGGCGCCCTCGCCGCCGTGGTCGTGATGGCCACCGCGGCAGGCTGCACCGACCAGCTGGACCAGGGCACTTCGGGACCGGAGCGGACGGGGAGCGGGGGCGCCGCCCTGACCGCCGCCGAGTCACTGCCCGTCAAGGGCCGCGCCCCGAAGACGGGTTACTCCCGCACCCGCTTCGGCACGGCCTGGGCCGACACCGACTCCAACTCCTGCGACACCCGCGACGACATCCTCAAGCGCGACCTGAAGGAGGTGAAGTTCACCGACGGCGACTGCAAGGTCTCGTCCGGCGTCCTCGAACCCGACCCCTACTCCGGCAAGGACGTCACCTACCGGCGCGGCCGCAGCCTGGTGGACATCGACCACGTCGTCGCCCTCTCGGACGCCTGGCAGAAGGGCGCCAAGTACTGGGACCCCAGCAAGCGCATAGCCCTGGCCAACGACCCCCTCAACCTCCTGGCCGTCGACGCGAGCACCAACCGCGGCAAGGGCGACGGTGACACGGCGACCTGGCTGCCGCCCAACACGTCGTACCGCTGTGTCTACGTGGCCGCGCAGGTCGCCGTGAAGAAGAAGTACGGCCTGTGGGTCAGTTCCGCCGAACAGGCCGCGATGAAGAAGGTCCTCACCGGTTGCCCCGGCCAGAAGCTCCCCTCGGGCGGCAACCCCACCAACGCCCCGTCCCGCTTCCACGCCCGCTGATCGGGGTGGATGCGGCTCGGACGGGTACGGCCCGGGCGGGGCTCAGCCGCCGAGCTTGTCCAGGTCGATGATCGTGCCGGAGGGCTTCGTGGCGGGCACCGGCTTCTCGTAGTCGCCGAACGTGAGCGTTCCGGGGTCCTTGTCCGAGACGCTGTCGATCCGCAGCACGTACGGCTTGCCCTCGGTGGCGACGTACAGCGTGTACCGGTCCTTGCCGTCCTTCTCGTGCAGCACGATGGCCGGCGTGCCGTCGACGGTCGTCGTCTTCCCGCGCGTGGCGTCCGACTCGACGCCGTCGGCGCCGTCGAGCACCGAGTCCAGGTCGCAGAAGCCGGCGATGTCCTTGGCGTCCTGGCCCGTCGCGGCCATCTTGGTCCACTTGCCGGCCAGCATCGCCACGGCCGCGTCGGTGTCGGCCTTGGACTCGCCCTTGCTCTGGGCGCGCAGGAACGCCTCGTCGTACTTCATGTAGACGGTGTCGCCGGTCTTGACGAGATCGGCCTTGCCCTCGCCGCCCATGCTCATCGTGCCGGCGCATTCGCCCTTGGTGTTCAGGGCCATGTCGACGGTGATGGTGCCGTCGCTCTCGTCGTCGGCGATGTCGCCCTTCATCCGGAGGGAGGAGGCGCCGGTGGTGGCCTTCAGGGCGCGTTCGGCGATCTCGCCGCCGCTCAGCCCGGCGAACGGGCCCTTCGGCTTGCTGTCGGCCTGGTCCTGTCCGGGCAGACAGCCGGTGAGCCCCGCGGTGGCCGCGGCGGCGAGGCAGAGGGCGGCAAGTGCGGTGCGACGCATGGGAGTTCCTTGGTGGAGAGTCGGGGTGATGAGCTGTGCGGTGTGCGGGTGGGTGCACGGGCGCGCGGTGATGCCAGGGCCCGGGGTGTGCTGCCGGGGGTGACGCATGGGGGGTGAGGTGGGGGGTGGCGCGGTGGTGCGTGGATGCCGATGCCGTACGGCGTCCGGCGTCCGGCATCCGGTCAGGCGGTCTTCTTCCAGTCGCCGCAGCCGGTGGTCTTGAAGTAGCCGTCGGTCGCCTTGAGGGTGACGACGGCGGTGCCGGTCACGTTGTTGTTGGCGATGATCGAGTCGAGCCCGTGGTCGGCGTCCTTGGTGCGCTCCCAGTAGCAGGAGTCGTCGGTGTTGCCGGTCGACCGGTACGTCCCCGGCGCGATGTCGGTGCCGACCTCGAACATGCCGCCGTCGCCGGCCATCGAGGACGCGGGGGTCCCCTTCGCCTTGGGGTCGACCGCCTCCCAGTCCTTGCAGCCGCTGGACTTGAACAGCTTGTCGCCGGCCTTGACGGTGACGTAGCTGGTGCCGGTGACGTTGTCGTTGGCCAGTAGCGAGTCGGTCTCGCCGCTGGCGTCCTTGGCCCGCTCCCAGTAGCACATGCCGTCGGTGTTGCCGGTGGTGCGATACGTACCGGGCTTCACGTCCTTGCCGACCTGGAAGTCGCCGTCCCCCGAGAACGCGACCTTCTTCTTGACGGCCGCCTTGGTGCTGCCGCTCCTGGCCTTCGTACCGCCGGAGGTGTGCGGGGCGGACGCGGAGGCGCCCTTGCCGGAACCGCCGTCCTTGCCGTCGGCCCCGTCGCTCCCGTCGTGGCTGCCGGCATTGGCCGACACGACGGCGATGACGGCGAATCCCACGACGGCCCCCACCAAGATCTTGCCCTTCATGCCCATGGGTGTCCCCTCCCCGAAGTGGCAACCGCCCCTGATCGACGATCGCCCGTTCGCTGGGTCAATGACATCAGAGCCTGTGAACCGAGTCAACACGATTCACGTAATGGTGTGAGTACACGGTCGTGAATGCATGGAAAGTGAGTGCGTCGGTATGCTTGATGTCACACATGGGATGAGGGGAGCGGGGCGGGTGCAGGACAACGCGACAGAGGTGACCGCGGCCGGGATCGCACGGCTCGCCGGCGTCGGCCGTGCCGCCGTCAGCAACTGGCGCCGCCGGCACGCCGACTTCCCCAAGCCCGTCGGCGGCACCGAGACCAGCCCCTCCTTCGCCCTCGCCGAGGTCGAGGCATGGCTGCGCAAGCAGGGCAAACTCGCCGAGGTCCCGCTGCGCGAACGCGTCTGGCAGCAGCTCACCGGACACCCGGAGGGCCCGGTCGCCGCCCTGGTGCACGCCGGCTGCGTCCTCCTGCTCATCCATGAGCGCCCCACCGTCTGGCTGGAGGCGAGCGCCGGTTCCGACGAGCGGCTGGCCGCGATGCTGCCCGCCGCGCTCGACGAGGTGCTGGTCCCGCGCTTCGGCGCGGTGCGCGGACGGCGGGTGCGAGAGGGGCGGGACATGGGCGGGGCGGCGGGTGTGAACCTGGCGGTTCCTGTGAACAGTCCGGCCCCCGCTCACACGCCGCCCGCCGTGAACGCCGAGCCGGGTGTGAACGCTCCGCCCCCTGTTCACACGTCGCCGCCCGTTCACGACGCACCCCTCGTTCACACCCAGCGGCCCGTGAACGCCTCGCATTCCATGAGCACCCCCCGCTCTGTGAACACCACCCATCCTGTGAACAGCCATCCCGCCGTTCACACCCCCGCCGGCCCCGATCTCCTCCCCTCCACCCCCCTCCTCCGCGGCGTGGCCGAACTCGCCGCGGACATCGGTGCCCGGCAGACCTTCGAGTTCCTGCTGGGACGGCACCTGGACGCGAACCCGCGGCAGTACACGCTCACCCCCGCCGAACTCGCCCGGCTCATGGCCGACCTCGCCGGCCCCGCCCGCACCGTCCTCGACCCCGCCTGCGGCACCGGCGCCCTGCTGCGGGCCGTGGGCGCGCGCCCCGAGCAGGAGCTCTACGCCCAGGACAGCGCACCCGACCTCGCCGCGCTCGCCGCGCTGCGGCTCGCGCTGCGGACGCGCGCCGTCGTGCGCGGGGCGGCCGGGGACACGCTGCGCGCCGACGCGTACCCCGACCTGCGCGCCGACGCCGTCCTGTGCCACCCGCCCTTCAACGAGCGCAACTGGGGCCACGACGAACTCGCCTACGACGCCCGCTGGGAGTACGGCTTCCCCGCGCGGACCGAGTCCGAGCTGGCCTGGGTGCAGCACGCGCTCGCGCGGCTGACCGACGGCGGCACCGCCGTGCTGCTCATGCCGCCCGCCGCCGCCTCCCGGCGCTCGGGCCGCCGTATCCGCGCCGACCTGCTGCGCCGCGGCGCGCTGCGGGCCGTCGTGGCGCTGCCGGTGGGCGCGGCGCCGCCGTACAACATCCCGCTGCACGTGTGGGTGCTGCGCCGTCCCGACCGGACGCCGGCGCAGCCCGAGGTGCTGCTCGTGGACACCGGCCGGTTCGCCACCGAGGGGCGCGGCGGTCCGGACTGGCAGGCCGTCCGCGACGCGGTGCTCGACGCCTGGCACGCCTTCGACCGCGCGGGAGGGCAGGCCGAGCGGCCGGGCCTCGCGCGTGGCGTGCCGGTGATCGAACTGCTCGACGACGACGTCGACCTGGCCCCTGCCCGTCACCTCCCGCCGCCCACCGAGGCCGACGGCGCCGAGCAGCTCGCCGCCGTGCGGGATCGGCTCGGCGAGACCCTGCGGCTGACCGGCACGCTCACCCCGCCGCCCCCCGAGTCCGCGCGGCCCGCGCGCTGGCCGCTGACCACCGTCGGCGAACTCGCGCGCGGGGGCGCCCTGGTGCTGCGCACGGGCGGGAACGGCGGTCGCGCGCGGGTGCCCGTCCTCACCGACCACGACGTCCTCGCGGGCACCGGGCCCTCCGGGACGCTGCCCGAGAGCGACGAGGAGGCGGTGCTGACCGAGCCCGGCGACGTCGTCGTGCCGGTGGTCGGGGGCGGCTCCATGGCGCGCGTCGTCGACGGGGAGACCGCCGGCGCCGCCCTGGGGCGCAGCCTCGTGCTGCTGCGCCCCGACCCCGCGGCGCTCGACCCGTGGTTCCTCGCCGGGTTCCTGCGCGGCACCGCCAACAACCGCCAGGCCAGCAGCTACGCGTCCACCGCGACCCGGCTCGACGTGCGCCGCCTCCAGCTGCCCCGGCTGCCGCTCGACGAACAGCGGCGCTACGGCGCGCGGTTCCGGGCGCTCGACGAGTTCGAGCGGGCGCTGCGGCACGCGGGCCGGCTCGGGGACCAGCTCGTGCGCGGGATGTACGACGGCCTCACGGACGGCACGGTGGCCCCGTCCTGAGGCGCCCGACACGTCCCGGGAGTCCGGCTCGTCCCGGGAGTCCGGAACGTCCGGCTCCGTGCATCCGGGACGGCACCCGCGGCGTCGTACAGGGGGGAGCGGCACGGCAACGGTTCGGTACAACCCGGGACCGCTTGTCCGTGGCGGGCCATATGCTCGAAGCGACAAGCGCAGGACCGGCGTTGCCCGTGCGACGTCCCGCGCCGGACGGGTACGCCCTCTTCAGGCATCAGGAGCAGCCATGCAAGGCCACGGCTACGCACAGCCGGTGAAGCAGCCGCCGCCCACAGCGTGGCTGGTCTTCCTGCGTGTGCTGTTCGTGGCAGTGGCCTTCCTCAGCATCGGCTTCCTGACGTGGACGCTGCTGCTGCGCCTGGCCGTCGTGACGCGCAAGTCGCTGGACTGGGGGCTGTTCGTGGCGGTGCTGACGGCCGACGTCCTCAGCATCGTGCTGCTGGCCAGCGAGCCCGGCGACGAGATACACACCACCGGCGGCTACGTGGCGCTCACCCTGCTCCTCGGCACCCTGCTGGCCGCGGTCGCCTACTACCTGGCGGCGGACATCCACCACTTCCAGGGGCTCGCCGAGGGATACCGCGCGCGGCTCGCGATGGGCCCGGCCTACGGCTATCCGCAGCCGCCGTCGCCGTACACCGCGACGACCGTGCCGATCGTGCCCCAGACCCGGGCCCCGCACCCGCAACCCCAGCCCCACCCCGGGCCGCCGCAGCCGCACACCCCGCCCCCGATGCCGCCCGCGCCGCAGCAGCCGCCCGTGTCCGGTCCGCCCCAGCGCCCGGCGCCCGCCCGCATCGACCAGGTGCGCGCCGAACTCGACGAGCTGAGCGACTACCTGCGCAAGCACGACGGCCACCACGAGGGCGGAAGGTGAGCGTGGCGACGGGACGCGTCGTCGCCGGCCGTTACGAACTGTCCACGCTCATCGGGCAGGGTGGCATGGGCCAGGTGTGGACGGCGTACGACCAGCGGCTGGACCGGCGCGTGGCGGTGAAGCTGCTGCGCCCCGACAAGGTGGCCGGGCAGGAGGCGGACGAACTGCGCCGCCGGTTCGTGCGCGAGTGCCGGGTCACCGCGCAGGTCGACCACCCGGGCCTGGTGACGGTCCACGACGCGGGCAGCGAGGGCGAGGAGCTGTTCCTCGTCATGCAGTACGTCGACGGCGCGGACCTCTCCGACCACCTCGCCGAGCACGACCCCTACCCGTGGCAGTGGGCGGTCGCGGTCGCCGCGCAGCTGTGCGCCGTGCTGAGCGCCGTGCACGCCGTGCCGATCGTCCACCGCGACCTGAAGCCGCGCAACGTGATGGTGAAGCAGGACGGCACGGTCACCGTCCTCGACCTCGGTGTCGCCTCCGTCATGGACACCGACACCACCCGGCTGACGCACACCGGCTCCCCGATCGGCTCGCCCGCCTACATGGCGCCCGAGCAGGCGATGGGCGGCGCGGTCGGCCCGTACACCGACCTGTACGCGCTCGGGGTGCTGATGCACGAGCTGCTCAGCGGCGACGTCCCGTTCTCGGGCTCCACCGCGCTCGGCGTGCTCCACCGGCACCTGTACGAGCCGCCGCTGCCCGTGCGCCGGATCCGCCCCGAGGTCCCGGAGTCGCTGGAGGCGCTGGTGCTGCGCCTGCTCGCCAAGGACCCGCAGCACCGGCCCGCGTCCGCGCAGGAGGTGTACGAGCACCTGGCGCTGCTGCTGCCCGCGCGTGGGACGCCCACCGGGGCGCCCCTGGACCCCACGCGGCCCTTCCTGCGCCCGCACGCTCCCTGGCCGGACCGCGCGCGCACGCCCGCGCCCCAGCCCGCCCCCGTGGCGGCCGTGCCCGACAAGCACGACGTCGCGGCCGCCGTCGACGAGGTCAAGCGCCTCCTCGGCGAGGGCCGCATCACCCAGGCCGTCGACATCCTGGGCGCGATCCTGCCCACCGCCGCCGAACAGCACGGCGAGCACTCCCCGGTCGTGCGCACCCTGCGCAAGCAGTACGCGGCCACGCTCATGGACGACGGCCAGTACCGGCGCGCGCTGCCCGAACTGCGCCGCCTCGCCGACGAACGCGCCGCCGAGGCCGGCCCCGCCGACCCGCAGTCGCTGCGGTTCCGGCACGACGTCGCCCAGTGCCTGGAGCAGCTCGGGGAGCCGGCGGCGGCGCTCGCGGAGTACCGGGCGCTGCTGCCGTACTACGAGAACCAGTACGTGTCCGGTGATCCGCTCGTCGCCCACGACGTGCGCCGGCGCATCGGGCACCTGCTGCTCGCCCTCGGCGACCGGCCGGCCGCGCACGACACGCTCGCGCGGCTGCTCGTCGACGTGGAGCGCGTGCACGGGCCCGGTCACCCGCTGGCCGCGGAGATCCGGCGCACCCTCCAGTGGCTGGGACAGGTGCGCGGCTAGTTTTTGCCGTTACCTGAGGGAATCTTGTGAGCCGCTGGGGACGGGGTTTCCCGAACGCGGACGCGCCATTGGATAGGTTGCGATCCGTTTTGCGCGCCGTGCGCCTTCCGCCGTGCGCGCCGGCACCACGAGCACATCCAGGGGTGGGGTTCCCATGACCGGCCATCGGCTGTCGAAGAAGCGCAGATACATCACGTGGGCGGTGACCGGGACCGCCGTGCTGGCCGGGGCGGGTTTCGCCGCGCAGACCTCCATGGCCGCCACCGCGTGGCCCGCGCAGCGGACGTACACCGGGCGGGCCTTCGACACGTGCGCCGCGCCCTCCCTGTCCGCGATGAAGGCGTGGCACGGCGGTCTCTACGGCGCCGCGGCCGTCTACGTCGGCGGCCGCAACCGCGGCTGCGCCCAGCCCAACCTCACCGCCTCCTGGGTGAAGTCGGTGAGCGCCGTCGGCTGGAAGCTCATCCCCCTGTACGTCGGCGCCCAGCCGCCCTGCCAGAGCGGCGCCAACCCGGAGAAGCTCACCGCCGCCAACGCCTCCTCCCTGGGCGCGACGGACGGCGCCGACGCGGTGGCCAGGGCGTCCGCGCTCGGCATGAAGGTCGGCAGCCCGGTCTACCTCGACATGGAGGCGTACGACATCAGGAACACGTCGTGCAACAACGCCGTGCTCGCGTACGTCCGCGCCTTCGACAAGACCCTGCACGACAAGACCTACCGCGCGGGCTTCTACGGCTTCACCAGCTCAAGCGCCAAGGCGGTCGCGACCGCCACCAACAGGACGGACCTGCCGGGCAACCTCTGGTACGCGCTGTACGACCAGAAGAACACCACGACGACGGACTGGCCGTTCGCCACCGGGACGTACACCGACCACAGCCGGGCGCACCAGTACCTCGTCAACAGCAAGGAGTCCCGCGGCGGCTACACGATCACCGTGGACCGTGACGCGTGGGATGCCCCGGTGGCGATCACGGGCTGACGCCGCGGGCCCGCGGGGTGTGTGCCTCGCGCGCGGGTGGCAGGGCGGTGCTGTGCGCGGGTGGTGCGGTGGTGCCACGCGCGGGTGGTGAGGCGGTGCCCGAACAGGGAGTGAATCGTTGGTCGAATGGGTTGGCCGGAGGCTGCCCACTGCCTACCATCGATCACCGCAAGACTTTGTGCATCGCCGCACAATCTCCCTGGGAGGTTTCCTTGCACCGCCGCCGTCGCACCGCGCTCCTGCTCACCGCCGCGATCGCCGCGGCCCCCTTGCTGTCCGCCTGTGGAAGCGAAGCGCATCCGGGCGCCGCGGCCGTCGTCGGCGGGCAGCGGATCTCCGTGGCCCAGCTGGAGACCCGGGTGCAGGAGGTGCGGCAGGCACAGCGGGCCGCGGTGCCGGACGAGAGCCAGTACCAGCAGGTCCTCGCCTCCACCAGCAGCCTCACCCGCGACACCCTGCACACCATGGTCCTCGACCGGGTGCTGCACCGGGCCGCGCAGGACCAGGGCATCTCCGTCTCCCGCAAGGAGATCCAGGGGATGCGGACGGGACTGGCGCAGCAGGCCGGGGGAGACAGGGCGTTGCAGACGGCGTGGCTCCAGAAGTACGGCGTCGCGCCCAAGCGGCTCGACGAGAACCTGCGCCTCCAGCTGGAGGCGCAGAAGCTGGCGCAGACCCTGGGCACGGACACCACGGAGCCGGCCTTCTGGAAGGCCCTCTCCAAGGCGTCCCAGGAACTCCACGTCGACCTCAACCCGCGTTACGGCGCCTGGGACGCCCAGAAGAGCAGCCGGGTCGACGCGAAGACCCCGTGGGTACGAGAGGTCACGGCGGGCGGAATGCAGCAGCCGGCGTAGCCGGGGAGGGCGGGCGCCGGGAAACCGGGCCCGTCGGTGGAGTGAACGGGCCCGTCGGTGAGGGCGGGCCCGTCGGTGACAGCGGGTCCGGCGGCCCCACCCCCCCGGGTGAGAGCGGGCCCGCAGGCCCGCCCCCCAGGTGCCTGTGGATAACTCGTGGGGCTGTCCGCCGGGTGCGTTACGTTCGTTGCGTGGACATCACCAGTGTCGAAGTCGCCGCTCAGGAACCCGGTCCGGACGCCGCCCCCGGTCGGGTCGTTCTGCTCACCACCAGTCACCGGGTTGCCCCCGGCCTGCTGTCCTGGCCCGCCTGGCAGGCGCTGCGCGGCGCCGACCGGGTGCTGTGCGCGGACGGCGCCCATCCGCAGCTGCCGTATCTGCGCGAGGCCGGCATAACCGTCGACGAGGCGTCCCCGACCGCGCAGGACGTGGTCGACGCGTGCGCGGGCGGCCACACGGTGGTCGTCGTGGCGACCGGAGAGGGTGAGCCCGCGCTCACCGACGGGCTCGCCCGGCTCGCCGGATCGGGCCGGGTGCGGATGCCCGACCTGGAGCTGCTGCCCGCCTCCTACGACCTGCCCGGGGCCCGGCTGCTCGACCTCGTCCAGGTCATGGACCGCATCCGCGCCGAGTGCCCCTGGTCCTCCCGGCAGACCCACGAGGGCCTGGCGAAGTACGGCATCGAGGAGGCGTACGAGCTCGTCGAGGCGATCGAGGCCGGCGACCGCGACGAACTCCGCGAGGAACTGGGCGACGTCCTGCTCCAGGTCTTCTTCCACTCCCGGATAGCCGAGGAGCACCCCGACGCCCCGTTCTCCATAGACGACGTCGCGGGCGGCATCGTCGCCAAGCTCATCCACCGCCATCCGCACGTGTTCGGCGACGAGCGGGCCGAGACGCCCGAGGACGTCAAGGAGCACTGGCTGCGCACCAAGGCGGAGGAGAAGCGCCGGGACTCGGTGACCGACGGCGTCCCGCTCGGCCAGCCCGGCCTGGCCCTCACCGCCAAGCTCGCGTCCCGCGCGCGGACGGCGGGACTCGACGTGGCGCTGCCGCGCGGGGAGGGCGTGGGCTACGAACTGCTGGCCCTGGCGGCCCGCGCGGAGGCGGAGGGCGTGGACCCGGAGGCGGCCCTGCGCGCGGCGGCCCGCACCTACCGCGACGCCCTGCGCACAGCAGAGGGCCTGACCGCCGACCCCACCAAGCCCACGGAAGCCTGACCCCGCCGACCCTGCCGACCCCGCCGACCCTGCCGACCCGGGCGGCCCCCGACCCACGGGTCCGCCGCCCGGCCCCGGCTCACGTCGCCCGGCCCCGCCGCTTGGCCCCGGCCCCCGTCACCCCTCCGCTCCCACCCCGCGGCCTCCGGCGGGGCAGGGCCGGCGCCGGGATACCGTCGGTGGGTGAGTGAGCAGAGTCGTCCCCCGGTTTCCGGTCCCGAGTTGTTCAGCCGGGAGTTCGCCGCCGATCCGTATCCGGCCTACGCCTGGTTGCGGGAGCACGCGCCCGTGCGGTGGACGGAGTTGCCCAGTGGGGTCGAGGCGTGGCTGGTCACACGGTACGGCGACGCCAGGGCC
Source organism: Streptomyces sp. NPDC026672 (assembly GCF_040638185.1). Lineage (NCBI taxonomy): Bacteria > Bacillati > Actinomycetota > Actinomycetes > Kitasatosporales > Streptomycetaceae > Streptomyces > Streptomyces sp. NPDC026672. Next base: position 160,881 of record NZ_JBEZXS010000004.1, read on the forward strand.
GCCCTGGCGGACCCGAGGCTGTCCAAGAACCCCGCGCACCACGACGAACCCGAGCACGCCCGGGGCAGGACCGGCATCCCCGGCGAGCGCAAGGCCGAGCTGATGACGCACCTGCTCAACATCGACCCGCCGGACCACACCCGGCTGCGCCGACTGGTGAGCAAGGCGTTCACACCCCGCAGGGTCGCCGAGTTCGCGGACCGCGTGCAGGAGCTGACGGACCGTCTCATCGACGGCTTCGCACCCCATGGCCACGCCGACCTCATCCACGAGTTCGCCTTCCCGCTCCCCATCTACGCCATCTGCGACATGCTCGGCGTCCCGCGCGAGGACCAGGACGACTTCCGGGACTGGGCGGGCATGATGATCCGCCACGGCGGAGGCCCGCGCGGCGGCGTCGCACGGTCGGTGAAGAGGATGCGCGCCTACCTCGCCGACCTCATCCACCGCAAGCGCGAGGCACTGCCCGCCGACCCCGACCCGGGCGAGGACCTCATCTCCGCGCTCATCCGCGCCTCCGACCACGGTGAGCACCTCACCGAGAACGAGGCCGCGGCGATGGCGTTCATCCTGCTGTTCGCCGGGTTCGAGACACCGATGCAGGCAGGAGCAGAATTCAGGTTTTCGTGCTGAACCGCACCTGACCTGCTGATACGGCACTAGACGGCCCTCGGAGCCCCAGCGGCACGGGGGCCGTCGTCATGATCAACTAGATGGAGCCTCGGGAGTGAACGCCACCGGAAGGGTGCGCAGGCCCCGCATGATCAGCCCACCCCTCCACCGTAGATCGGCGGGGGCTACAGCTAGCTGAAGGTCTGGCAGGCGGCGGAACAACGTTTCCAGAGCAGTGCGCCCCTCCAGCCGGGCGAGGGGGGCGCCGAGGCAGTAGTGGATGCCGTGCCCGTACCCCAAGTGCTGGTTGTCCCGGCGGGCGAGATCGAGGGTGTCTGGCTCCTTGAAACGCTCGGGATCACGGTCCGCCGCCGCGAGCACCACGAGGACAGGGTCACCCTTTCGAATCGACTGTCCCCCAATTTCGAGGGCCTCGGTGGCGTACCGCCAGGTGGCCAACTCCACCGGGCCGTCGAAGCGCAGCAGCTCCTCCACGGCCCTATCGAGAAGAGAACTGTCGCCCCGCTCGGCTGCATCCTGGAAAACAGACCGCTGAGCGGGGTTCCGGAAGAACGCATGGGCGCTGTTGCCGATCAAGTTAATGGTCGTTTCGAAACCAGCAAAGAGGATCACGAACGCCATCGCCGCGGCCTCGTTCTCCGTCAGGTGCTCGCCGTGGTCGGACGCCCGGATGAGGTCCGAAATCAAGTCGTCGCAGAGATCCGCCCGCTTCTTGTGAATCAGCTCGGCGAGGTAAGCGCGAATCTTCTTCACTGACCGGGCGACGCCGCCCCTGGGCCCGCCCTGGTGGCGGATCATCATGCCCGCCCAGTCCCGGAAGTCGTCTTGGTCCTCCTCGGGGACGCCGAGCAGGTCGCAGATCGCGTAGATGGGCAGGGGGAAGGCGAAGTCGTGGATGAGGTCGGCCTCGCCACGCTCGGCAAAGTCGTCGATAAGACTGTCTGCCAGTTCCTGGACCCGAGGTGCGAAAAGCGCGGTCCTGCGCGGGGTAAAGGCTTTGGACACGAGGCGGCGCAGCCGGGTGTGGTCCGGGGGGTCGATGTTGAGCAGATGCGTCATGAGGCCGGCACCGCGCTCCCCTGGAATGCCAGTCTTGGCGCGGCCTTGAGCGTCATCAGCGTGATGCACCGGGTTCTTTGAGAGGCGACTATCGGCGAGTGTCTGCCGTGCGTCGGCGTACCGGGTCACGAGCCAGGCTTCGACTCCGCTGGGCAATACCGTCCGGTGCACGGGGGCGTGCTCGCGGAGCCAGGCGTAGGCGGGGTAGGGATCGGTGGCGAACTCCCAGGAGAAGAGTTCCGGCGTCGGGGTGCGGTTCACCTGACGACGGTATCGGGCGCCTCTACGGCTGGCGCCCACTGTCAGAACGAGAACTCACGACTCTAGGGAGGCGTAGAGGTGCAGCGTCCATGAGGCATACCGTTCGGTTGCGGCCCGAGGGTCGGTATCAGTGCACCGGCTGTCGGGCCGCCTTCGTTTCTCGCGAAAACGCCCACCAGGCAAAGTTCGGGTGTCCTAGGGTGCCGCTGCCGCACGGCTTCGTGCGGGAGCACATCGTGTACCCGAAATGGGGCACGGACCGGTCCTGTGCGAACTGGAACTGTGATGAGCCGGACCCGTCGCACCTTCACGGCCCTGAGCCGTTTTGCGACGACACCCAGTGTCCGTGCATGGCGCACACCTGCGACTGCGACGTGTGCAACGGCACGGTTTCCGCCCCGGGGCTGAACGTGCTCCGGGACAATCACGAGGGCGACGAGGCGGAGAAGCTGAGTCGTCGAGACAAAGTGGGGTGAAAGGGCGACATGAGTCACGTCGTGGCGAAGCTGGAGAAGAAGTCCGGCGGCGATGAACGGCAGGTCGGCCGTGGCTGAGATGGGCGCCGGCCAGATGCCGAAGGGTGATCCGTTCGAGGTGATCCTGCGGCAGGGGGAGATCCTGGCGGAATGGACCGAGCGTCTGCGAACGGACCTGGAGGCCATGGAGGCGCTGTTCGAGTCGGGCACGGCCGGCCCGGCGGCGACCATGGACGCGTCGGACGGTGCTCTGGAAGAGCACACGCTGGCGCTGCGGGCGGAGACGCTGAAGGCATTCCAGCACCTTCAGACGAAGGCCCGTGAGGTGGAACTGCACCTGGCGAACAAGGTCGGGAACGTGCACCAGATCCTGGGTGTCGAGAAGGAGAGTGACCGACGTGACTGATCTGCGCAGGCTGCGTAGCCGCTGACCAACGCGGCCGTTAGAGCCCCTCGTTCCTTCGGGATCGGGGGGCTTCGTCATGTCTGGAGGAGCGGCATGCCGGTTTTGCATTTCCTGTTTCAGAGCGATGTGTCGACGGTCCTGACGGCCGTGATCACGGCGGGCGTATCTCTCGGGATCACGATGTGGGCTTCGAGGGACAAGGAGCCTAAGAAAGGTCGAAGGCAGTGAAAATTCCCCCGGAGACAGACCCGGGTGGTAGACAGGCGCCCATGGAAGAGCAGAAGGGCGGCCGGCATTCGGCGGTGGTCGATGCCGTTCGGGAGATGGAGGCAGCGGCGCGGGATGACGCGCTGCTGGCCGTGGGGGCGACGAGCCGGAGCCTGGCTCGACGGCTGGGGGTGACCGAGACGACCGCTCTGCGGTATCTGCGGGAGACGATCGCGGCGGGCCATCTCGTGGAGGTCGGGCACATCGGCCGTAAGCTGCTGCTCCCGTGGCCGGCAGAGCTGGCGAGCCCGCCGGAGCGCTGGGCGACGGGCGAGGTATCGCGTGGCACCTTCCGGTTGGTGACTTCCCGCGAAACCGGTCCGGCCATGGCGAAGATCCGATTCGTCTTCGCGCCGGAGCGGTTGAAGCAGGTGATGGACAAGGCCGTGGCGGAGGAAGCCGCAAAGGCGGCCGAGCAGCGGGCGAAGGACGACGCTGACGAGGCAGTGGAGCAGGCCGTGTTCGCGGAGAACTATCCGGCCCTCGCGGTTTTGCTCTCACGGCTCCAAGAACGGGTGCCCCCGGTGGGCTCAGCGCGTGGCGTGCGCTTCTACGCGGAGGAGCGTCCGGAGGGGCGCGTGCGTGGGCGAGTGACCATCGAGATGGGCGACGCGCACTTCGATGCCTTGGAGGAGATCCTGCGCACCGGGCTGCGGCCCGGCGCCGAGTAGGACACGGTTCCTGTGGAGGGGCCCGGCGAGGGAGCTACTCCCTCGGTACGGGCTCCTCGACGATCTCGGCGTCCATGATGCCCATCTGGCTGAAGGCTTGTTCGGCTGACACTGTCCCGACGGGGGACAGCGCGGGGGGCCCATCCGACTTGGGGCCGAAGAGGCGCGAGATCAGCCCGACCTCTGCGTTGTCCTTCGACTGCATCTTCATCGAGAAGGTGAAACCCGACTCTTCGATGTCGCTCTTGAGCTTGACGAACTTGGCGAGGCGATCCATTTCCTGGGAGAGATTTGGGTCGGCGTACCCGCCTTCCACCTCCTCTGACATGCGCATCGAGAAGACGCGCATGGCCTGCATGCTGATCATGCTGTCCAGAAGGGCGATGTACTGCTCCTTGGTGCGGACGCGTACAGGCATCTCGTACGCACAGGATTCCCCGGGCTGGTACTCGGGGCACTTTTGGGCCAGGAAGCATCCGTCGCAGACGCGGACGCCGGGGTCGACGGCGTTGATGCGGTGCTCGGTGCGGGTCTTGCGTTCCCCGGTGTCGGGGTCGGTGTAGCGGTGGGTGAACTCCTCGGTCGCGATGCCGGGGAGGAGCTTCTTCACCCGTGTGGCGGGCGGTTCAGTTACCCCCTCGTGCTCCTCTTCTGAAGAGGTCGCCGCAACTGTGGTGGCACTGCTTTCCGCGTTTCCGGAACCGGGGGGTAGGGCGGTGGCAGTTACTCCCTTGCCGTGGCGCTGCGAAATGTGGGCGATCTGGTGCTGCCACGACCACAGGCTGAGGCGGAGGTTCTCCGTGGCGTCGTCGGCGTCGATGAGGTCGATGTCGAGGCCGGCGCCCGTGATCAGTGTGCGGTGACGCTTTCGGGCCTGTCCCTTGTAGCGGGCCGGGTAGCGCTTCATCTCGTTGCCGGTCCACACGAACGTCTCGCCATGCTGTGCGGCCGACAACCAGGTGGTGGAGGAGACGCTGTACCAGTCGGCGGCGAGCATGAGCGGCGGGCTGGAGAAGCCCATGCCGTGGAGCTTGATGTGCCGACTGAGGGAGCGCAGCGTGGGGATGATGTCCCGGTCCCCGCATGTCCCTTGGCCGACGGCGATGTAGGGGAACTGGTCAGCCATGCGCTTGAGGACGTCCAGACCCCACTCCTCGTGCCAGACGACGATCGACTTCTCCGGGTCGAGGTGCTGCCGGCGGGCTTCGATCCAGTCCCTGCCCATGGGGAGGGCGTCGAACTCGACGTACGCCTGGACGCGATCCACGTTCTGCTCAACGAACTCGTCGTAGTGGGTGGCGATGTCCTGGATTTCCTCGGGGGTGACTTCGACGCCGGCCCGGTTCAACGTGTGGCAGCCACTGTCCAGGAAGACGGACTGCTCGGGGGTGTAGTGCTCCGCGATAGACCAGGGCTTGGAGAACTTCACCCGCCGGCGCAGGCCCATGTAGCTCATGCCGACGTGGGGGACGCCCTCGGCGGCCAGGAGGCTGCGGTGGGAGGGGATTTCTGCGCCGGCGAAGTAGAAGATCACGTCGGTGTCTCCGGGGTGGCTGCGTCGTAGAACTGCTGGCGCCGGAAGGACCGGTTGTCCTCGGCGCAGATCCCGGCGATGTCGCGGGTGATGTAGGTGATGGCGTCTTCGTGCTCGGGGTAGTACTCGCGGGCCTGCCGCAAGATCTGGGCGAAGGCCCGGTAGTGCTTGCGGGACATGGCCACGGGTCAGTCCTGCCGCGGGTCGACGAACTCCACCTGGGTTGCGCCGTCGTGGCCGTGGATGTGCTCGACGTGGTCGACGCTGTCGTACTGGGCGTGCGTGGCGACCTCGGTACGCCAGCGCAGAGCGCAGGTGCCGTCAGGCCACTCGACGCCGTCAGCGACATGTCCCGCTCCGGAGACGCCGGTGACGTCGGTGCGACGGACGAGCTTGAAGCGGCGGGGGGCGAGATGCGCGGGGATGATCATCGTTGCTCCGGTGCGTGGGGGGTGAGTCGGATGTCGTGCTGGCGCTCGACGGCGCCGGCGAGGTCGTCCCAGGGGCGGATGGCCGACGGGCCGGCAGAGGGATTGCGAGGGCCCTGGAATGCGGGGGTGACCAGGGCGGTGTTCCAGCCCGCGGCCAGTTCGGCGGCGGCGCAAGCGGGGTCGGACTCGATGACGAGGGCGCCGATGCGCCAGGCGCGGACCCGATGGAGGGCTTCGAGGCGGCCGGCAGGTCCGGGCTCGGGGGTGTGGAGGTAGGACTGGTGGCCGGTGATGTGGCGCTTTTGCAGCCACAGGGCGATGTCCTGCTCGGTCCAGGTGTGGGAGAGCAGGTGAAGCCGGCAGTTCTTGTTCAGCGCCTGGTAGAGGCCCCAGCCGGTGTCGTAGTGGCCCTCGCTGTCGGGGACGCGCAAGACGCCCTCGACGACCATCACCGCGGCGAGCACGAGGGCCTCAGAGCTTGAGCTGGTCGGCGAGGGACTTGTTGGCGGCGGCCTGCTGCATCTGCGCCGTCATGGCCATGAGCTGGTGCGCGGTGATCGCGGCCTGCTTGCTGGCCTCGATGTCGGAGACGACTTCGGAGGCGCCGAACTTCATCTCGATGACGCTGGCGGTGTGTTCGACGGTGACGGGCTTGAAGAAGTCCGTGATGGCTTCCCACTCGCCGTTCTTGTGCTGCACGACCAGGAAGGCGGTGCGGGCCTGGAGAGTGCCGTCGGGGCCGTTCGGGGTGGGGGTTTCCATGGGCACGGTGGCTCCTAGTCGATTTCGTGTGCGTAGATTTCTTCTTTTTCCTGCCGGCGGGCTTGGCGGCGTTCTTTGTCGCGGGCGCGGATGCATGTGATGCACTCGCGGCGGCCGGAATGCCAGCGGGTATTTTCTTCGCTGTATTCGTGACCCTTGGGGCAGTGGGTTTTCCGTGCGTTGCGAGCCGAGAAGGATTCGCCGCGAGCTACGTTCTCGGTAGCGGGTACGGGCTCCAGGTGGTCTGGGTTGCAGCAGGCGCGAATACGGCATCGGTGGTCGACATGCCAGCCGGGCGGCACGGTCTTCTGGTTGGCCAGTTCCCACGCGATGATGTGGGTGCCTTTGACTTGGCCGTTGGGCAGTCTGAATTTCCCGTAGCCGTAGTCGTCCTTGGCGCCGAGCCATATGTGGCAGTCGTCGAATTCGGTGCCCTTGTCGACCTTGTCGAAGTAGCGGCGCTCCCAGCCACCGGCCGGGGGCCGTCGCGGCGGGGTCATTCGTACAGCCCCAGCCTGTGCCGTACCTTCTGCTCGTTCACGCTCCGGATCGGGCAGTAGTCGCAGAGGTAGCGCTGACCGGCGGGGTTGGACTTGTCCCACTTGGGCAGGCCCTCGGCCTTGCGGTCGCCAGCAGTGGGCGGCGTGAGGAGCTTCTTGTCGGAGTGGAAATCGGAGCAGGTCTCCGGCCGGCCCCGGCCGCGCCAGCACTTCATGGCGTCGTCCTTGAGGGTGTCCACCGCCTGGTAGACCCAGGGCTCCATTCCGGTGGCTCCCTCTTCTTGCCAGACACGCTTGAGGATTTCCTCGCGGGCGGAGCTGTCGGAATGCCAGCGGTCCTCGTCCACGCCCTGGACCGGGTAGAGCCGGCCGAAATGCCTTTCACCATTGGGGTACTGGTGCTTGGCTACGGCGTATTCGAGGACCGTGTCTCCGCGCGGGTCACCCTCGTAGTGCGGGAGCACTTCGGTGGAGTGGCAATCCTTGCAAAGGAGTAGGCGGATCTGCGTCATGCGTTGACGCTAATACCACCCATTTTTCTGCCAGAAATTCCAGGCTCCACACGGGCTTCCGTAGCGGGCCTTCATATAGGAAAGCCCCCACCGCATTTGCGTGAGGGGGCTGGTGCGCCAGTCGGAGCCGGCCGATGCCATCTTGGAGCCGGGCAGTGCCTGGAAGAGGCCGTAGGCACCTGAACTCGGATTGACGGCCCGGTGGTTCCAGCCGCTTTCGTGCTCGACCACTGCGCTCAGACAGGAGTACTGGGCGGAGGAGAGCCGTGAACGGGCGAGGGACTGGGCGCCGGACACGGTGGCCGTGTGAGCGGGAAGCCCGCGGCTCCGAGAGCGGTTGGCGCGCGGCGGCGCGGCGGGGCGCTTGGCCTCTGCGGTGGCCTTCGCTGCTGCGCGGCGTTCGGCGGCGACCTTGGCCTCTTGTGCTCGCTGCTCTGCGGCGGCCTTGGCCTCTTGTGCTCGGCGCTTGGCGGCGGCCTCTGCGGCGGCTTCGCGGTGCGCGGCGGCTTGGGCGGCGGCCTGGAGCTGGAGGGCCTCGATGACCTTGAGGTGGTCGTCGGGCAGGGCGTCGAGGTTCGTCATCGACGGCATGAGCACAGGCTGCGGGGTGGGGCCGTCGGGCTTGGCGTCGGCCGGCGCGACCACCAATGCGGTCGTCAAGAGTGTGGCGAGGGCGACGGCCGAGGCGATGCGGAATGAGCGCCAGGGAATGTCGGGGAGTTGCGGGCGGGACACGGGGTGGCCTTTCAACGGGGACAGAACCCCGGCCATCCCGCAGGCGTTCCGGCGTCCGTCACCCTAAAGGGCCGAAAAATGATCCTGGTAGCCGCTAAACGGGCGGCGGTCCGTAGATCGGGTTGTGGGGCTTGGCGGGCGGAGTGGCGTAGGCCGGCGGGCGGGCCAGGCCGAGGAACCACCCGAAGGCGGGGCTCGCCTTGGTCTCCAGCAGGCGGAAGAGGCCGTAGTAGACGACGGCGAACGCGGCGGTGAGTCCGCCGGCGAGCGCCTGTTCGTCAATGTCGACGTAGATGCCGGCCAAGAGCGTGCCGAGCCAGCCGACGATGACGGGGACGGCGGTTCGCCACCACGAGCAGAGCAGGTCGTAGAGAGTCATACCTAGGCCGCTTTCTTTTCCAGAGCGGCGATGCGTACGCCTTGCGCCGCGACGAGCTTTTCAAGGGCTGCCACCCGGGATTCGAGGGTCGGCGTGGGCGTGGTCGGCGGCGTGGAGGGGCTCCAGTTCGACGCGTGCGCGAGGCGCTCGGCGACGCGCGTGCGGATGGCGGGCATCGTGAAACCCACGGGGTCCGACTTCTGGTTGGACCACTCCAGGTGTCCGATCACGGACTTGGAGCCCCAGCCGTGAGCACGGCACACGGCGGCCGTGGCACGGACGATGGTCTCGACCTGCTTGGTCGGCCACGGGTCCTTGCCGTCGCCCAGGTTTTCGCACTCGAAGCCGTACAGACGGCTGTTGCCGTCGACCGCGCCGGCGTCTCCCTGGCCGAAGCGGGTGGCTGGGGGCTTGGTGGCGTAGGACTCGGCGATCACGGCCTTGAGGACGTCGGGGTCGCCGCCCCCGGCATGGTTGGCGCGGCCCATGCCCACCAGATAGACCACACCGTCCTTGCCGATGACGCCGTGGCAGAGCGGGCCGGGCAGCCCGGTGTAGCCGTCACGGCAGATGGCAACGGTGTTCTGGGTGCCCTTGGTGACGGTGTGGTGGACCACGACTCCGTTGACGGGACCCCAGGCACCCACACTGTCGCGGTTGTGGGTGCGCCAGGAACCGACCTCGACGACGGTGACGCCCTCAGCCCGCAAGGCGTTGAGGAAGGCGGTGGCGGTGAGGGGGGTGGCCATCAGCTCACCACCTTCGGCCAGGCCCACTGGCCCGGGTCCTCGCCTTCGGAGCGGGAAGTCGCCCAGTAGGTGTCGTTGCCGTCCATGAGGACTTGCAGGTTGACCAGGTCGCCGGACCAGACGCGGACGACGACCGCGGGGAAGATCTGCCCTTCGGCGACATCGTTGCCGACGTGCGCGATGGTGCCGTTTTCCTCGGCGTAGGCACCGGACTTGTAGGCGTCCTTGCGGCGCTTGTTGATCCGCTCTGCGTCGTACTGGGTGACGCGGTAGTGGACGGTCCGGCCGATGGTGGGTGAGGCCACTGTGCTCAACTTCCTTACGAGGCGGGGGTGGTGCCCGTGACAGCCGGGCTCGACTTGGCGCCCTCGCCGACCGTGTTCACGGCGGCCACGGTGATGGAGTAGTCCGTGGACGGCGTGTAGCCGGTGAGGGTGGTGGAGGTGGAGCCGGCCGCGACGGTGGCCTTGAGGGTCGTGCCGTCGTAGACCTTGTAGTTGGTCACGGCAGGCTGGGCGCCCGCGGGCGCGGTCCAGGAGACGTCCATGCCGGTCGTGGTCACGTTGTTCACCGCGACGGCAGTGGGGGCGCCGGGGACGGCGTTGGTCTTGCCGGTGATCGCGGTGGACTTCGCCGACTCGCCGACGGAGTTGGTGGCGGTGACCGAGATCGAGTAGTTCTGGCCCGCGGTGTAGCCGGTGACCGTGCCACTCGTGTTGGGGGCGGTGACGTCGCCCTTGTTCGTGGTGCCCTGGTAGAGCGTGTACTTGGTGACCGGCGGGTCCATCGTGATGGCGTTCCACTGGACGGGGACACTCGTGGTGGTCGGCGAGCCGTTGAGGGCCAGTCCGGTGGGCGCTGCCGGGGCGGCCGGGGTGGGGACGGTGCCCGTGAGCGCGTTGGACGGTGTGCCGGTGCCGAGGCTGTTGCCCGCGACCACGGTGAACGAGTACGCCTGGGCGGCCTTGTAGGACAGCGTGACGTGCGGGGCCGTGCCGAGCGGGGCCTGGACGGTGGCGACCTTGCGGGTGCCGTCGTAGACCGCGTAGTAGGTCGGGGCGCCGTTGGCGGAGCCGATGGACGGCGGGACGAGGGTGAGCTTCACCTGGCCGCCGACGATCGGGGACTCGGTGAGCGTCGGTGTGCCGGCCTTGCCCGGAGAGGCGGTGGCCGGAGGGATCTGGCTGCGCAGAACCGGGGAGAACGGGCCGGTGGCGGTGCCGTTGGAGTCGGTGCGTACGGCGCGCACCTTGAGGGCCAGGCGCTGGTCGGGGGTGGTGTAGTTCGGGGTGGTGAAGGTGACGGTCTGAGTGGTGCCGGAGGGCTGGTTGACCTCGCCGAGCTTGACGTCGCCTTCGTTCAGGCCGGGCCGCGCGAGATCCATGGGGACGTCGGTCTCCCGGGAGCTGTTGTCGAAGACCTCGTACTTGGTGACGTTGAGCTGCTTCTGCCAGCGCAGGGTGATGGCGCCGCCGCCGCTGGAGGTGATGACCGGGAGCGGGCCGCCGAACTGAAGGTCGTTGACCGGGCCGGGCGGGATGGTGTTGTGCTGCTGGTCGAAGCCGACGGCCGGGGTGGTGACGGTGAGTTCGTCGGAGGCCGGGCCGTAGACGTTGTCGTGGTTGTACGCCTCGACCGTGACGGTGTACTCCGTCTCCGGCGCGATGCGCGTCCACTGCGGGTGGACGGGGTCGGTGCGGTCCCAGTAGCCGGTGATCAGCGCGTCGGTGTCTCCGCCGGGCACGATGACGTCACCCTCGCCGACGACCGTGACGCGGTGGCCGGCGATGTAGATGTGGTCCAGGCCCCGGGAGCCGAGGTTGTAGCCGCCCTGGTCGGGCAGCGGCGGCAGGGGCGGCATCTTGGAGTGCGCCGCGATCTCACCGATGTTGGAGCGCCAGTAGAGCTGGATCTCACGCGGCTGGACCCGGCCGGCGCCGGTGTCCTCCCCGTCGGCGGTCTTGTACCAGGAGGGCTTCGGGGGGACGACGCTGTCACCGTAGTCGGCCGGCCGGGCGGCGACACGCTCCTCGGCGGTGAGCGGCGGGTTGACGAGAGCGACCGGGCTGCCGGGCTCGCTCGTCAGCGCGCTGTTTGTCTCAAGGTTCCACTTTTCGTTAGCCATTGACGTCGTCGCTTTCCGGAGGGGCCTTCAGAGGCGTGGGCGTGTCAGGGTCGCGGGGAACGGGCGGGGGGTCTTCCGGAACGAATCTCGCGATGAGTCGAATGAGGGCGAGGCCCATAGCGCTGATGAGAATCGAGACGACCTGGGCCGCGACGTCGTTGAGGTTCATGGCCGCTCCCGCAGGTGGCGCAGCCAGGCCGAGAAGGCGACCACACAGACCCCAAAAACCGCGAGGGCATTGGCGATCTGCATGCCCAGGGTCGCGGGCGAATTCATCAGCGACACCGCGCTGAAGGCGAGCAGGTACGCCGCGATCACGCCCATCAGGCGGAGGCTGGAGGACTTCAGCGAGTACACCAGCGACACGAATCCGAGAACCACGCCGATCGAAACGTAGACGAATGCGATCCAGTAAGTGGCGGTGAATTCCTGCGCCTTGACCACGGAGAACGGCGTCGTGGTGCCCTGGGCCTGCCGCAGGGCTGTCGCGGCAACGTACAGGCTCAGTCCCGCGCCGAGGATCTTCTTTGTGATCATCGGCGGGTAAATGAATGCGTGCTGCCTCACGTCACATCCCGAGGTAGAGGTGGGGTGCCGGAGTGGGCACGTAGTTGGGGGTGCTGACCGCACGACCGTCGGGCGTCGCCTTCGTCTGGGCCTCGTGGATGCCGTACCAGACGTCGTCCAGGTCACGGCGGGCGTCGTACGTGGTCGCCTCGACCTCTCCGCCCCGGTCGCGGACGACCTTCTTGTAAGCGCCGTCGGTGAGCCCCTCGTTGACCTCTCCCGTGAGGGAGCGCTGGTTTGCGTAGCTCACTTCGTCCCACCTGCCTTCTTCTTCGGAGCCGCCTTCTTCGCGGCGGTCTTCTTCGCTGCCTTCGCCTTTTCCTTGTTGCGGCGCAGCCAGTTGAGGATTCGAGGCAGGCGCATTACTTCTCACCGAGCTTCCGGACAGCGGGGGCAGCGCGCTTCTTCGACGAGCCCGCCGAGACGCCGGCGCCCATGGTCCGGCCGACAGAAACTCCGGCCGAGAACTCCGAATTGGTGGACGGCGCCTTCGGGGCGTACGCACCCTTGGTGCGCTGGTCCTGGAGATTCGCCTTGCCGTGGGTGACGCCGGTGATGTTGTCGCCCCGGCCGGTTCGGCGGCGGTCGGTGGAACGGGTGGCCTTGGGCATGTCACATCACTCCCAGAGCGGGGTACGAGGTCGCGGAATACCCGGACTGACGCTGGCTGTAATCGACGCGGCTGCCCGGATACACGTCGTCGAGCCGCGCGATGTCGTCGATTCCGGGAACGTGCTGCCGGTACCCGAAGCGGGGCGGCGTGCGGCCGATATTCGGAATGGGAGGCTTGATCCGGCGCGCTGCATCCGGCGGCAGATCGGTCCACTCGCGCAGGTAATTCGTGACCTGCTGCTCCTGGAGCGTCGACCATGGCCGACGCGCATACATGGAGTCCTGGGAAAGCAACGCCCTCACCTCCAGGCCGGCTTGAATCGCATGAGCTGCGCGCGGCGCTGCTCATTGACGGCCGTGAAGGGAGGCGTGACTTCCTGGGTGTACACGCGCTGCGCGGTGGCGAACCGGGCCTGAGTGGCGACGAGCGTTTCCGACTTGCCGTCGTTCACGAGCGGGGAGCCGATGAAGCTGCCACGCTGCGTCCACTTCTCTCCGCGTGCCTGCGCTTCAAGCGCGGCCGTGGGGTTGACGTCGTCGGTCCAGTAGTAGTCGGCCGGGTCGATCCGCTCCCCCTTGTGCACGCCCCTTTGGTAGGAGCGCTGGGTGGCGCGGTTGCCGATCTGATTGAGGAGCCGGTCCTGACGCCGCGTGTTACTGCCGATGGTGCCGAGATAACCGTCGGGGTATTCGGCGCTCGGAACGTGGCCTGTCTCCATCAGCCGCCGGGCGTCGAGAATGTCGCGGGCGCCGGTCATCAGGTAACCGCCGGACCCGCCGGTGTACGTCATCCCGCCGCCGGTACCGGCCTGGTAGGGCGGGTTGTAGGAGAGGTTGGCGTTCGCGCCTGCGCGGTTGGGATAGCTCATGACTTGTTCCACCCCTGGCTGGTCTTGTAGAGGGGGTTGCCGGAGCGGGCCGGGTCGGTGGCGACCTTGTTGACGGACTGGAAGGCGCGGGCGCCCAGGCCGACGGCCAGGCCGCCGTACCGCGCGGTGCGTCCGGCCCAGGCCGGCATCTGGGGTCGGGCCGCGGTGCTGGGCGGCGCGGTGGGCGCGGGCGGCTGGTTGGGCCGGGCCGGGGCGGCGGGCGGCGGGCCAGCAGATGCGGGGCGGGCCGCTGCCGGGGTGGGGCCGACGGTGGGCGGCGCTCCGAAGCGCTGGCCGGCCGCCTGGTAGGCGGCGCGGTTGATAGTCACTGGAGGCCGGGCCGGCGACGGTGCAGAAGCCGCGGGTGCGGGGGTAGGGCCGGGCCAGTGGGTCGGGTTGGGACCGGCGGCTGAGGGAGAGGCGGAGCTGGCCGGAGTGGGGCCGAGCATGCTGATTTCCGGCTGGCTCCAGTTGCTGCGAGCCGGGGCCGGTGCGGGTTGTGCAGGCTCCGGGGCGGGGGTGACTCGCTGGTCGCGGACGGCCGCGTTGCTCATGCCGGGGAGGGCGTGCTGGGCCGTGCGGAACTGGGAGGCGTTGAAGGTTGGCGCGGCCGGCCCCTGCGGGTTGCGGACCTCGTCGGCCTGGAAGAGGGACAACTGCTGGCCCTGCGGCCGGGGGGCCGGTGCGGGGGCCGGGTCCGGCTGCGGGGCGGGGGTGGACCGGTAGGAGCGCATGGCCTGGTCGCCGAACCCGCGAAAGGCGGGCTGGCGGAACTGGCGCGGGTTGAGGTTGGCCATGTCACCTCCAGGTGGAGTTGGCTCCGTGTGCGAACTCGGTGAGGGCCGGGCCGCGGTCGAGTCCGGCGTTGAACGCGAACGAGGAGTCGGCCTGCTGGTCCATGTCCGGGCGGCTGGGGGCCACGGCGAGAGAGCCGTTGGTCGCCGAGCCGGTCAGCGGCAGGGATGCGGTGCGGGGGCTGCTGGGAGAGGTGGCGCCAGTGCTCATGAGCGGGCCCACCCCAGGTCGTCGGCCGGTGCCGAGGAGGGGGCGGGAGCTGCGGCCGGGGCTCCGTCGTGGGACATGGCACGGGCCGCTGCCGAGCCGAACTGCATCGTCGACAGCACCCGTCCGCTGTTGCTGGCTGCGCTGGTACCGGCGCTGATGGCGCCCGAGCTGGCGGCCGAGGTCACGGCGGAGCGGGCGGCAGTGCCGGTGACGGCGCCGACGGCCTCGGTCGCGGCTGCCCTGCCGAGCAGGCCGGCGATGAGCGGCAGCATGGGTCAGCCCGCCTTGTAGCCGGTCGAACCTCCGCTGCGGAAGTTCTCCTGCTCGCCGAACGCGGAGCGCACCTGACGGCTGCTGGTGGTGGCGCAGCAGGGGCAGCCGGGGCCGTGGTAGGAGCGGGCGACGGTGACGACGCCGGCCGGGCCGTAGGTCTCGGAGGCCGAGGTGGTGCGCTGGCTGCGGTTGGACTTGTTCTTCACCGTGGGGTCGGCGCCCTTGGAAAGGCCGGAGCGGGACCGGGAGGTGCCGTTGGTCGGGCGGGCCCAGGTGACGCGGTGCGATTCGCTGCCCATCGTCGGGAATTCGCCCGTGTTGAGGCTGCTGACGACGTTCGTCTTGCCTCGGTTGGGCGGGGTCCAGTGCTGGCTCATGTTCTCCTCCGCGCGGCGGTCGGGGCCCTGGAGATGCTGAACATGAGTGCTGTACGAATTGGTGGTGAGCGGGCCTGCTCTCGGGAGTTTAGGTCTCCGTAGTTTTCGGCGAATATTTCACGAGCCCATGACGCGGATCGCGATGCCGAGAAGTTCCCCTTCGGGAGACTTGCTGCGGAAGAAGGTGATCTCCTCGGTCAGAGTGGTGCCGAACGACGAGACAAATGACTGCGCGATCGGGATGGCCTTGACTGACTGGTTGATGGCACCGGCGCCCACCGCCTTCAAGACGACCTGGTGTCCGGCCTTGATGGCGTGGGCGATGGCGGAGCCGAGTTCAGGCGGTGGTGTCGTCGACTTGACGCGGAATTCCTTGTCGGAGACCGCATCGGGCTGAGTCTGCACGATGATTGCTCCCTGCATTAGAGCTGATGCAGGGAGCGTATGTGCGCGGAATTACTTCCGGTTATGCCGCCTTTTTCGACCGGGCCGGCTTCGGGTTGAGCAGGGAGTCGATGACTTCCTGCTGGAACTTCAGCTCCAGGGGCTGCTCGGCCTCCAAGTCGGCCGCGATGCGGGCCAAGGCGTAGGCGTCGGCCGCATCATGGCTGGAGGACTCGTGCTTCCAGCGCATGTACACGGCGAGCATCATCTTGTCCTTGTCGGCCCGGCCGCTGCCGGTGACGAACTTCTTCACCGTGGTCGGCGCGACAGCACGCAGCAGATGCGGGGGAAAGGTCTGCACGAGGGCCAGGCGCATGACGCCGCCCAGCTCGCCCAGCTCCTCCCTGCGGAACTTCGAGCCGTAGGCGTAGCCCTCGAAGCACACCTGGCCGACGGTGCCCTCCTGGCGCAGGTACATGAAGTGCTCGCGCAGGATGTTGTGGACGTAGCCCAGGCGCTGCGGGCCGGTGCCGGCTTTGGCCGGGGAGAAGTCGTAGACGTGCTCGGTGGCGATGTTGGTGGAGGGGCTGAAGGAGACGACCGCGCAGCCGGAGTAGGACTGGTCGATGCCGATGTAGATGCGGGGCATCAGACCCCCCACCGGTGGGCGCGGGTCTCGGTGTCACGGCTGTTCTGCCGACGGCTGAGATCTCGGGAACAGAAGCTGCCGCGGGCTTCGGCATTCCTGTGGACCATGTCGAGGGCCTCGCACAGGCTGAGGGCCGCGACATGTTTCTCTTCGTCGGCCTGGACCCGGGAGTCAGCCGCGGCAGCGGCCTTCCTGCCTGCGACCGTCTTCTCCATGGACGCGTTCAGGGAAGCGGTGGCCAGGGAGTGGTTGAGGTTCTGCTTCGCGGCCTTCTCGTTCGCGCGGGCCTCGACCAGGCGCGCGGCTGCGTACGCGGTCCAGGAGACGTACTGGCCGTAGAGGACCATCAGCTCCTGGTCGGTCAGCTCCGTGATGTCGAGTGGCAGAGCGGGGAGGTAGCCGTCGGGGCGCTCTTCCTTCTCGAAGCCCATCGTTTCGAGTTCGTCCCAGAGACGTTCGGCGGCGGTGGTCACTTCTGCTCCTTGAATTCCAGGCACGAGGCGCAGCCGATACGGCCGTTGATGTTGCAGTGAGGTGCGACGTCGGCGGCGACGCAGTCGACGATTGCGGCAGCGGCTTCGATGAGCGGCTCGGAGTAGCTCTCGTCATAGGTGACGGTGAAAGACTTCGTCTCCTGGGTGTTTTTGAAGTCGTAGAAAAAGATGGTGCGGTCGACTTCGAGATCCTCGAAATGCACGCCGAGGTACATGTAGAGCTGGGTCTGGCGCACGGCGGAAGGCAGCGGCCGGCGGAAGTCGCGCCACAACCGGGTGAGATCGGGCAGCTTTCCGAACTCGTCCGTTTCGACCGTGTAGCGCTCAAGGAATTCCGGGCGCTCGAAGCGCAGCGATCCGAGCCCGAGGGTCTTGATCTCGATGAGCGCGTTGTCGTGCGGGCTGTAGCCGTCCGCCTTGCCCCCGATACGCAGAGGGTGAGCGTTGAGGGGTACTTCGGCGTACTCGATGCACCGGCGGGAGGCAGAGCAGAGCTGGCAGCAGGTCGGCGTCTCGTCGTCCCAGAACACCTGGTCGCAGGCCCGGCAGTGCCAGTCGCCTGCCAGGCGGCCCATCTCGGTGAGCCACCGCTGCCACTTCGTATGGGTCTCGTGCCCCTCCTGGAAGATGTTCTCGCGGGTGAAGCTCGTCTTCCTGCGGTCGGCTGGCTCGACTTCCAGGCGGAGGCGGTGGAACGCGGCGAGGTGGCACCAGTCCGGCTTGACCATCTCGCTCGGGTGGAGGACGTCCTGGCGCCGGCCGGAGGGCTTGAGGGCCTTTTCCAGGACGTGCTTTTGCACGTCCCCGTAGAGAGGCTCCATGCTCTTGGCCGCGTTGAGGTATTCGGTGAGCGCGTGTCCGCCCTTTACGACGCGGCTGGCCACTGGGTCTCCTCGTTGCTCGGTGATTCTGTTTCTCCGGGGGCGTGCCAGATCCAGCGCTCGGGCATTCCGGGGTACCGCATGCGCATATCCAGGCGGTCCTTGGCGTTCATGCCGCCCCAGATGCCGAAGTTCTCCTTGTTGAACATGGCGACGCGGAGGCATTCCGTGCGGCGGGGGCAGACCCTGCCGTCGTAGGTGCCGTTACAGATGTCGAGCGCGAGGGCTTCGTCCTCGAAGAACACGTCGCGATTGCGCGTCGGGGTGAGGGATGCGTCGCGGCACTTTGCCTCTCCCCGGTGATGTGATTCGCTCCAGTTGGGTGCGTTGACGACGGCGCGAATTCCCATCACGTGCCCTCCTCGCGTTCAATGAGGCGCAGGAACGTTTCTCTGGAGAGGACGACCCAGGTGCGACCCCGCATTTCGATGGCGAAGGCCATGTCGCGAAGGTCGAGGAGGGCGTTCTTCTCGGCATTGATCAGGTCGCGGTGGGTGAGGGAGAAGCTGGCCGCGGCCGTGGTCTTGCATTCGATGGACCACTGCTGATTGCGGACGTCGTTCTTGACCGCCCAGCCATTTCCACTTCCGGCGACGGTGGTCCCGCCGATGTCCTTGGCGAACTTCTTCTCCTGGGTACGAGAGGATTTGATTCGGCGGTCCATCAGTCCTCGCTCCGGATCGCGGCCATCACGTCGGCGCTGAGCTGCTGCTGGAGGTCGAGGTCTTCCCGCATGGCGGCGGCCATTTTCTTGTCGCCGTGCCACTGGTAGTCGGCGTACTTGTACCAACTGCCGTCGAGGCGAATGAGGCCGTGGTAGATGCCCTGGGTGATGAGCTGCGAAGCGAGGTCGTATTCGCCCGCGTAGATTCCCGTCGAGCTGTTGGCGAAGTAGAAGCGGAGCGTGGCTACTTGCTGCGGGGCGGCTGCCTTCGACTTGAGAGTCTTGGCTTTGATGACCTGGCCGACGCGTATCGATCCGCCGGCGGGGCGCTTCTCGTCGATCCATTCCGTGCGGGAGACTTCCAAGCGCGTGTAGTACGCGTAGTTCTTGGCTTTTCCGCCGGGAGAGGTTTTCGGGGTGCCGCCCGCCGGAGCCCAGGCACCGATCTGGTCTCTGAACTGGTTGACGATCAGGGCCAGCAGCGGTCGTTCCTGCTCGACGAGGCTGCGGCGGGTCGCCTGCCCGACCTTCCGGAAGAACTTGCCGGTCACCCTGGCCCCGGACGCCATGGTCGCCTCGTCCATGTCCTTGGCGTCCTCGTCGAGTGCGACCAGCGCCGGGTAGGAGTCGAGCACGACAGCGTCCACGGCCCGCGACTCAGCCGCCTTGATCATTTCGGCGTACGCGTCTTCCATCGCGTTCGTCTCGAAGACGATGACGCGGTCCACATCGACTCCGAGAGTCGTGGCCCATTCGTGGTCGTAGCCTTCTGCGGCGACCCAGAACGTCGTGAACTCCGGATTCTGCTGTTGATTCGCGGCGATGGTCTTGTGGACGATCGTTGTCTTCCCGGAGCTTTCGCTGCCCAGGATTTCGTTCCACTGGTTACCTGGCCACCCTCCCCCGAGCATTACGTCGAGAGAGAGTGACCCGGAAGGGAATCGGGGAACGGCAGGCATCTTGGACGCAAGAACTACCGAGCCGGCGCCGTACTTCTTGTTGATCCGCGCCATGAGAGCGCGGGTCTCATCACTGAGCGGCATTCCCAAACCGTATGAAACGGAAAAAATACCGCACAGGGCCAAATGGGTGGCCTATTTTTAGATGTCCTTACACCCGGCTGGCTCATCGTCGGTGCCGAGGCAGACGTGCGTCCAAGCGGGCTCGGCGCCGTCAGGGCCGATGCTGGCCGCCGGAATGCGGGGCGTTTCCGCCGGGGCATCGCTTGCGCTTTCCCCGAAGAAAATCATGTACAGGCCGACGGCGATGAGGCTGACGCCGGCGACAAGAAGTGCGGCACGCATGGGATCTCCTTGGACGAGTGGGTGCCTGGGAAGAACTCAGAGCCGGCCGATGATGGTCTGCGGGTTGTAGCCGCTGCCCTTGGCCTGGTGCAGCGAGACCTTCTGTGGAGCCGAGCTGTTGTTGGCGATGGCGACGCCCTGGGTGGAGTTCTGGACGGGCCACCCACAGTCGAAGCACTGGGCCATGGAGTTGGGCGTCGCCCGCCAGTAGTGCTCGCCCTGGCAGGACGGGCACCGCTCCGACTGCTTGGCGGACTGGGCGCGCTCGGTCTGGTACTCGCGCTGCACCTGCTGGGGATCGCTCCGGGGGGCGGCCGGCGGAGTCTCGGGCCGGACGTACGTGGGGTGGGCCCACCACGGCGTCCCGGCCGGGGTGAGGCCGGCCTGCTGGCGAGGCTGGGGCTGGCCAGCCTGGGCCTCGCGGAACTTGTTCAGCCAGAAGTCACTGCTCATGAGTCCTCTCCGATTTTCAGCGTTCCGTTTTCCAGAAGGTGAGAGATAACCGCGGTACAGGCGGTACGGCTGACGAAGTTGAACATCGCCATCGAGCGTTCGTCGATGTCCCTTCCGTCGCCGCTCAGATGGGTCAGTCGGCAGAGGACATTCGCTGCGACATCGGCGTGCGAAAGTGCCTCGTATGCCACCGGCATGAATTGTTCGATCCGCTGGTGGGACTGGATGTGTTCAACCTCGTCCACGTCCGGGCCGGCCGGGACCAGTCCGAGCATTAGGCACACCTCGTCGAAGTCGCGGCACGCGACAATGTCGCGGAGCATTCCACGGAATACTGCGGGTGCTGAGGTCTCGATGTCTGGCATGGTTCCAGCCTAGGTCGTGGAATTATTTCGCTTCAGACCAGCGGTGGCAGATTTTTACGTCCGTGGTGACAGGCACGGAGAGGAGCTGCATTCCCTCGCCCGCCATTGCCTCGTGCAGCACCTTGGCGCCTTCCTCGGCGATATCGGCCGGGCACATGGCAGCGATCTCGTCATGCACGGTGAGCAGGATCTGCATGTCCGGCAGCAGGCTCTTGTGCAGGCGCACCAGGGCGAGCTTCGTGATGTCCGCGTTCGATCCCTGAATGTGGGAATTCACGACCTGGCGCTCTGCCTTGGCCCGGAGGCCCCGGTCGTACGACAAGAGGTCCGGCAGGCGCCGCTTCCGGCCGAGCAGGGTGCGCAGGTAGGGCTCCGGCCGGCGGGACCTGACGGTGCGCAGGAGCTTGCGCTTGTAGGCGTAGACCTCGGGGAACTGCTTCTCGTGCGTCGCGAGGATCTGCTTGGCCCGGCGCAGGGTTGTGTGCGACATGTCCGCGACCTTCTGCGGCCCCGCGCCATAATTGATGGCGAATGCGATGGCCTTGGCTACTTGCCGCATTTGCTTGGTGACGTCTTCGGGCGCGACGCCGAATACGGCTGCGGCCGTCGCGGTGTGGGCGTCCACTCCGTCCCAAAACCCTTGCCAGAGTGCGCCCTTGCCCGCGAAATGCGCGAGGATGCGCTGCTCGATCTGAGCGTAGTCCGCGACCAGGAGGACGAACCCGGGAAGCGGGTCGACCAGGTCGCGGATGGCCTTCCCCCACTCAGTGTCGGCGCGCGGCCAGTTCTGGATATTGGGGGTGGAGGCGCTGAACCTCCCGGTCACCGTGCCGTATTGCTTGAGCATCGGGTAGATGCGCCCGTTGAAGATCTGGGTCGGTTTTTCCTCGCCGTCGCCCAGGTACCCCTCGACATACGTGGACAGGATTTTGCTGACGTCCTGGTAGCCGAGGAGGGCGCTGACGAAGTTGTTGCGGCCTTTGTAGGGCTCCAGGGCTTCGGCGTCCGTGGACGGAGCGCCCTTCTTGGTCAGCTTCCGGGGCTTGAGACCCTGCTCCTCGTAGAGGATCTTCTGTTTCTGCGGGGTCGAGTTGATGTTGAAGACCTTGCCGGCGGCCCGGTAGACCTCGGCTTCGGCATGCTCCATCTCGGCGCGCAGCCGGGTGCGCAGTTCCCTGAGCGCGTGGATGTCGATGGGGACGCCGCGGCCCATGTGGAGCAGGCAGTGCAGGACGTCCATCTCCAGGGCCCACATGTCGTCCAGGCCCTCGGCCGTGATCTTCGGCCGCATGTCTTTCCAGTGGAGCCAGGTGGTACGGCCGTCGAGCCACGCGTACTCCTGGACCTGGCCGAAAGGGTGTTTCTCGACGCACTTGCCGGTGTTGTCGTGGTCGTAGTCGAGCCCGTAGCGCTCGCGGTCCAGTGGCTTGAGGCCCAGGAGCCGGTTCTCGTCGAGCAGCCAGGCGGCGACGATGGTGTCCCCGTAGGGCGGGGGCGGAAAGCCGCGGCCAGGGAAGTACTTCGCGACACTCAAGAGGTCGAACGGGGCGTTATGGGCGACCTTGACGCGGTCGGAGAAGAAGAGGTTCTCCAGCGCGCCGAATACCTGTGAGGGCCGGAGCTGTTTCGGGGGCTCGTCGAACAGAGCCGGAAGGTGCTCCCACTCGCCGGTCTGCTTGTTCTTCCTGCGGGTGGCTTTCCGCAGAAGGTTGTAGCCGTTGGGGTGGCCGAGCGGGATGACCGAGCAGGCGCCATCAGTGGACAGGGAAAGCCACGTGACTTCGTTGACGGCCGGCACGCCGCGGTGCGGTCCGACGGTCTCGACGTCGAATGCGAATCCGTCGCGCCCCTCGAAGTACTCGATGACGTCGTGGAGTTGGTCGGTCGTGGTGACGAGCTGGTGCACGGAACGTCCCCTGGATCGGAGAAGCAGCCCGCCCCGGGGTGTGGGTCCTCACCCGGGGCGGGCGGTCGGCGGGGGTTGGGCTCAGCCCTCCATGACGAGGTCGACGACCTCCTGCATGGCGTCCTCGTCGAGCTTCTCCTTCACGACGTCGCCCCACTGATGGGCCTCGGCCAGGAACGTCTCCAGGGCCTCGTCGGTGAGGGGCTCGACGTCGTACTCCTCGTACAGATCGCGCTCCTTGACGCGCTCCAGGGTGTACTCGACCGACTTCTTCTTCTGTTCCTTCTTGATCGTGAAGTACAGATCGCCCCGGTTCAGCGGGCCGCGCTTGCCGTCCGTCGCGATGTCCTTGAGCTGCCGGGCGATCTTGATGCCGGCCTCCCAGATCTTCATGACGGGAGTGTCGGGGTCCTCCAGGCTGATGACGTCGAAGCAGGCGCTGAACCGCTTGGCCTTGTCCCCGACCACGCAGAGCGGGCAGTCGGGTGTGCCCCAGCAGCGCACCGACTTCGAGCCGTCCTCGATCTCCTCGATCCAGTGGGAGTTGTACACGTCGAAGGGGCCGTCCCCGAGAATCTTGATGACGGTGGCCTCCTCCGTGACCTTGAGGTACATGTCGCTGCCGGAGGCGGACGCCGTCTTGTCCATGGCGTCCCAGCCCGCCATCTGGGTCGGGCCGCCGGCGCCGGTGGCTACGACGCGGCCAGAGATGGCCTCGCGCTTGCCGACCTCGAACCCGGCCTGCTCGGTCTTGGACGTAGTGGCGGGAAGCTGGCGGCGACGACGGCCGTACGTGCGGGATTCGGGCATGGTCTAGCTCCAGTCCTGAATGGGTTCGGGGAGTGCCGCACGCGTCTGGATGAACAGTTCGCGGCAGCGCTCAGGGAAATTCGTCTGCGAGATGAAGCGCTGCGTCTGGGAGAGGACGCCCTCTTCGAAGGCGATGAGGACGACGCCCTCGATCTGGCGCCTGGTGTAGAGGCGCCGTCGGCCGTTCCTGGAATCCGAGTTGTAGATCCAAGTCGCCCCAGGGAAAAGGCCGTTGGCTTCCCACTTGTAGATCGTCTTCGGGGCTCGGCCGAGTGCATTCGCAAGGTGGGAGATGGCGAAGAATTCCCGGTGGAAGCCGGAGATCTTCTTGTAGACGGGGTCCTCGTCCCAGCGGGCGTCTCCGCCCGGATAGCCCTGCGTGGGGTGGGCGGCACCGATGGGGCGGCTGGTGCCCGGGTAGACGTCCAGAGGCTGGCGAGGGGGGACGATGCCGTTCACGTCGTCAGTCCCCGGAAGGCGAACGTTTCCTTCTGGACCATGATCTGGTCCATGTCCTCCTCGGACAGCTCGCCCTCCTGGAGGAGGACGTACAACTCGTCCGCGTCCAGCGTGGGGACCGGGGGGAAGGCGCGACGGTAGACCTGGTCCCCGCGTCCCTTGGTGATCCGCTCGGCCGCCTCCAGGTCGGCCACGATGGACACGCGACGCTCCCGCTTGATGCGGATGTACTCGCTGTCGCCGACCGGAATGGGGAAAGGGAGATCGATGTACTGAGATCCCTTGTGGTCTGCGTATCCGCGCGACTGGACCGCGGCCACCACCTTGTCGCGGAGTTTGTTCATCCGCGAGGTGAGTTCTGTCTGCTGTGCCTTGAGTACGGCCCATTCCCGGAAGGTCGGAATGACCGGGTCGAACGGGACGGGCTTCGATTCGGGTTCCGGTGAGGCCGTGCTGTCGATGTTCTCTTCGGGCACGTTTGCTCCCAGGGCGGTGCTCGGGGGAAGGAGCTACTCGGAATGCTCCGGTCCGAAAACCCTACGAGTCTGAAAAATCGCGGCCAATCGGCCAAACGAGTGCCTCAGCCAACATTTTCGATGTGCTCGGCGAGTGACTCGATGTCCATGTCCAGGGCGCCGGCGCCGGTTCCGTCGACCACGGCCTGAGACAGTTTCTGACGCAATGCGAGCGTGGCCTGCACGCGTTCCTCAATGGTCTCCTCGACCACGAGATTGGTGACGTGGACGCGGTCGAATTTCGACGAGGCCCGGACATGCCGGGTGTTTCGCTGAGAGAGGACGCCGTTCGAGTAGGGCAGGTCGTAGTTCACCAGGTACTGGGCCTCGGGGAGGTCGAGCCCGTAACCGCCCGCATTTGTGGAGATGAACAGCCGGCATTCCGGGTCGGTCTTGAAGCGGGCCAGGACGGCGGCCTTCTCGTCGGAGTTGAGCTGCCCGTGGAACAGGACCATCCCGCCGTGCTTGTCCAGCCGCTCCGACAGGTAGGGCAGCATCTTCCGGTAGTCGGTGAAAATCGCGGCCTTGGTGCCAGGCTCGGCGAGCATAGTGCCCACCAGGTCGTCCAGTACGGCGAGCTTCGGCGCCGCGTGGAGGTCCGGCAGGTCGTAGCGGCCCGCGGCGAACTCGGCGGCGTACTGCGAACCGCCTGTGCCCTCGTGGAACGCCACCGCGGAGTCCATCAGGAGCTGCGGGTGGTCCAGCAGGAGCCGGGCCGCCTGGAGGCGGGCCATGAGCTTGCCCTGGGCGCCGAAGGCCCCGTCCGGTTTGATGCCGGCGTAGTAGGCCGCCAGGTCGAAGTCGCCGCCGGCCTCGGCCAGCTCGTCCATCGCGGCCTGGAGGTCGGCGAGGATGGCCTTGTAGATGGACCTCGTGGTCTTGTCGAGCTGCACGTGCCGGGTGGTCTCGGTGACGGCGGGCAGGTACTTCGCGACCTCGGGGTCCAGCCTGGATTTCCGGATCATCGCGCGGCTCAGGTTCTTGTGGAGCAGCCCGAGGTTCTTGTAGGAGGAGACCCCGCCGAAGAAGTTGCGGTTGATGTAGGACTTCTCGAACAGGTCCCAGCGGCCCAGGATTTGGGTGTTGACCCATTCCATGATGCTGAAGACTTCCTCGGGCCTGTTCTCAACCGGCGTGCCGGTCAGAGCAATTCGGATCGGGGGCCGGAGTTTCTTGACACGTTTGGTGGTCTGGGCCGAGAAATTCTTGATCGCGCTGGCCTCGTCGAGCACGAGCGCGTCGGCCGGCAGGGCGCACAGCTCCTTCCAGTCGTGCAGGACGGAGCCGTAGGACACGATCACGTAGTCCGCGTGGTGCGCGGCCTGCCACTGCCGTCGGCGCTGCTTGGGGGTGCCGTTGATGACGGCGCACACGTCCTCGGTCGGTACGACCAGGTCCAT
Organism: Streptomyces sp. NPDC026672; assembly: GCF_040638185.1. Taxonomy (NCBI): domain Bacteria; kingdom Bacillati; phylum Actinomycetota; class Actinomycetes; order Kitasatosporales; family Streptomycetaceae; genus Streptomyces; species Streptomyces sp. NPDC026672. The sequence continues at coordinate 186,368 of NZ_JBEZXS010000004.1, forward strand.
GCCGCGCAGCGTGATGGTGCGGGTGGGGGTGTCGGTGAATCTCGCCAGGGCCTGTGCCCACTGCCACTTCAGGCTGGAGGGCACCATGATCACGCACTGGCGGATGTCTCCCCGGCCGAAGAGTTCTTCGAGGGCTGCGATGGTGAGCACGGTCTTGCCGGTGCCCATGGAGTAGGCGACGAGGATGCGTCGGTCGGACAGGACGCGGTCGACGGCCTCGTACTGGTACGGGAACAGTTGTCCGGTGAACATCAACGCCTCCTGCGCCAGGGGTGGTGGGCGTTCTCGTACGCGGAAAGCGCGTCGGCGTCGCTCATGTCCCCGAGGTCTTTCGCTGGGGTGTGGCTGTAGTCGAGGAATTTCATGGGGAGTCCACGCGGCCTCCAGCGGCCGTGGATTTTGTCCCGGGATGTGCGGCCGGCCACGTCGTTGTCGAGGCCGAGAACGAGATTTCGGCAGCGAGCTTTCAGGAGCCGCATCTGTGCTTCGGAGACGTACGCACCGAAGCTGGAGAAGGCGCCGGGTATCCCGAGCGCGTGAGCCCGGACGGTGTCGAGCGGGGATTCCAGGAGCAGAGCGGTTTCGCCGCGCCAGGTCAGGTCGCCGAAGAGCGTGAGCGACTTGTGGATGCCCGCGGGGTAGTTGCGGAAGAACCGCTTGCCTTTCTCCTGCCAGCCCCACAGCTCCCTGGTGAACGGGTCGCGGATGGGGAGAATCCAGCGCCGCGTCTCGGGGTCCCACAGAACGCCGAAGTCCCGGCATGCCTCGGGTGTGACGCCGCGCCGCTCGCACGCCCTGGTCGGCGGTGGGACGAACAGCGCCAGGGATGCCTCGTTGACGCGGGCGGTTTCCGCGGCTTCGGGGGCCGGGCCGTTGTCCTCGACGGTGCGGTACACACCATGGCGGGCGATCCACTGGAACGCCTCGATGCGGTTGTAGCCGAGGCCGTCTTCCACGAGTTCGATGAAGGGCCCGGCGTACCCGCAGGAGAAGCAGTGGAACAGGCCGGTCGTACCGTTGACGGAGAAGCTCGGCCGACGGTCCTGCTTCCCGGTGAGGGCCAGGTGCGCGGGGCACCGGGCGAGATACTCCGTTGAGTCGGGCTTGCTCAACTCCCGTAGTACGTCGATTCCCAGGGCGCGCAGGGCGCTGGGAATGTCGTGCGGGACCGGGTTGGCGAAGGCTGCCAGGCTGTCCCAGAAGTCAGTAGGGGAGGTCGGCTTCAACTTCGGCCTCCTCGAACTGCGGGGGCTCCCAGGAGATGGAGATCAGGTGCTCCTGGGGCGGGGCATTCCGGCTCGCCAGGACTTTCATGCGGTAAATGAAGTCCTCGTCCGTCGCTTCCATGCCGACGACAAGGTCCGCGTCCTGGCCCCACGCGGACGTGTAGCCGAGGCTGTTCACGGTCAGGCCCTTGGCGCCGACCTTGTGCGAGAGGCTCTGCGTGGTGACGACCACGGGAATGTCGTTGTTCAGTGCGAGCCGTTTGAGCCCCCGGGAAATATTCGTGAGGGCGATCGGCGTCTGTGATTCGCGGCTGATTTCGTCGAACAGGAAATACGCGCCGTCCACGAAAATCACGCTCGGCGAGAGCTGGTCGATCTTCGTCTGGAGCCCAGCGATGGTCATGGCGCCAGCCCGGTCCTCGGTGACGATGTACGGCTGCTCGCCGAGGGGATCGGTGAGGGCGGCTTCGAGCTGGCGCCACTCCTTCGCGGAGATCTGGCCGGTCTGGAGCTTCTTGGGGTTGACCCTGGCGAGGAACCCGTCCAGCCTCCTGGCGATCTCCTGGTAGGGCATCTCGAAGCTGACGAGGAGCGGCTTGGCGCCGAAGTCGTACGCTGACCGCGTCATCCCGAGCATGACCGTGGTCTTGCAGGACTTGGCCAGGCCGGTGAGGACGATCATCTGCTGGGGCTGGATGCCGAGGGTGGCTGCGTCGAGGAACTTGAAACCCGTGGGGATGCCCAACAGCTCGCCGGGGTTGTCGCGGGCCTGGCGGTAGACGTCCAGGCGCTGGGCACCGGTGGCCGCGTAGTCGACCTCGCGGGAGCCGACGGCCGCGGTGGTCGCCTGCGCGAGCATCATCCGCAGCAGCGGCAGGGCGGCCTCCGAGCCGCCCCTGTCGAGGGCCTCGCCGACGGCGCCCATGCCGAGGTCGATGATGGTGCGGCGGCGCTGTTCGTGCAGTTCCCGCAGCAAGTATTCGATCGGTCCCGAACTGTCCTCGCTGAAAGGGAAGTTGGGGTGATCGCGGTGGATCACCTCCGGGGTGGGCGGCTCTCCGAAGTCCGCCTTGAAGGCGAGGATGGACGAGAAGACCTTGCGGGTCTCGGGGTCCAGGAAGTGGTCGGTGGTGATCCCGCCGGCCTGACCGACGACCGTGTCCAGGTCCCCGGTCAGGGCGACGTAGGAGATGACCTCCTCCTCGATGCTGGTCACACGATCTCCAGCAGCGTGAGAGGACCCACTTCCTCTTCGAGGTCGCCGATCGCGACGGGGCCCATGCAGTCGTCGTCCACAACGGGCTCGACGGTGATGCGCGGCAGTTCGTCGTCCTGGAACGTGACGACCACGGCCCAGCCCACGAGCGGGAGGCAGTCGTAGCCGCGCACCCCGATCTCGGACTCGAAGCGTGCCGTCTTGCCGACCTTGTCCGGGATGAGCTGAACGGTTTCGCGGCGGAAGGCGCCCGGCGGGAGGTAGTCCGTCATCAGGAGGAACCGCCCTGCGGGAGAGGGCGGGCTGTCCGGGTGGAGAGCCCGTGCCGGATTGAAGGAACGTTTCCTCTATCGGCGAGGTCGCGGAGGATCTTGCGGATGGCCTCCATGCCCTTGGGGGTGACGTAGACCGTGTACGTGGTCCTGGCCCCGCCGTCCTCGCCCATCCGCGTGTAGACGCGAGTGGCCAGCAGCCCGGCATCCGCGATTTTCGCGGTGACGTCGTAGTACGAATCCCGGTAGGCGTTGCGGTGCCGGAAGATCCATCCCTTCTCCACGAGCAGGAGACGCAGGCCCTTTTCCTTGATCCCGAGCAGTTTCGCGGCCTCACGGACCAGGAGGAACTTGTCGCTCGCGAAATAGGTGTCGGCGGCTTCGACCTTCGGCGCGGCGGCTTCGAGTTCCTTCTTGGCCGCTTCGAGTTCCTCCCACTGCTGCGCGGCCAGGAGCAGCGCGTCGCCGAAGGTCTTGGGGGTGTCGAACGCCGGCCGGTCGGCGCCGTAGCCGCCGGTGCGCCGGATCTCCGGCAGGACTTCGCCAGTGATCCATTTCTTGAATGCCCTGGCCTCAGCCTTCCGGCTGCGGAGCACCATCGAGTACAGGCCGGACTCGTTGATGACCGACATGCGCTGGTCACCGCCGGGGGTGCTCACAGTCTGAGCACCCTTTTCGTCGTCGTCGAGGCCGCGCAGAGCGGCGTCGGGCCGCTCCATTTCGAGGACGTTGCACACGTCGCGGGCGACCCACCAGGGGGCGCCGTCGACCATGAGCACCCTCACGCGCTTGTTGGTCTCGGGAAATACGAGGGGGATGGCGTCGATGCCCATTTACAGGACCTCTCGCATGAGTTCGGGTGCTTGCGGGGGGACCAGGAATCCCTTGGGGCCGTACAGCAGGTTGTGTTCCGGGAAGCCGTGGAAGATCCGCGCGACGTCGTCGAGCAGGGCGATGAGCCGGCTCATGTCCCGGGGCTGTGAGACGACCAGCCGGGTGTGGGGCACGTGCTCCCGGTCCAGGCGTTCCGCGAGTGCGCCGACGGCCGCGACGGGCAGGTAGGTGACGACCGCGACGCGCTGGTCCGCCTCCCACAGGTCCCACAGGGCCTGGACGGCTGCCTGGTTGGTCTCGTAGAGGGCCAGGGCCGCCCGCGGCCGGTGCCAGCGCAGCCGGCTGTGGAAGCGCTTCACGCTGTACCGGGTGGTGGGGACGCCGAGCAGTCCTTCCCAGACCACGTAGACCTCGGCGGGCAGCGGCGCGTCGTCGAGGTCCCCGCCGATCACTGGTCACCTCGCCGGTAGGACTCGCCGGTGAAGATCTGCCGGCGGGTGCACTGGTCCATGAAGGAGCGCAAGGGCTTGGAGTACCGGGCGGCCCAGTCGTCGCCGGAGAGGTTCGTGGTGATGAGTGTCGGCCGGCCCTCGTCGTATCGCTGCCGCAGCAGGCGCTCCAGGGTGTCCTCGGCGAACTTCGAGTCCGTGCTGTGCTCGTGGCCGACGTCGTCGAGCAGGACCACGTCGGCCCACTGAACGCGTTCGACGGCGTACTGCCAGCGGGAGATCTGCTCGGGATCTACGTTTTGATCCGCACGAACAAGTTTTCGCTCGCGCTCGATGTGGTCGCTGTAGCGGGCGCAGTACACGGTGAGGCCGTACCGCCTGCGCAGCTCGCACAGGACCGCGGCGGCCAGGGTTGTCTTTCCGGTCCCGGGCTGGCCGGCGAACAGCAGGCCCAGCCCGTAGACATTGGGGCTGGTCGGCAGGCCGCGCCAGTTCTTGGACTGCTGCGCGCGGTAGCCGTTGACGAAGTGCCGGGCCTTTTTGACGGCTTCCGCCTGGCCGCCCATTTCCTCGACGTCGTTGAAGGTCAGGCCCCTCAAGCGCGGCGGGATTCCGGTCCCGACCCACCGGGCCTTCTCGGGGTCCATACGCGTGGTGATCATCAGGCGCTCTCCCAGGAGGAGGTGAAGGCGTTGTCCGCGGCCGGGTCGTTCTGGGCGGGCTGCTCCCAGGTGCGGTACTCCTCGTCGGTGACGGTGAGGCCGGTGCCTCGCAGATCCCGAAGGAGTTGGTAGCGGCGCCACTTGAAGTCCCAGACGTACGGTTTGTTGGGGCTGCGGCCGGCGAGGTGGCTGACGTAGAGGTCGACCAGGGCGCGGCAGTCGTCGGGGCTCAGGCGGGCCTCGCGCCGCAGCTCGGAGAAGACCGCGACGAGGGCCTGGCGGTTGCCGATCTCCAGGCCGCCGGACCAGCTCAGGGGCGGGCAGGCGGCGGTGAAGTAGTCGGCCAGGCCCGGGATGCTGTCCGGCCCGTACTGGCGGCCCCTGGAGCGCCGTGAGCGACGCTGGCCATGCTCAGGTGGAGTCCAGGAGGTCTGGGGCGCTGCGGGAGTCTCCTGGTCGCCTCGGAGCATCCTCTGGACGATGGCCGTGGCGTCGAGTTCGGCGTCGGGGTCGTGAATGCTTTTGCGAGCCATTTCTTCTCCTGGCTGTGTGGCGGGCCAGAACTGCCCCGAACGAATGTTCGTGGGCAGCTAATAGAAACCGTAGGTTTCTATTTGCCTAGCTATTTGCTTGAGCTAGGGCTTGCGCTTGAGCACGTATACGCGCGCTCGATGCGTCAGTTGCTGCGTCACCGGGATTACTCCGTCACACGCCCGCCGCGAGAGCCTCCAATTCGCGGTTCTGGGCGACGAGTTGTGCAATGGCCTTGTCGACGAGTTGCGGCTTCGGAGCACGCGCGAGCGCGGCCTGGATCGGGCCGAAAGGCGAGGAGATGTCGACCGAGGCGATACGGACCTGGGTTTCGGTGTGGGCGCCAGGCCACGCAAGAACCCGTACCAGCCCGTGAGTTCGCAGGTCCCGGATGGCGCGGGTGGCAGTGCGCAGGCAGACGTACATTTCGTCAGCAAGAGCCTGCTGGGTGATGTAGGCGCAGGACCAGCCGGTGTCCGCGTCGTAGCGGGACTTGGCGTTGGTCACCAGGAACGTGTAGGCCAGCCGCGCACGGGCGGGAACCCGGCAGAGGATGTCCTCCACGGAAATCGGCAATTCGCTGCCGTTTTCCGAGTCTTCGAGAATGTGATCACTCATGCTATTCTCCCGGAGAATGCAGTTGATATGGCGTGGCGGCCATCAGGAGCCAGGCCCCGGCGGAATCCGGTCAAGGTCCGCCGGGGCCTTTCTGCGTGTCATGCCGGAACGCGGCGCTTCTGGACGCCCTTCTGGGGACGGCCCCGCCCTGCGGGGACCCACTCGTTCTTCTTCTCGTCGAAGATCTCCACCCGGGTCTTCTTCGGGTGGCCGTCCTCGACGGACTTCTCCGGCTTGGGGGCGAGAAGGGAGCGGCCGTGGATCAGGGACTCCCGCGTCTCGGCGATCCGGTCCAGCAGGCCGGTGCCGATCGTGTCCAGCAGTTCCTCGGCCCGGGTGAAGGCCGCGGTGACGGTGGCGGCCTCCTGGGCGCTGAGCGTCACGTCGGGGGCGTCGGAGACGACCGCGAGCGCCATCTGTCCGTCGGCCTCGGTCTCGACGGCCGGCGTCTCCGGCGGCGTGTGGTCCGGCAGATGGCGCCAGGTGATTTCCAGCAGCGCGCGGGAGAGGTCGTGCACCGGGATCTCGGCGCGTAGCGCGGCGGCGGCGACCTCGGCAGTGGCGTCGTCGAACGTCTCGTTCTCGCTGATCACGAGCAGCATGGGGTTCTCGCCCTTGCTGAGCTGCTCGATGAGAGCGATGCCGATGTTGTCGACGATCGTGATGTCGTCCTCGGCGGACTCGACGTTGCCCAGCACGTCGACCGTGTGGCCGTTGCCCGTCTCGTCCCAGATGACCTTGTAGGGCAGCTCGCAGCGGATGGCCCACTCCCACACGCGGTGGACACCCTCGGAGGTGACGGAGCCTCCGGCCGGCAGGAACACCGCCAGGTCGTACTCCTCCGAGGGGGCGAAGTACCCCTCGCCGTCTTCCGGCCCGAAGGCGAACTGATCGTTGAGGGAGTCGCAGACCAGTTCCGGGGATACGTCGCCGCCCCCGAAGATTCCGAGTGTTACCGGGCGCTTCCCAGTAGCCATATTTTCCTCACATGGGTTGATGTGCTTGGCGGGAGCGATGTTGCCTTCCCTGCCTGCCGGAAAATAGGGGTGTCGTGACCGTTTCTGTCGAATCCACTCTGGCGGCGCAAATAAGCCCGGGAGAGTGAGACACCCCCGCTGACCTCTAAGGACCCGGCATTGGCATACCTCGTCTGGCCCTGCCGCGGACGATCGCCGAAATGTTTTGTGTCTCACTCGAACGGCGGAGCATGGTGAGAGTTCCGGCGAGTGAAGCTGCCGCGATAGGCAGAAGGAAGTCCCTGTCCACCCAATGGTCGAGAGCCAGGGCGGCGCCCAGGGCGGTCAGGGACTTCAGGTATCCGGCGGCGATCTCAGGCAGACGCAGCAGGTCACACACCGGGCGGACCAGGGGGAGCAGGACGCATTCCCAGGCGAAGAAGGTGGCCAGTGCGAGCACGATCAGATATGTCATGAGGGCCCCTGCATCAGGGGGCGCTCGCGTACACGATCCGGTACGAGGCGCCCACGCCGAGTTGGCGCTGGATGATCTGATCGAGACGGTACTGATTGACTCTTTTTCCGCGGTAATAGTGGGAGCGGGAGTCTCCGGGAGTGCCCTCCCACATGTAGTCGCCGCTCGGATTATTGCCGTCGAAATACGGGGCGACCTTGTCGGCTTCTTCGAGAAGGAAGTGGTCGTAGTAGAAAGTGAGCGGCCCGATGTTCGCGTACGGGCCATTCGCCACAACCGACTCCCACAGCAGCCCGTCGTATTGCACTCGCGCGCTCGCGGTGTACGGGATGCTCTGCGACCAGTTCGGCTCGGCGACCGGGGCCTGGTCGACCTGCGCCCACACGGCGTCGTTCGTGCCGGGCTGGATCGCGCTGTACACCGAGGCGATGTCGTCGGCTGCGTACCCGAGACTGACCGCACCGTCGCCGCCGAAGGTGGGGCTGGTCTTGAAGGTGACCGCTAGCCGGTACCAGGTCGTGTTCCCGGTGGGGTCGAAAATCGGGCTGCTCGTGCCGCGTACGAGCTGATCGCCGTTGTGGGCCCAGATGGTGATGGGCACGGAGGAGGCGACCGGCTTCACGTACAGCGACGCGGTGTAGACCGTGGAGGGCTTCAGGCGGGTGATGAGAGCGCTCTGGCCGGTCACGGTCGTCACGCCGGTGCGCGGGGACAGGCCGTTGATCAACGTGGCGGTGGGCGCCGTGGTGATGCTGAAGGACGCGGCGTTTCCCACGATGCCGCCGCCGGAGACCAGGGTGAGCGCGGCGGTCAGGCTGGGGTCCTTGACCTGGTTCCATCCCCACACGCTGTTCTGGAACGACGGGTTCTTCACCAAGTTCAGGCGGGTCGCGCGGAGCTTGAGCACGAGCTGGCGCGGCGGCTGCCAGGAGCGGGCCGGGCTGGCGCTGTTCTTCTTCGTCGCCAAGGTGGACGGAATCCAGATGCGGTGCTCGTCGGTGAAGAAGACGAACCGGCTCGCGCCACCGCTGGTGACGCGCGGGACGACGGCGGCCCACACCGCCGTGTCCTCCATGAGGAGCTGGGCGCTGGCCTGCTGCCACTTGAACCCCCCGGCCGTGGTCACGGCGGAGCCGGCGGCGTAGGTGCCGATGAGGTTGAAGCTGGCGTCGTAGCGCAGGATGGCGCACTGGAACTGCTGGCCGGCCACTTCCGCGGCGGCGGAGATCTGGGCCTGGTAGGTCACGCCGGGCTCGACCCGGACGAAGGCTGCCTGGAGCGGTCGCAGCGTGAGCGTGGCCGGCGCCGCCACCGGAGTGCCGCCGACGTCAGTGCTCGGAGTCGTGCCCGGCAGCGCGTCGTCGGTGGTGAAGGCCCTGTATTTCACGTCGGCGTACGTCTGCCGTCGGGCGAGGAGGTTCGGGTAGGTCCCGAAGTTCTGCACGGCGGTGTAGGAGTTCGTCGGCGGAGGTGACTGGTAGACGAATTTCCCGGAGAAGGCGCCGCAGGAGGCTCGCTCGGTCGTCCGGCTGAACGTCATGTAGCTGGTCTCGCCAGCCCCGCCGACGGGCTCGTACAGCATTCGGCCCTCGTAGGACGCCTGCTCCAGCGTGAAGAGGTTGGAGCCGAACTGGTTGGTGTCCAGATCGCTGCCCGGCGGGGTCTTCTCGAACTGAACGTAGGCCAGTTGCTGCGTCTCGTTCACCGCCATGTTCGACGAGGTGACGCCGAGACGGGCCTGGTCGAAGATGCCGTAGATGCGGCCCATGGGACCGGGTACGTACTCGGAGTTGGGAACGGTGAGGGACAGGGAGAGACGCTTCCACTGTCCGACGGTGTCACCGGTTCCCCCGGGCCGATACACGCCAGAGGTGACGTGAGTGAAGGCGGGGTCCGGGTAGACGGAGGGGCCGTAGGGCACCACGGCGATATCGGCGAAGGCACCCGGGACGTCGGACTGCGTCAGGACGCATGAGCCGTTGCCCACGCTGGTGCCGGCGAGCGATATCTGGGTGATGAGCCGGAGGGCTGGGTCGAATACGCCGTTTCCGACGCTCGTCCCGGCGAATTCGACGGGGATGGGGACGGTCATGAGCGCACCCTTTCCAGCAGCCCCCAGCCGTAGGAGGTGTTGTTGCGTGTGTCGTTGACGGTCGCGAGGGTGCGCCAGCTCTGGCCGGGAATTCGGGACTCCACGAGAATGTCTGCGGCACGGTTGCGGACGCGGAACCGCTCACCGGACTGCACCGGTGTCCAGGTAGCAACTTGCTCTACCGTGACGGCCGTTACCGTCGAGCCGGACAGGGTGACGGTGGTGTAGGTGAGCCGGTCCCGGGAGGCGAGCCAGTAGGCCGTTGAGCTGTAACGGAAGACGACGCCGTGCTCCATCGTTCCGGCGCTGTTGTCCGGGGCGGACATGAAGGTGACGTACGCCTGCTCGCCCTGGTGCCCGGCGGGAACCGGGTCATAGACCCACACCCGGTTGAACCACAGGACACGGCCTGCCTTCTTCTCGTTCGTTCCGGCGCCGGCATTCCAGGCGGTGGGCCGGACGACGCCCCGCGCGTTCTCCCAGGTGCCGTACGAGACGTTCCAGGGAATCGGGACACCCATCTGACCGGCGGCAGGCTTCACGTAGCCCGCGGGTGCGCTGCCGGTGGACTGCGGGTAGGCGTAGTTCTGCAACTCAAAGCGGTCGTACAGCAGTTGGGCATCAGATCCCAGGAAGCCAGTGCCGCCGAAAGTGCCGTAGGAGTTGTAGAAGTTGATGAACAGACGGACGTCTTCGCCCGTCGCCGTGGCCGTGCGGTTGTGGTACAGCGTGTACGTGTAGCGCTGCGAGTTCAGCCCGCACCAGCGCCACCACTGGTTGTCCGTGTTGTAGCCCGACGGGAAAATCCCCAGGGAAGGGAGCGCGGCTTCGTAGAGGTGGCCGCGCCAGGCAATGCGGTCCCCCTTCTTGTACGCCTTCGTGGCCGACCACGAAATCACCTTCGGCGTATAGACGGAGTCGGACACGATGCGGCTGGGCTCAGGGGACGTGTTCGCGGTGTAGGGCGTGAACGTCCACTTCTCCGGGCTGAGGTCCGGCTGCCGGCCGACGGACTGCGCACGGGCCACGTACACCGGAGCCTTGCCCCATCCCAGTGGATTCCAGATGACCGCCTGGCCCGGGAAGTAGGTGTTCGTCGAGTCCCAGGTGGAGGCCCGGACGAGCCCGGACAGGAACACTTCGCGGGTGCCCGCGGTCGTCTTGGCGGTGTAGTTCAGGGAGTTGCCCGTACCTGGACTGCTGGTACCTGAGCGGGCGCCCTGGGGTGAGATCCACCAGTCGGGGCTCACGCCGGAGGAGACGTCCGGGTTGATGGTCCCGCTGGGCAGCGAGAGGTTCCAGCTCCCGTAGCCGCCCGTGAGCATGTTCTGCTCGGTCAGAGTGTCCTGGAGCGTATTGGGCGTCAGGGCCTGCCAGTACGTGGCGGACAGAGCGTCGCCGGTCGGCCGTACGTTGATGTTGATGCCGCCGCCCTGGATCATCCAGTAGCACGCGGTGATGCCGTAGCCCGTCGAGAGGGCGTTCTTCCCCGTCACCGTGAGGGCCAGGGTGTTGCCGGTCGCGGTCAGGTTGAAGTTTCCGACGAGCTGAATCGGGATGAGCTGCCGGGAGGGGCTGTAGAGGTCGAGCGCCGGCATGGTGGCGGCGACCCCGTTGACCTTGGCGGTGATGATGCCGCCGCCGGGGTCGGCTACCGCCACCAGGAGCACGTTGTAGAATCCCGCCCCGCCGCTCGCCGCGCTGAAGGTGAACGTCAGGATGTCGCCGACGGCCGCGTTGTCGAGGTGGATGTAGCCGGGGTACGGGTCGGCCACGCGGTCGGGGTCACGCACGATCGTCCCGGTGCCGGTCCGGGTCGGATTCGTTCCGGCGACATAGGACAGGTACGCGGACTCGCGCCGGGGAGTGCCGACCGCGGCGTACAGCTCGCCGTTGTACTGAACGATGTCGGAGTAGAGCTGGGAGCCGGCCGTGGTCGAGTAGACAGTGTCGCGCTGCCAGGTCGGATACGTGGGGCTGGTGAAGGCGGATTCGTCGAGGTCGTGCAGTTCGTTGTAGCCGATCGACACGTCCGAGTCCCACCCGGTAATCGCCTTCACCAGCGCGGCTGTTGAGGAAACACTGCCTCGGTCGCGCTGAATCAGGGCAGCATCGCGGACGTAGGTTCGGCGAAGTTCCGGCAGCGTGGGCAGGCGGTCTGCAATGCCCATCTGCTGTGCCAGTAGGGTGATTTGCCGGTCAGTGCATCGCAGGACGTTGTTGAGGCGCAAGAGTTGGTCGTTCTCGCACTTCATGACATCGAAGAAGTACCCGAACAGCATGCAGAAGCGGGCGAGTTGCTCGTTGACGGGAATGCTCGATGCTGTTGATTCGACTGTTTCGACCTTGTACGGGCGCGGGATGTTGTCGTAAAGGAGGAGGCTGTTTCCGAAGTCCCCGACAGCGAGTCCGACTCCGCCGCCGCAGCGCATCCACTGCTCGCTGATGGAGGAAAGGCTCCAGTAGGTCGGATTCAGATCGGGGGCGCCGCTGGGGCCGGCCTGAATGGCGATGTAGACGCTGGAGTTGTAGGTGACCAGGTCGCCCGGGTAGTAGGTGACCGTTGAGTCCCAGGTGTCCGGTGCCGTCGAAACGAAAATGCCGTAGTAGTAGACCTGTCCGGGTACCACCGTGTCGTCGAGGAACGTGTTGGTCTCCGTGCCAGCCGGTGTCTCCAGAATGTTCCAGCCGTCGTCCTCGGCCTCCGGGATTCCATAGCTGTTACGCACCAGGCGGAGCTTCGTCCAAGCCTTCACCCCTGCGAGAATCTGCGAGGCGGCAGCCTGAATCGGCGTATCCCACGCCACCTCCAGTGCTCCGTAACTGCGCTGCTCCACAGTGACGTTGGAGTTGAAGGCGACGAAAAGAGGTGCGCCGTAGAGGGTCTTGGCGTAAATGTCGAGCTGGTAGACACCCATGGCGTTACCTCACGTCAGGTCGCGGACGAAGGAGACGCTGATCGTGGCGTTGGCGTCCACGGTGTTGTCTGAGGCCCCGTGCTGGCTGACTTGCACCTGCATGGGAATTCCGGCGTTCCATCGGCCCTGCCACGACAGGTTGATTCGGTGCCTGATCCATGTCTGGGTCTCGATGAGTGAGTCCTGGCCAGCGATCTCGTCGTTCCCGCGCATGAGCCGGACGTGCACGAAGTGCAGGTCGTTCGGGCGGCGGACGGTGGAGTCGGCCCACACCTGAATGCTGACGTCCCAGAATCCCGTCATAGGTGCGACTACGTTCGATCCGCCCTGGTACATCTTGTTCGGGTCGAAGTCGGCCGCACCCCATTTGAAGGGAACCCATTTCCCCTCTCCGGCCGGGACTTTCATGCCCGGTGCGCGGATGACAGCAGCGGCGGGCTTGCTCGGCTTGGTGCCGGACTGCCCGACCAGGAGCTGGGTCATCAGCGTCAGCCAAGTTGCCTGCTGCTGGAGGGCCTTGAGCCGATCGGTGACGCTTGCGAAGGTCTTGCTCTGGCCGAAGTTGGAGACGGGCGCTGGCGTCTTGAGCGTCATGGCGCCCGCCTTCGGCGGCCAGGTCGTTCCGCTGGGTGACCAGCCGCCCCAGATATGCGGGTTGGTGCCGACGGTCTTCTCAATGGCAGCCAACTCGTTCTGGATATCGTTTACATGCGCGGCCCAGATCGTGTCGACCTGGTCGACTTTCGGAGTCCACGACTTAACCGACATGGGGTATACGGCAGGCATAGCGTTCGCTCCTATACTCCGCCGCTGGCGGTAATGACCATGTTCCCGATGATGGGAATCTCGTTCTCTCGGCAGATGACGTCAGCGGTACCGCTTTGCGGGAGATCGGAGCGGGCCATGAGCTGAATGACGACCCAGTCCACACCGGCGACGTCCTGAATGGCCCGGTACAGGTGGGAGATGGAAATGCGGGAGGAGAACGTCGTCTCGGGCGGCGTGAAGACTTCCTGAATCGCCTGCTGCACGGCGAGCTTCACGGTGTCGCGGCGGTAGCGCGGCAGCACGGACAGCAGCACCGGAAGCGTGGTGGAGCCGATGTTCACCGGGATCAAGGAGCCGTTGACGACGTTGACGACGACGCCGGACAGGGCCCGCTCCTGCACGTACTGGGCGACCGCGTCGCGCTGACCCTCGGAAGGCAAGATGTTGTTCGGGCCGATGACGTAGATCGTCACGGCGCTCGCCGAGCGGACCACGGCGCGGGCGTCGGCGACACCGGCGACCGCCAGCGCGAGGTCGGCGTAGTCCTGGGAGGAGACCGCGCGGCCCTGGGTGCGGAAGAGGCGCGGTGCGTTCTCGCGGATCTGGTCGGTTGGCTCCACGTCCGCTCCGCCGGCCATGGGCGCCGAGCCGGCGACGACCACGCCGGGCAGGGCGTCGGCCAGGTCGACGATGGAGCCCTGGGGGATGTTGCCGTAGGAGCCGCCTCCTGTGCGGTACGCGGCGGCGAGCTTGATGCCGGTGGCCGGCAGCGCACCGTTGGTCCCGTCGCCGAAGGTCACGCGGGTGACGCCCTGGTCGTCGGTCTCGGCGGTGAAGACGAGGTCGCTGTCGCGGACGAGGAGGAAGTCCCGTACGCGGGTCCACTCCGTGCCGCCCACGCCGTCGTCGAGGAAGATCCTCACTGTGTCGAGCAGAACCGGCGTCTGGGCGAGAGCGAAGACCTGGCTCTTGGTGCCGTCGCTGGTGCCGATGTCCTCGACGCGGACGGTCGAGCCCGGGTCCCCCGATGTCGAGGGGTACAGCACCAGACTGCGGTCGCCCTGGGTGACCCCCTCGACGACCAGGCCGACGATCTGGGGCACGGGGGTGGTGTAGGCCGGCACCGTGACGGGGGCGGCCAGTTCGTAGGTGACGGGGCGGTCCAGGCTCGGGATGTACTCGGTGATCACCTGCGTGCCGATGTCCAGCGTCATGGGAGAGACCAGGCCGGGCGCCGGGGAGAACGCGACCTGGCCGGTGGCCGGGATCGCGGGATGCGGCTGGTAGCCGAGCTGCTGGGCGATGGCGACCACGCTGGAGCGCTGGGTCGCGGTCGCCAGGAACGACTCATCGGCGATTCGGTCCTGGTAGAAGGAAACGATGTCGCCCATATACGAGAAAAGCTCGACCATCACCACGCCGAAATCAGCCGGCGACCGCGATGTCCATTCCGGAAGGATCTGCGTCGCGTACTGAAGCAGTGAGTCCCGGTAGCCGGTGAAATCACGCGAGGTGTAGTCGATCTGCGTTACGGCCCCGCTGTCGACTGCCACGGCATACACTTCCCTTCCGGTACCTCCAGCGGAACCGAATGAGAAATGAGTGCTGGCCTAATACGGGGATTCTACGGAGCCGGGCAGGACGCCCGTTAATTACTCTGGCGTGGAAATCACCGTCCCGCCGACCAGGACGCCGACTGTGCGGGTGTTGTCGCGCTCGGCTCCGGGGACGTCCGCTCGGCTCACCTGGACGTTGACGTTGACGGCGCCCAGGGCCTCGTTCACGTCGGCCACGATGGCGGAGACGACGGCGGACGGCTCGAACTGGGCGACGGCGTCGATGACCGCGCGCTGGAGCTGGTCGTTGGCCACCTCGGCGTTGACCGCGAACAGGGCGGCGCTCGTCGGTACGCCGTACGTGCTGCGCATCACCCTCTCGCCTGGCAGCGTGCCCACCAGGGCGTGCACCCGGTCCAGGAGCTGCTCACGCTCGTCGGTGGTGGCCGAGACGCCGCCGGAGTGGTCGATGGCGAACGGGGTCCTCATGGCAATGGAGACGGCCTGGTCGTCGGGGGTGCGGGGCTGGGTGATGACTGGCGGGACGTCGTCGGTGTCGCTGTCGAGCGGGACCAGGGCGCACGCCCGACGGATGGCGTCGCCGTAGGCGAAGAAGTCCGGCAAGCGGTTCTCTGGCAGGGCGATGGCCGTGGCCGACAGGTCCCCACTGGCGTAGAACGACTTGCGCAGGGTCAGCGAGAGGTCGAGCTGGACGCCGGCCCTCGGCCTGTTGCGGTTGCAGATGTTCTGGGGGTCATCGCCCGCGAAGCTCACCGGGGCGCGGTCGGTCTCGAAGCCCGCGGCGTTGAGTTCCTGCACGATCAGCGAGGCCAGGACGGTGTCGGCTCCGCTGATATAGGTGACCTTCTCGGCTTCCTGCTGGTCGGCGGTGCCGTGCCAGACCACGGTCCGGCTGGAGTTGCCCGTGTTCACGACACAGAAGGGCTCGTCGAACGCGGTCGCCGGCAGGGCGAGGCTCTCGGCTGTGAGGTCGTTCAGCGCTTCGAAGGAGTACCAGGCGCCGGAGTCCCCGGCCGCGTATGCCGCGAGCTGCGAGGTGGGCGGGTCGATGCCACCACCATGAATGGCTGCGTGCAGCAGGTAGGTGCCGCTGCCGTAGCGGTTCTTGATGTCGTAGTCGATGCCGAGGATTTTGTCGGCTGCCAGGTAGCGGAAATTCGGGTAGGCCACTGCCTTCTCCTCAGATAATTCGGGCGCGGACTCCGGTCAGAGACATGTCGTAGGGGGACGCGGCTCCGGCGGGGAACAGTGCCTGGACATCGCCGCTCGTCGTCAGGGTGATCCGGGCGGCCGGGGTGTCGTGCTGCCCGACCGGGATCACCACCATCCACTTGTTGTCGAACGTGGCGGTCGTGCTGGCGTCGGTGGTGCGGTAGTACGCGGTGACGGTGTACGTGGTGCCGGGAGTGAGGCCGGTGACGCTGCGGGCGTTGGAGGTGCTGGCGTTGTTGGTGGACTGTGTCTCGGCGGAGCGGTTGTCCTCCTCGACCGCGATGGTGGTGCCGCCGAGAGAGACGCGGCAGCTCATCAGGCAGCGGCTGGCGGCCGTGGAGTTCTGCATGAGTGCACCCCACGTGATGATCACCTGTCCGGAGGCCGGGGCGACGAAGGTGAAGCTGGGGCCGTTGGGGTCGGTGACGTAGGTGAGGCTGGTCGTGGTGGTCGTAGTCCGGTACTCACCCAAGACGGTCTTGGAGTTGTACGCGCTGCGGTAGACGGTGGCGGTGGTCGCGCGGTGCGCCTCAATGGGCCACGCCCCTTGGGGCAGGCTGGCGAATTTCACGGTCACGCCGAGGCCGATCGCGGTTGAGGTCTCCACGGACCCGGACAGCTCGACCATGCCGTCCTGCGTGACGCGGTACACCGGCGACCCGGCGGAGGAGGCAGTCCACCCCGGTTCCAGAGCCAGCGGTGTCCAAAGGCCGGGTACCGCTGTCCGAAGACGCGGCCAGTAGATGGGGTGGCTGCGGTCCCCGCCGTCGAAGGCGACGTAGACCTGATCGCCGGGGAGCGCTGTGCCGATGCTGGCCGGCTCCGCCCAGCCGCTCACGGCGGTACCCATGATCTGAGGGATGCGCAGGCGCACCCGGCCGCGGTTCTGCGGGTCCTGCGCCGTGACCACGAGACCGCTGTAGGTGCCGTACAGAGGGGTCATGACAGCCCTCCGGTGTACGCGGCCCGCCAGCGCCCGTTGACGAGCACGGTGGGGGCGGGGTTGACGGGGGGCTGCTGCACCTTCAGGTCCAGCTTCCGGGCGTCGTTGCGGCCCAGCACGAGCGTGGAGGTGTACGTCGTCTTCTGCGGGTAGAGCAGATTCACGTTGACCTTGTGCACGGCGGAGCGGACCATCCACAGGCCGAGGTTGGTCTCCCCGACCGCGTCGCCCTGGACGTCGACCACAGAGCCGGGACGCAGGCGTGGGTCGCCGTTGGTGACGGCGCGTGCCTCGACCCACAGCCAGTCCGACTCCGCGGCCAGCAGGCGGCTCGCCTGGTTGTACGACGCGGCCGGCCGGTCGGCGTACTGCCGGTCCAGGACGGCGGCCACCTGCTTGCCGTGGAGCGTGGTCCGGGTCTGGGAGTAGGAGGCGGGCGTGAGGATGCTGGAGGTGCGGTTGTAGGCCACTGCCTGGTACCGGGCGCGTACGCCGCCCGCGGGGTCGGTGTCGCCGAGAACTGCGGAGAACTCGCGCAGGGTGTCGATGACTCCCGGCGCCTTGGTCATGCGGAACAGCGGCACGCTTCGGTCGGAGGCGGGCATGACCGTCTCGCGGTCGACGAACCACATCACGGTGCCGTCCACGTAGACCCGGTAGCCGATCTGGTCTGCCACGTCGCACAGGAACTGCCAGTCGCTCATCGACTGCATCTGCTGGGCGAAGATGACGGCCGAGCCGTCCACACGGGGCTGGAGGTTGTACTCGGTGGCCACCGTCCGGGCGATGGCGCTCGCGCTGGTGTCGCGCCAGGTCCGGTTGCGCCGGGTCTGCATCAGCATGGATGTACCGGTGAGGGTGTAGACCACCGGAATCTGCACAGCGTGCCCGAAGCGGGGGTCCGTCTCGCTGGCCAGGACACGGGAGGAGGCGACGTAGCCGTACCAGTCGGCCGAGTCGTCGGACCACCAGCCGAACCGCAGATGGACAGGGGTGTTCTCTCCCCACACGGACCCGGCCGGCGTGCGCCACTGCTGTGAGGGCATGGCCGGGTTGTAGGTGTGCATCACCGTCAGCTCCGCCACCTGGTGCGCGTTCTCGGCCTGGTACAGGTCGAAGCTCGACACCCAGGCCCCGCGCTCCAGGGCCGGCTCTGTTGCCGTCAGGTGGGGGCGGTAGGTGTTACGCCACGCCACGGGGCACCATGATCTGAAGACCGGCCGGCGGCTGCGTCCAGTCGAGGACCCGTGGGTTGGCCTCGGCGTACATCCACCAGGACGTCTCGCTGCCGTAGTACTGCGCCGCGACCGCGTCGACCCGTTCGGCTGCGCGCCACCGGTAGTCGGACACGCGCAGGGACTGGTCGACGGGCGGGCGCTGCATGACCGCGAGCTGGAGCTGACCGTTGCGGTCGGGCACGAGCGCAGTCTCGTTGCGCTGGTAACGCGAGGTCCGGGAAATGGCCACTGCTCTCTCCTCACACCCACCCGTACGACGACATGAGCGTCATGCTGATATCGACGGCGCACCGCACTGGCGTCATACGCCGCGAGAAATGCGTGTAGGTAATCCCGATGTTGTTGATGTAGCCGAAGTACTCCATGCGGGAAAGGCTCGGCAGCTTGTCCTTGAAGGCGTGACGAGCCTGTCCGAAGCGGCACCACACCGGACTCATCTGCATGATGCCGAGGACATTTCCCGAGGTGGCCGCGTCCTCGCCGTCTGTGGCCTGAGCCTCTTGCGACGTATTGATTCCGACGAGGTTGTACAGAACGTGGATATCGGCCATCACGCCGTACGTGCCCTCGATCGTGTTGAACTTCGTCGGGTCGGACATCTCATAGGTGCGATCGAAGAGCAGCGCGAAGGAAAGCGTGCCGCCCGCCGCGACCAGAGGAACCCCGGTGTCCAGGTCGGAGCGTGTGTATGGGGGCATGACTTGATTCGCCGCGTCGGTGCTGTGGTTCACGCTGACTGTGGACGGGTTGTAGAGAAAATTCAGCAGATAGAACCGGTTGGTCTTCGTGCTGCTCTTGGGAAACGCGGTCACCATGTAGCCGCGCATGATGCCCAAGTCGTTCTGCTCGCCGGGCAGATACGTAGGGATGTTCTGGATGCGGGAATCGAAGGTGTTGTCGTAGATTCCCTTGCCTGGGACAGCCCCTTCGGACTTCTTGTCCGCCATTACCAGCCTCCCATCAGGGACTTGATCCGGTCGTCGGCGGCTACGTAGCTCACGAAGGACGTCGCGGCGGACTTGGCTCCCTCGGCAGTGGCGGACGGCATCTGCACCACGACGGAGCCGGCGCCGAAGGAGAGAGTCACCGCGCCCGTGCCCCCGGCAGAGTTCGAGCCCTGGCCGGGGCTGGGGTTGAGGCCCTGGTTGAGCAGGGCCTGGCGGACGGTGTGCGCGGCGTTGGCCTCCAACACCATTTCCCCGCCGTGGAGTTTGGCGTCCACGCCCTCACCGCGCTGGCCGGGAACCTCCCAGGCGCCGTCCTTGTACCAGTGGGGATTCTTGGAGTTCCAGAAAGACCACGCCTTGCTGGGCGTGCCGTACCGGCCCTTGATGTACTTCAGACCCCAAGCGATCTGCTTGGACGGCGAGTTGCGCCACGCCGAGGTGGCGGTTTCCTTGTGGATATTCGACATGGCCTGGGGAATTCCGTAGGCGTCGGAGTTCGGGTTGTCGGCCCAGTGACGCCAGCCGGACTCACCCATCCACAGCTTGTAGAGGGAGTCCCACTGGCCGCCCGTCCACCCGTATTCGGCGGCCATTTTCTTGCCCAGCTTCACGTTCGCCTGGACGTTGTGGGGGGCGTCCTGTCCCGCGTTGCCACCGGAGCTGGTGCCGGCGTCGGCCTCCTCGTTCTGGGAGGCGCTGGGGGTCCGGCTGACGCTCTGGGCACTGCCTACGCTGCCGCCGGAGAGCGCGGCGGCCAGGGCGTCGACCTCCTCGACCGACCCGTACGCTCCGGAGACGCTGAGCCCGCCCCCGCTGCCGCTCTGGCTGGCCGTGGGGTCGGTCTGATCGCCGGAGAGAGTGGCCGTGGCCGCCATTCCGCCGGACATGACGCGGCGGGCCCGCGTGAATTTGGAGTACATCGGGCCCTCGACGACGCCCTTACCGGGATTGGCGGCCTCGATGACCCGGCCGTTTCCGGCGTAAAGGCCCACGTGCGAAAGGTCCTTGTAGAACACGAGGTCCCCGGGCCGCACATCGTCGATCGGGACTTCGACGCCCTTTTTGATCTGGTCGTAGGTGACGCGGGGCAGGCTCACGCCGGCCTTCTTGTAGGCGGCCTGCACGAGGCTGGAGCAGTCCCAGGCGTTCGGTCCCTCGGCGCCCAGGACGTAGCGGTCGCCTACCTGCGCGCGGGCAAAGCTGAGAGCGCTGGCGATGCCCCCGCCGGTCACACCGGCCTTGTCTGACTTCTTGGACCCGGACCCGCCCTGCTTGGATTCCGGGGTACCGGAGTCACCGCCGAAGAAGCCCGATATCCCTCGCCACGCCTTCTTCGCGTACGAGTCCTGGTCCGTTCCTTCTCCCCAGTCGCCGAAGAAGAAGTTCGGGCCGGAGTTCCAGCCCGCCTGGGCTCCGGACTTCGCGCCCTTTCCGGCGTCCTTGAGACGCGAGACGGTGCCTCCGACGGGCCCGCCAGCCTTGTAGGCGCCGGTGAGGCCGCCGAACCAGTCGGCGAACGGGCCGAGTGCCTTCTGGAGGAGGGTCTTGATGTCCGCGAGGGTGTCGGCACTCGCGCGGGCCGCGTCGAGGAAGGACGCGCTCGCGGGCAGATGGCCCTCACGCGTGAGGCCCTGGAGGTAGCGCTGCGAATCCTGGTAGCTGCCGCCGACGCTCGGGGCGTAGTCCTTGATCTTCTCTCGCGCCTTGTCGCCCGCGTCACCGCGCTTGCCCGCGTCCTCGATGAGCTGGAGAGCCTTTTCCGAGGAGAGCCCCTTCAGCCCCTGCTTCTCCGGGTTCACGAGATTCCGGAGGAGTTCGGTCTGGTTGCGCATCGCTTCCAGGGACTGGCCCGAAAGCCCCGCAGCCCGGCCGTAGTTCGCCAGGGACATCGAGAGCGAGCCGCCCTGCATGAGCTGGTCGTGGAGCTGCTTCGAGGAGAGGCTGCTGAAGTCCCCGCCGTTCACCCGCTGCGCCAGACTCAGGGCGATGGCCGCGGAGGAGTTCTGCCGGCCGTTCGCGAGCCGCGTCGGGGCGAGGCCGAACATTTGAGCCGCGTAAAACGCCTGGCCCGTGCCGAGTTCGTTCTGGAGCTGGGCGCCGCCCTGCATCCCGAGCCCGGGGGTGATGTACGCGGCGGACGAGGCGCGGCTGAGCTGCCGCTGGACCTGGGATGACGCGCTCTGGAGCGTGATGTCGGTCGCGCCGCCGTAGAGATCCTCGTTGGAGGTGGCCCACATGACGGCGCCCGCGGACTTCAGATTGCGCCCCATGGCCCGCGCCCGCGTGCCAGCGCTCCCGTTCCAGTCGGGTGCGGCCAGGTTCATCCGGCGCTCGTACTGCCCGAGCTGCTCTTCGAAGCCGCCGCTGTAGTACGACCGCGCGGCCCCGACCACGGCCCCGGTCACCTGGCCGGCGAACGCGAGGCGGTTCATCGTGGTCTGCGTCGCCGACTGCTGGCGCAGGCGCTGCATGTCCGCGTTCATGCGCGCCATCGACCCGGAGAAGTTGTTCTCCCGGAGATCCCACTCCCGGTCGATGCTGTCGGTGCGCGCCCGGTAGAGCTGTGAGCCCTCCCGCAGACGCTGACGGGCTTCGTTCTCCTGGGCGAGCGTCGAGCGCGGGTTGTTGATGATGCCCATCTGGGTGCGCCGGTACTGCGCCCAGCGGATCTGCTGCTGCTGGACGTCGTCCTGCATCCGCTGGCGGGCGACGATGTGCGCCTGGTTGGCCTGGAGGTACTGCTGCTGGAGATTCCCGAGCTGGTGATCCTGGCGTGTCTGCCCGCCCATGGGACCGTAGGCCCCCATGCCCATCGTGCCGAGACCGGCCTGACTGGCGAACCTGTTGGTGAAGGTCGTGAACGCCCGGGTGAGGGCGTCGATTTGGCTGCCGAGATTGTTCGCGCCGAAAAGCCGGCCGCCCGCGGGGTTGGGGGGCGGATTGGGCGGCGGGGGTGGTGTGGCCACTTACGCCCTCCTTTCAATTTCCCAGGCGGCGCGGCGAATCCAGTGGCGCCGTTCACGGATGGCGAGGTTCTTCAGCTCGGACAGACCCCAGTGCGGGTGGACTTGGGAAAGGACTTCGATTTCGCTGAACGCGCGGCGGTAGTCACACTCCGCGAAACAGCATGGCCAGGTCGATCGGCAGCTCTACCTCCTCCCCGCACGTCTCGTGCGTGAAGGTGAAAGCGTTGTACCGGGGCCCCGGCTGGGTGTCCGTGAGGAATTTCAGGATGGCCTTCCGGTCGCCCATCCACAGATGGGTGGCGGGCGGGCGCTTGATTACCGTTCCGTCGCCCTGCCGGACACGCAGGACACAGCGGTTGAGGATTTCCGAGTCCTGCTTGGCGCCATTGCCGTCCTTGATGGCGAAGACGGCGGCCTGGTCCTCGCCCGTCGGCAGCCGGACGAATGCCACTGCCCCGTGACGGAGGGGAACTTCGAATTCCGTCTGCTCCGGGTCGGCGAGGTGCGTGAACGGGATGGCGCCGAGCGGAACGGTGAGGTCGGTGAGTTCCTTGCAGTACGGGCAGGGAAGTTCCGTGAACTCGATGGCGTCACCGAACGTCGCACGCCGTACGGACATGACGAGCAACTCGCGGTCACCGATGAGGAGTTCGGCGGCGAGCTTGCGGCTCATGGGTTCGTTGCCGACAGTCCTGACACCGCGCAGCAGCAGGGTTTCGAAGACCTTGTACGAGCTGCTGCCCGCGGCGGCTATCGCCTCTTCGTCGGCCCCGGTGAGTTCCTTGACCTCTGCTTCGCGGTACCAGGTTCCCTCGCGGCAGATTCCCCTTTCGAGAGTGACGTGGTTCTCGTCGGGTGCACTGATGACGGGTTCGCCGGAGTTCCGGTCCTCCTTGAGGAGTGCCTGGGTCGCCGCGGTGGCTGCCTCCGGGTCCTCCAGGCCCTTGATGGCCTGGGCGCCGAAGGAGTCGAAGTCGGGGAGCACAACGGATTCGGGCATGATCGTTTCGTCCTTTGAGTGGGGTCCGGATTACGGCAGAGAAATGCCGCTGCCGGGGCCGTACTTGCTGGCGATCTTGAAATCCCAGCCCTCGTGGGCGAGAGTGATCTGCTGAAGTTCCACACCGTTTGCGCCGGAATCGAGGTCGCCGAACGCGATGCTTGTGGGCCAGCAGTTGTAGACGCGCCAGCCCGCCTTGTAGGTGACGCTGGAAGTCGTCACCGGGTGGTCCAGCAGGAAAATGTCCATCGTCGCGCGGAAGTTGTACGAGCCGTTGTTTCCGCCCGTGCCCTGCATGACCATGAACAGTTGCTTCAGCCACGCGTAGATGTCGGAGTCGCCGCAGATGAGTCCGCGGGAAAGGGTGATCGGAGCGAAGTCGCTCTGCCCCGGCATCTTCTGCGTCGTCGTGTTCATTCCGCCCTGGCGGTAGACCACCACGTCCGTTGTGATGGAAAGTCCGCTGACGGACATGAACCCGAGCTGGTTGGAGCGCTTGCTGGAATCCAGCGTTGACCCCGCCAGGTGGATCATCACCTGGAACTTGAAATTGCGAAGGGGGTCGGTCTGGAGCTGCGCGAGCGACGGCTTCTGTGTGGTGGTAGTGGCTCCCACGGGTCACCTCTCATTCCCTGTCGGAGGGCCGCCGTAGACGAGTCGAAATGAGAGGCGGTGTGTCTGGTGTGGCGTCGGTCAGGTGGTGGACTCGACGGACGTGGTGGTCGTGGAAATGCCGCCCTGGTACTGCGAGATCTCGATCACGATGAATTCCGCCGGGCTGGCGAGAGCGACGCCGACCTGAATGTGGATTTCTCCGTTGGCGACGGTCTGGCTCGTGTTGTTGGTCTCATCGCAGACCACGAAGAACGCCTGATCCGGGACGCTGGACTGGAGCTGGTCGGCCTGGGTGAGCGTGAGGAGCTGCTGCGTCACCAGGGCGTTGAGCGTCTGCCACAACTCGGGTCCGTTGGGCTCGAATACCGCGAACCTGGTGACGTCCTCCAGGAGGTTCTCCAGGTAGGTGAGCATGCGCCGGACGGAGATGTACCGGTCCGGCATTCCCTGGCGGAGGGTGCGGGCGCCCATGATGCAGAAGCCGCTCTGCGGCACCGGCCGGATGACGTTGCAGCCGACCTGGTTGAGCGAGTCGAGCTGGTCGAGCGTGAAGTTGTTCTCGACACCGACGGCGCCGATCAGGCTGTAGGCGGTGCCCGCGGGAGAGCGGTTGGGGCCCACAGCCGCGTCCGCCTGCGCAAACTGCCCCATGACAGCCCCGCCGGGCGGCAGCATGCGCGTGGAGGAGACCGAGGCGCCGGCTGGGTCCGCTACCTGAATCCACGGGCCGTAGAACGCTGCGTACGAGGACTGCGGGGAGTAACCGCCGACCGTTTCCGTGTACTTGTTCGCGGCGACGTCGGGGGCGATGGGAGGCGGCTGGCGGGGAGCGTCGAGCACGAGGAATGCACCGCGGCGCTGTTCGACCCAGGAGAGGACGGAGTTGACCTGGGTCTGGGGCGGGATGTGGTCCGTCATGGACGTGTTGCCGCAGAGGTTGAGCAGGAGCACGTCCGAGATGGAGCCGAACTGTGCGGCGAGCTGCTCGGCGAGGTTGACCGCCAGGACGCCGTCGGCTCCGCTTTCCAGAGGTGCGTCCGCGACGTACTCGGGCTGCCAGGAGGCGTCCGGGGTGGCGCCGGTACCGGGTGTCGCCGAGGTCGGCGGGAGCATGTTCTGGACGGTGATGTACGTCGAGCCGCCCTTGCTGGAGTTGATCAGACCGACGATGTAGCGGGGGTCGCCGGGGTTGAGGGAGACGTCCTGCCAGGTCTCGACGAGGCCGGCCTGGGCGGTGGAGCCGTACTTCACGAACACGTGGAAGCGGCCCGACGTCCAGGAGGGCGCCGTGGTGATGTAGACCTTGTTGCCGTAGGAGCCGCGTCCCCGGGCGGTGACCTGAAGCGCATCGACCGCCGTGTAGCCCGGCGCCGTGTCGAAGGTGGCCGGTGCCGTCATCGGGTCGCCGGCCGTGGCTCCCTTGTACGGAGTGATCTGCACGGAGTAGGTCGTGTCCGGTGCCAGGTCGGTGAACGCGGCTGCGGGCTTTCCCTCGGTCGGCTGCGCGACCCACACCGTCTTGGAGAAGGACCCTTCGTCAGGTCGCGTGACGACCACCTGGTAGGCGTCCACGGCGGACGAAGGGGTGATGGCGTCCCATTCGATGGCGAAGGCCGTCTGCTCGGGGTTGGAGACGACGGGAGCGACCGGCGCCGTCAGGGTCACGTTGGTGACCTTCGGGGTGGGCTTCGTCCCGGTGCCGCTGGGGGCCGTGCCGTCGGGGGTGGCGACGATGTTCTCCGGCGGCGCGAGCGGCGTGTTCTTCACCACCAGGCGCGCGGCCACGGAGTCGGTCGGCGTGGCCCGCAGAATCCACGCCTGCTGGCCGCCGTTCGCGAAGTACTCGTACACCTGGAAAGGGAGGTAGTTGAGACCGCTCCCGAACCCGCCGTAGAGCGACATGAACTGCTCCCACGACGTCACCTTCACCGGGTTCGAGGGCCCCGCGTCGTGAGTGCCGACGAACGTCGCAACCGCGAGCCCCGGCGGAGAAATGGGCTGCGGAAGAGGGTTCAGCGACTCGGTGATATACACACCCGGCCGCTTGTAGGGGAATGTCGTGGGCGTGGTCATCAGCATCAGCTCCCAGGGGGTGCGGGCGAGACGGTGAGCGTTAGGGCGGCCGAGGCGACCTGCGGGGCGAGATCGGAGTCGCGGGCGGAGACCAGGAACTGCGCCGGCGAACTGGTGGGGGCCTGGGGCGTGCCGAAGAGGACGCCGCCGTGGGACAGGGCCAAGCCAGCGGGGAGGTGGGAGCCCTCGGGGAGCGACCAGTGCACCTCGCCGTGGCCACCGGTGCTGCCCAGGGCCTGGCGGTACGGGTGGCCAGCGGTCGCGGCCGGCAGCGTCGTGGTGCTGATCGACAGCAGGGCCTTGGTGACCTCGTGGGTGGGAACCCAGGGCCGTACGCTGCCCTCTTCCCACGCCTGCTTGTCGAGGAAGTCGATGAGAATGCGCTGGGCCGGGTTGAGGTCCCAGATCTCGTCCGCGAAAATCTCGCTGGACACACGCACAGCCCAGGTCGCGCAGAAAAGACGCTTTCCCTGTTCGTCCTTGGCCTCGGTGTAATCCGGCCCGCCGAGCAGGTCCAGCCGCCGTACGGTGCCGTCCTCGCCGATCGGCAGGTACCCGAAGCGAGGGGGGAGGAAGTCGAACTGCATCAGGCTGCCGGTCAGCTCGATGATGTGCAGTTCTTTCCGGGCGTACACATCCACCTGGTAGTCGATGTTGAGTGGAATCGGCATCTGAGCCATGTACGGGCTCTGCGTGGGGTCCGTCATGTCGGCCCACGGTTCATAACCCTCGGGCGCGTAGTGCAGATTCACGACGCCCCGGCTCTCACGTTCGGGGTCGCGTGAGATCCGCGTGTGAGATATCAGAGCAAGTGGGTAGGTGGCGTCCGCCAATTCGTACTCGGGACTCCTGTACCGGACGGTTACCTTGCGGCCCACACCGGAGGTCGAGTCATGCACCACCAGACCCTGGAACTTGTGCTTCAGGGCCTTGTCTTCGTTCAGAAGAAAGGGCACGGAACTCTCCGGTATGGGCAGATGTGGATCGCCCCACCAGAATGCTTCCGGCTATTTGGGAGTGGTTAATTCCCACTGGTCGGAGTGCAGGTCAGAAGACGCCCAGGATCTTCAGGACGACGATGACGAGAAGAACGACCAGCACTACGCCGACGATCTGCGCGACAGTCATGACGTTTCCCCTTCTCGATGGCCGGGGCCTGCCGCCGGCCGGGCCGCAGGCCCTCGCGGTCCTACTGCTGGTCCTGGTCGCCCTGGTCGCCGTCGTCGGCGGCGGGCTGGTCCGGGGCGAACGCACCGTCGGATGCGTAGTGGTAGCCCGCGGCCAGGGCCGCGTCCTCGGGCATGAGTCGCTGGCCCTCCTGGACCGTCCGCTGCGACGGGTCGTCCAGCTCGAACGGGCCGTCCTTGATGGTCTTGTCGTTCTCGTCCGTGCTGACCGCGACATAGCGCATGGAAGTCTCCTCCAGAAATGGGAACAGCGATCACGAGAGATCGGATTCGAGCGTCGCACGCCATTTAGGGAGGGGAATAATGCGCGTCAGAACCAGGCAGTCCCGGACCACGACTTGACCGGCTTGGTGACCCAGGCACTGCCCGACCACACCTTCACCGGTTTCTGGACCCAGGCGCTACCTGTCCACACCTTGGGGATAGTGGTGGGGATGGCGTTGACGTTGTCGACTTCAGCCGGAGTGGTGGTACTGCCCGTGTCGGAGTACCCCTCGAAGTTGGTGCGCAGGGTCCCGAATTTGAGCCACTGTGGCGTCGTCATGCTGCGGCGTACGGTCCATGTCGCTGCGTCGGGAGATGTCTCCCAGTAGAACGTGCCGGCGGCTTCTCGGAACCGCCACCATCGGTGAGTGACGGGATTGAATGCGAGCGTTGTTGGTGTCGCGTCGAAGTAGCCGACACAGTTTTCGAAAGTCAGATTGCCCGTGGCGACGGTGTACTTCGTGCGGATGAAGGTTCCGTCGTCGACCGGGCCGAGGACGATCGCGGAGAAGTTGGTGCCGGTGCCGCCAGTTGGCAGGTTGACGACCTCGAAGTAGTGGGTCGAGTTCGCCATTTCGTAGCCGACGTCGGTAGCCATCAAGCCCGGGTACTGATCATTCGCGGCGATGGCGGCGCGCTTCCAGGTGGTGTTCCAGAAGGTGCCGCCCCAGTACACGAAGCGGCTGCCGATGCCGGTAGTGAACTTGTCCACGATCTCCGCGGTGGGCGCGTTGAACAGGCCGTCCGCACCGGAGAAGTCGACCCAGCCGGGGTTGGTGGTGACGGCCGTGGCGGTGTTCGCGAGGTCCGTTGTGCCTGTCGCCCCGTAGTACAGGGTGCCGGTGTAGGACGTCGCGGACGTGTTGGTGGCCTGGTAGCCGAACTCGACCACGATCCGGTCGCCGGTCTGTAGGGCGACGGACCCGATGGCCTGTCCGGTAGCGGCACCGCCGGCGGCCGTCGTCGGCCAGTTCGACGAGCCCTGCCAGTTGTCGAGCAGGGTGCCGCGGACTGTGTCGCTGTCCCCGGTGGTGACGTACATGTGCACTCGCGTGACGAGGAGCGCGGCCGTCGCCGACTCGACTCGTCCGACGCAGAAGTCAGTCGTGCCCGAGAGCGTGCCGGCCTTCCGGGCGGGAGGGCTGACCCACCGTCCCAGCAGGACACTGTTCTGCGAGGCCGAGGTCTCGGCCTTGGCCGACGTCGTCGAGGCGCCGGCCGGCTGCCGCCCGAGCAGTCCGGCAACGGTGGAGGTGGCGTCCGTCCACGCGCCCCGCTTCGTGGCCGGTGTGTAGGGCGCGGCCGAGCTGGTGAGCCAGAATCGAGTCGCCACGGCGCAACCTCAGTTCGTGTCGATCCACACGTCGCCCGCAGTCGGGCTCGCGGGCGCGGTGATACCGACGGTGATCTTGGGTGTGGGGAGCTGGGCCTGGGGGACTTTGGCCGTGGCGTCCAGGCCGGCCACTCCGTTCGCGGCGCCGACCTTGTCCGTGGAGACCACGTTGCCCCCGGTGGCGGGCACGGTCTGGGACGCGAGCTGCCGGGCGGGCATCAGCCCACCACCGTCACGCTGAAGGTGTTGGCGGCGTAGCTCGCGGCGAGGGTGAGGGAGACGGTGTTGGCGTCGACCACGATGAACTTCCCGCCGACCAGCTCGCCCGTGGAGACCTCGCGCAGCGACGGTTCGAGGATGTCGAGCGTGTTCAGGTTGTGCGTGATGTTGAGCGGGGTGCCGCCGGTGACTGCGCCGACGTTCGCCGCGAACTTGCCGGTGGCGCCCAGAGCGGTACGGGCCCCGGCCGCCGTGGTCGCACCGGTGCCGCCCTTGGCGACCGGGACCAGGCCGACGGTGAGGCCGGACGCGCTCTTGGAGAGGCTGGCGTCGGCCAGCTCCAGGGAGAACGTTGTGCTGGACAGCTCCAGGCCCTGGCCGTCGGCCGTGTAGGTCTGGCCGCCGGTGGAGAACTTGGTCCAGGTCTGGGTCCAGGACCCGGGAGCGCCAGAGGGGGAGGCGGTCTGAATGTACTGAGCGCCCGCGTCCGTGCCTTCGGCCACTGCCACCATCGTGCCGTCGAGGATCTCTCCCGCGGCGTCCGCGTCCGACCGGCGGGTGGCCGCCCCTCCGCTGGTGCTGTAGGTGTAGATGCCGTTCTGCGTGCCTGTCGTCTGCGCGGTGGCCAGGAAGCTGTCGCCGCTGCCCAGGGTGACACCGCCGACGGATGCCGGCAGTGAGGACAGGTCGACGTTGGCCGTGGCCACTGCCCGGACCGGGTCCTTGACCCCGGCGATGCCGGCCCGCAGGTTGTCGGCGTACTGCTTGGTCACCAGGTCGGTCGGGGCCGTGGGGTCGGCACCGTTGGTCGCCCGCTGGCCGTTCAGGGAAACTGCCGTATTCGGTGCCGCGAATTCGTCGAGCCGGTATCCCTTCACGGTCGCGGCCAGGTCGGAGATGGTGCTCGCCGTCTGCGTACCGGTGTGGTCCGCGCGGTCGAGCGGATTCTTCCAGGCCGTCAGGTTCCAGAACCTGACGACGTGATTGACGGAGTCCGTCCAGAGCTGTCCTTCCACCGGCGTGGCCGGTGCCGAGGACGACGTCTCGGGAACGAGGCCGCGCACGGGGAGCTTGTTCAGCTTGAGGGATTCGCGGAAGTCGGTAACTGCCATCGGGGGACTCCTAGCTCAAAATCGCCGATCCGGTCTCCGCGAAAGCGAATTGGACGGTCACGGTGGTGGGGCTGAGGTTCTCGACGAGCCCGCCGATTTCTCGTCCGCTGGTGTCGTAGGTGCGCACGCTCGGCGGGTACGGGAAGGAGTGCGGGATGGTCCACTGGGCGCTCGCGGCCGTCTGGGTCCACGTCACTGCCCGGGGAGCGACGCGGTCTTCCAAGGCGTCCAGCTCGGCTTGCGAGACCTCCCCGGGGGCGCCTTGGGCACCGGTGGCACCAGTGGGGCCGACGACGGGCAGATAGCGGCCGGTGTAAGGGGAGACGGGGGCCAGGTCCGCGAGGTCGACCGGATCTCCGCCGGGGCGCTCGGGCAGCATGATGTGGTACTGCCTGATCTGCGCGCCCTTGAGCTTCTCCGTGACCAGGTAGGTCCAGTCCCTCGGGGACATGCCGGGGCCGTCGGTGGCTATCAGGTCGACCTCGAAGCGGCCCTGGTCCTCCTTCGAGATCTCCACGGTCGCCACGGTGTTGGCGATGGTGTCCGCGGCCGGCATCGTCAGGACCGACGGCGGGGCGAAGGTGAGCGTGCCGGTCAGCGGAGTGCCGTCGGGGGCGATGAACCGTCCCGTCAGATGCACCGAGGGGACGCCGGCCGGCAGTGCGTACACGGTCGCGTCAGGCGTAGGGGTCATCGTCGCCGCCCTCCTCTGGGAATTCCGCAGCGAGAAGTGGCTGCGGCGGATCGGGATTGCGGCTGAAATCGCGCAGATAAGGGGCGAACATCGGGTCGTTGACCAGTTCGTCGTCACGGATCTGCTGAGCGTCGAGGGTGACGATGATGTCCCTGCGGCGGATCTGGCCCCGGATATCGACCTGCTTCACCGCGAAGAGGATGTTGTCGTAGGCGATACGGTCCCGCTGATAGGCGCCGTGCTTGATGTTGATGTCGGTCAGCCCGGTCTTGGCGAGCTGGTCGAATTCACACGTCACATGGAGGGAGTCGACGATGTACAGGCCACTGTCACGCGGCTCCGTATTGGCCGTCTCCGAGTGGTTCACGTGCAGCGCGGGAAGCTGCCAGCGGCCGTAGAACTGCTTGCCGACCCCGGTCGCCTCGTCGTAGACCGGGTGCATTTCCGAGGCGCCGTACTGCCACCGGAAGTACGTGAACGAGTCGCCGGTGGAGCGCTGCCACCCGCGCAGTCCCCGGTGAATCAGCGTGGTCTCGGTGTTGATGTTCCACCGGCCGCGTTTCCAGTCCAGCCGCCCACGCATCGACGCTCACCCCCACAGTCCCGGGTAGGTGGGCGAGGGCACGTTCGACTCGTCCTCGTACTCCTGGCCGTCGATCGGCGGGAGGAGCCGCTGGGGCCGCGAGGAGTCGTCGTACTCGCGCGACTCGAAGACGGGCACCAGGCGGTTGGTGGTCCGGCTGACGCGGCGCAGGGTGAACATCTCGATCCTGCCGAGACCCACGTTGAGCTGCTGGGCCAAGGTGTTGTAGCGGCCCTGGAGCCCGGTGGTGGCGTCCCCGATGTGCTGCATGAGCTGCCGGTACCGCTGGGTCCTTGGGACGAAGGTCCCCTCGGCCGTGGAGATGTCGATGTCCGTGGCCGCGTCGGTGGCCAAGGTCCACAGGCAGTTGATCGCCGCGAGGTAGGCGACCAGCGGCTCCTCGACGGCCGGCAGGTTCTCCAAGGTGAACGGCTCGCGGTCGTAGCGGATGAAGCCGTGCGCGTCCCGGTACCGCGTGACCTTGCTGCGGCCGTAGGCGTGCTGCTGCACCGCGTCGCCGATGTAGGTCTCCAGATCGGCGTCGGTGAACAGGCCCTGCGCGATGCCCCGGACGATCAGGGTCTGGCCGTGGTGCAGGGGGGAGAAGTCCGGGTTGATCAGGACGATGCGGCCTTCGGCCGCGTCGAGGACGTAGTCGGTGTCGGCGATCAGGTCGACAGTGGCCGGCGGGTCCACGGTGGTGACCTTGGCCGTGACCTCGGTGACGCCGGTTTCGGAGAGGTCGTAGGAGGCCAGCTCGTCCGCGCCCAGGTAGGTGTCGAGGAACGGCGACTGCATGTCGCCGATCTCGTTGCGGATGCGCCGGATGATCCCCGCCGTGTCGGCCATGGTCAGCTCACCGCCAACGTCATCTGGAGGCTGCCGACGGCGAGTTGGAGGGCCTGGTTCTGACTCGTGGTGATGGCAGTGGCCAGGTTCCATGCCATGAGGCACAGGCCGGTGGGCTGACCGGCCGAACTGGTCATGCGGGTCACCAGGGCCGCGCCGGTCACCGGGGCCGCAAGACCTGTCGCATCACTGAACGGACCGAACTGGACCAGGTCGCTTGTGGAGGACGTCCTGGTGCCGGTCGCGGCAGCCGCCCACGGGATGGGCTGGCGGGCGTAGCCGGTGCCGGCCGCCTCGATGCCGAGCAGCGTGGTCATGTCCGTCTGGGCGTCGGTCACGACCTGGGTGAGCAGCATCAGGTATGTCGCCCTCGGCAGCGGGTCGCCGGCCTGCGTCTTGGCCAGCCACTCCGCCTCCAGCGCCGTCGAGCGGCCGGTGAGGTGGTCCAGCGCGGAGACGGCGCCCTGGACGGCGATGAATCCGTTGGCGGCCATCAGACGGAACCGCCCTGGCTCGACTGCTGCGCCTTGAAGTCCTCGAACTCCGGGGGCTCCTCGCCCGCGGCGACCAGCTCGGCGAACTGGGAGACGGGGAAGGAGATGTGGTGGACCGCGACCCGCCCCGGCGAGGGGCTGTCCAGCCACATGCACAGGACCGAATCCTCGAAGCTGTAGCCGACGCCGTACGTCGCGGGCTCGACGACCTCCAGGACGTAGAGCTGACGAGGGTTGTCGGGGTGCTCTTCGCCGGTCGGGCTGGTGTAGTGGTAGGTCTTCGTGAGCATTCCGACGCCGTCACCGTGGTCGGAAAGCAGGGAATACCACTTCCCCTTCTCAGGGGCAGTGCCGGAGTCCTTGAGACTGCTGGGCGCCGCCATCAGAGGCACTTCCCTTCCGTCAGAGCCACTGCCACACGTAACCGAGGCGGTCCAGGTGCTGCGCCACGTGGAGTGGCACGGTGTACACCTGGCCTTCCTTGAAATCGAATGAGGTGCCCTGCCCGATCGTCACTTTCTCCAGATCGCAGGCGATGCGGATGTTCACGGACTCCGGTGGGATGTCCACCGGTCCTTCCGCTACGACTTCCTCGGACACGTTCTGGAGCGTCCGGCCCTTTTCGTCGAGGGCGATCGGTTCGTCCAGCCCGGCCTTCTGCTGTGCCTGGTGCATGGCGATCTCGTCCTTGCGCTTCGCCAGTTCCTCGGCGTGCTGCTCGGCGAGAAGTGCCTTCTGGTTTCCGGTGTGATCCTTCGGGTTCCGCTTGGTGCGCGGATTTGCGGGCATGTTCGTTCTCCTACCGAATCGTGTAAGGAATTCGGGACGGCGATGGAACTGATACCGCCGCCCTTTCGTGCGGGTGGTTCAGTTGGTGGCGCACTGCACCACGGCGTAATCCGTGATGAGCCCGAGTCCCCAGATCGAGTACCAGGCCAGCGCGTGCTCACGGCCGAAATCGAGCACGCCGCCGTCGCGAAGTTCGACGGGCAGGGAGATGGCGTGCCCGGCTGCGTTGTCGCCGATTACCAGAGCGCGGTAGATCGGGTTCGACGGGGCATTCGGGTTGGACGGCTGGGCATTGACGGCAGGGATTGCGGGGGTCGAACCGGAGGCGGTTCGGGCGGGCTGCCCGCCCCACTTCTGCGCGTCGCCCTGCGGGATGTTGGTCCCGAGCTGCGGGGTGGGCGGCGGGGTCGTGTTGCCCTGGAAGACCTGTGTGGTTTCCACAAAAACCACGTCCGAGAGCCGGCCGATCTCCCCGAGCATGAAGTTCCCCGGAGCCGCGTACTTGGTGACCTCGATGAACTCGGGGTCATCGCGCAGTCGGCGGGACTGGTGGGGGTGGACGAAGGCGACGTACGTCTCCCCTAGCCGGGGGACGTTCTTGCTGCTCAGAGTCTCCACGGCGTCCTTCACGAGGGCGGCCGTGAAGTAGAAGCCGCCGTTCGCCGACAGGGTCGCCTCGGAGTCCGCGAACATGCCCCGGTCGTAGGGGCTCAGAGGGGTCCGCGTGGCGCCGGCGGACCAGGAGGCCATCTTGTCGTACCCATACAGAACCGAGGGTGCGCCGAGGAGGGTGTCCCGGCACATCGAGTCGAGGTACGTGGCCATGTTCCGGCCCAGGAGACGAGCGCCGGAGGCCATCACGTCGTCGAAGCTCGCATTGAGCAGAAGTTCGGTCACCGCAATCGCAAAGCCATGCTCCGCGACGGTGATGGTGATCTGCTCGGCAGAAAGGGCGTGAGTTTCCATCCGGACGCCCTCGACGAGCTGCTGCGCACCGTCCAGAGAGCGGTAACGCATGAACGACACGCTCAGGCCCGGAGCGGTTCCCAGCTCGGTCTTCTTGACCATGAACTGCTCGAAACGCAGCACCGGCATGGCCTGGAAAAGGATCTCCTTCGACCAGATGTGCTGGATGGCCGGAGTGAGCATGCTGGAGTTCGCCGCCTGGTAGGCGGTCGGAGTGGGGGACAGAACCGGAGTACCGGTGATTCCGCTTGCCACGTTGTACCTCTCATCCCGTGACGGACCCGCCGAGATGAATGGGAATGAGAGGCGGTCTGGCTAATTTTCTGGTGGACGCGGTCAGTCGAAGAGGCCGCGATTGTTGGACTGCTTGGCGGCGGCACCGAGAAGCTGCGAGCGGTACTTCGCGAACTCCGCCATCGGCATGTTCTTGATGTCCTCTGCCGAGAGCTGCCGAGAACCGCCCTCGCCGTCCGTGGGACCGTTCCCGGTGTAACCGGTCGCAGCCACGCCGCGCATCTGCGAACGAGTAGTTTCCTGAGCCGACTGAACGGACTCGAAGATCTGCGACGTCTTGTCCTTGAGCAACTGAATGGACGCGTCGACTTCCTCCGGGGTGTTCCCGGAAATGAGATCTACGAGTTCCGGGGCGATGTTGGCGCGCTCGGCGCCAGCCCGCTCCTGAATGTAGGCCCGGAGCTTGTTGTACTCCGACTCCTTCGCGAGCGCTGCCCGCTCCTGCTCCCGCTCCTTCTCGATCTGCGCGAAGCGCTTCTCCCACTCGGAGGAACGCTCCTCCAGGAGCTTCTTCGCGCTCATCTCGGATTCCGACTTCGCCTTGGCCGCGTCCTGTTCGGCCTTCAGCCGCTCAGCCTCCTCGGCCTC
This sequence comes from Streptomyces sp. NPDC026672, assembly GCF_040638185.1. Taxonomy (NCBI): domain Bacteria; kingdom Bacillati; phylum Actinomycetota; class Actinomycetes; order Kitasatosporales; family Streptomycetaceae; genus Streptomyces; species Streptomyces sp. NPDC026672. The sequence continues at coordinate 221,328 of NZ_JBEZXS010000004.1, forward strand.
GCGTGCCTCGCGCTCCTCGCGGAGCCGCTTCAGCTCCGCCTCCAGGGCCTCGCTGCGCTCGTCGACCTTGTTCAGGCGGGAGTACAGCTTGTCCTTCTCCTCCTGGCGGACGCGTTCCAGGTCGGCCGCGGTGAAGCGGGCTTCTTGGCCGGCGGGCTGCGGCTTGGCCGGCTCCTGGACGGTTACCGTCCCCTCGGGGGTGACGGTGGTACCCGTCGCGGGGCCGCCCGGCGTGCCGGGGGTCGTCTCCTGCGGACCGTTGGGTGCGGGGTTTGGTGCCACGGTGGTTCACTCCAGGCTGGTGAAGCCGCCTGAACGAGTAGGAATGAATGGCGGGCAGTTCAGTCGTTTTCCGGGTTCCGTCGCTGGGCCAATTTGGTGCCCTTCGACAGCGTCACGAGTTCGCTCAAGACCGATTCGGTGTCCTTGCCTTGACCCACTCCCGGTACTCCGGGAAGCGGGCCGGCGCTTGTCGCCCCTGTGTTTCCGGACCCCGAAGAGCCCGATGCGGCAGGTGCTGGGGGCGGGCTTTCCACGCCTTCCGGCGGCAATCCCGTTGAGCGCAAGATAGCTGCTGCGATTTGCGCCTTGATATATTCGAGCGCTCCGTCTTCTTTCGCCTCGGTCAGGCGCTCGTCGAAAATCTCCTGCATCTTCTCCCCGGGGAAGATCTCCCCGAGGTCCCGCAGGGCCCCACGCTTGGATTCCAGCCCCAAGGCCAACTTCGCCTGGACCTCGTTCAACTTGACCAGGACGTCCACCGGCAGCGGCGGCGGCCAATCCACGGTCGTGTCGTACACCTCGGGGTCGCGGGGGTCGATGACGAGAGGCTGTTCGTCGGATACGCGGATTCCCTGCGTGCTGGGGTCGTAGATCCGGCACTCGGGCTCGTAGAGAAATAGCGTCCGCAGCACGAGTTCGTTGATGCGCCGCAGACCCTGGGTGTAGTTCGCCTGCTTCAGTCCGTACCGCTGCATCAAGGGGAAGAACTGAATGCTGAGCGCGACGCCCGAGGTGTTCGAAATCGCTTGGGCCTGCCCGAGCGCTGTCTCCGGGACCCCGGTCAGTTCGTGCATGGCGCGTTTGATCAGGTCCAAGTAGGCAAGCGGGCCGTTGAGATCGACACCGTTTTCGAGGTTGAAAACATTGGCGTCTTTCGGGAGGCCACCCCAGATCTTGCGAGCCCCCTTCTCCAGGTGGCTCGCCTTGGCGCCGGTGATGATGGTGACCGGGGCCGCGTGGTAGTTGACGATGTCGCTGATTTCCGTGCACTTCTCGTTGTACTCACGGTTCAGCGGAATGAGGTCGACGATGTCGGACAGACCCCAGGGCGATCCGGATATCGCGATGTTCCGGATGTGCACGATGGGAATCTGACCGAGGGGATTCTCCCGGGCGTCGAGCAACTCGTCGTTGACGTACTCCTCAATGTATTCCTCGGTGATGATCTCGGTGTACGTGTATACGGTGCGTGTCCCTTCCAGGGAGGTACCCCAGAACTTGTACTTCATCTTGAAGCGGAGTAGGCGGTCCCGATCGTGCGGGTGGTACTCCGGGAAACACTGGGCCGCGTTCAGCGGGAGAACTCGAACCCGGCCTGGGTGGGTGTTACCGGCGGAGTCCATCCACGCCGGCTCGTATGCCACCTTCACGAAACAGTCCCCCGCAACGGACCCGTTCTCGCCCATCTGCCAGAGGGTCGACTTCTTGTCGTTGTCGACGGTCCAGACCCGTTCCAGAAGCGCTGGAACAATGTGCTCGAACTTCTTCTCCGACTGGAAGTGGACACCCCGGCCGAAGGTGAAGTTGGTGATGTACCGGCTCAACGCGCCCGTGTAGTTGATCGTGACGTTGGGTTCGCCGGCCTCACGTTTGTACGCCCAGTGGTAGCCCAGGTACCAGGCCCAGTGATTCGAATAGCGCGTCAGGCGGGGACCGTGGACTTCGAATTCCTCGGTAACTCGTCCGCCAGCTCGACCAGTCCCAGCGGGCTGACGGAAATGGTCAGGTCACTGGCGGCTGCGCGCATGGACGGTGAGGCAAAGGCGATGGACATCAGGCATCACCTCCTTTCGATTCCGCCAGCGGAGTCGAGTGTGAGATGAGTGCTGGGCTGATGAGTGAGCGGGATCAGATGGTCGGCAGGTAGGGCACGGTGGCTCCGCTCCAGGGCAGCGCGATGAGGTACATGCGGGGGTCGACTTCCTGCGTCTGGATTGCCTTGGCGGAAGTGGCCGCGCCGTAGATGTCGACGGACAGACCCACGCGCACGGACTTGCCGGCCTCGACGGTCTCGATGAAGAAGAGCGTGTGGGACTGGTCGGTGCCCGTGGAGATGTGCTGGTTGCGGTCGACGTACGTGGTGGCCCCGTCGGCGCGGAGCTGGAGCCGGGCACGGACCGCGGCCGTGGTGGTGTCCGTCCAGCCGACGGAGATGCCGGCCCACGCGATCAGAAGGCGCCGCTGGGTGAAGGAGGGCACCTGGTAGCTGTGCACGAGCGTCGGCGTCTTCACGTTGCCGGCCAGGGAGAACAGCGAGGTGCGCGACGTGGCCACGGCCCAGGGCGCAGCGCTGAGGGCCGTGATCTGCCCCTGCATGGTGGTGATGGCGCTCTGCTGCGAGGACTGCGTCGCGTTGAGGCTGCCGATGGAGGCCGATGCCTCAATGAGGGTGGGGCTGAGCGGGCCGCTCGGCGCGACCGCCCCACCGATCACGTTCTTGAGGAGCGTGTCGATGGGGTCGGCCACGGCCGCCAGGTCCACGGGAACGTCCGGGATCTTCCCCTCGGTGGGGATCGGGATCTTTCCCCACGGAGTGAGCTGTCCGGGGTTGGTCACTGCTCAGTCCACCCGGGCGTAGTTCCGGCGCTGGTTGCGGCCCTCTCCCCGGTCGACGCAGGAGTAGGACTGCTCGGGCTCGGAGGCGCCCTGCGCCATTTCCTGAATGAAGGTCGGGGCCTCCGGCCAGCTCGCGGAGCCGACGTGTGCGCGCTCGCGCATCGTCTCCTCCGGCGGCTTTTCGAAGACGTTCGCGTTGTGGTTCATTCGGCCAGCCGGCGTCTGGTAGCCCTGCATGATGCCCTTGCCGAACTCGTTCGGGATGTCGGTGTCGGTGGCGACACCTTCCTGAAAGCGCAGCGGGCCGCGGCGGCTCGCGTTCTGGGCGTGCTTCGTCTCGTAGAAGCGGTCTGCGGACTCCTGGAATTCAGGGTCCGGGGCAAGCGGGCTGTTCGCCATGGTGTGCCTCCCGGCGATTGAGACGTCTCACCAGGACGCTAAAGGCGCTGTTTTCTGCCCCGATAATTGCTACCAGGGGGTGTTGTGCATTTCGACCTCGGGCATCGTGAGGTCCGCCGTCAGATAGAGCGCGTTGGAGAGCGAGTCCACGTAGTCGTCGTGGGCCGCGTCCACCTCGGGAGCGGCGACGATGATGTGAGGGCCCTGATAGTTCAGCTCGGCGTCCTCCATCTGCTGCCGGAAATTGCGCCAGTTTTTGGTGGACCGAGTCTTGGCGTGCGCCGGCCACACGACCAGGCCCTTAGACATGAGGTCCATCATGTGCGCCCAACGCTTCGTCTGGTTGGTCCGGTCGCTCTTGAGATCGACGATCTGCGCGTATGGCATGAGCACCCGCAACCGGCTCGCCACAACGTCGCCCAGGCCGCCGGCGTCGATTCCTATCGCGAACACCGAGTAGTGGTTGAGGAATTCGACGATCCTGTAGTACTGGCTTTCCCAGTCCAGGCCCTGGAGGTCGAGCCAGTTCAGCACACGGTGTTCGTAATTTCCGTACTCGTCCGGGTAATCCCAGTTGACCCAGCAGACCGTTACGACGGTCGAGTCCGTCTTCCGGGCCGGGTCGATTCCGACGACCACCGGGGAGCGGTGCCACTCCTGCACGACCCGCATGGAGGTGTCGCCGAGGGCGTCAAACCGGTCGCTGGTGACCAGCATGCCCTTGTCGAGAAGCCAGATCAGGCGGTACGACAGCTTGAATTCGTCGGAGTCCTCACCGAGCCGGTCCATCTCGCTCTGGACGAACTTCTTGTACCTCGGAACGTGCTTGGAGACGGTCTTCCAGTCGACCTGGAAGTGATCCTGCTGGCGGCCCTTGCGGTTGGCGTTCCGACGGTTCTTCTGGATCTGCTCGTAGAAGCCGGATTTGGTGTAGGTCGGGGTGCCCGTCATCACCATGAGGCCCGCGGTCGAGGCCAGCATCGGGCCGATCGACTTGTTCAGTACCTTGTCGTCGGCGGCCTGGGCCTCGTCGATGACGACCAGGTGGTAGGTCTGGCCCTCGATCATCGCCTTGGGGTGCGCGGTCTGCTTTCGGATGAGGCTGCCGCAGCGCTTGAGGAGCAGTACCTTTCCCCGGGCGACCAGTTTTTCGTCGATCTCGGGGTCCGAGAGGATGTCCTGGGCGCGGTCGGAAGTCAGCCGGCCGACGATGCGCGAGAAAAGCGTTTCGCTCATTTCGTCGGTGGGAGCGAATACGCCGATCCACAAGCCTTCTTTGAACTTGCCGAGCAGACTCGGAAAGACCTTGGCCAGCCGCGGCAGCATGATGGCCGCGCCGGCGACGACGTCGGCCACGGTCTCGGACTTGCCGGACTGCCGGCTCCACAGAGCCGTGAGCTTGGCAGAGTCCTCGATGATCAGGGACTCCAAGATGCGCCGCGCGAAGGGGAGTTGGTACGGCCGCAACGGATGCCCGGACAGCTCGTCGATGACGACGATGATCTTGTCGATGATGTCGGAGACCAGGGCATGGTCGATGCCGGCGGCCTCGGGCCCGGACTCGGCTTCCTCGGGCAGGCCAAGGGTCAGCTCGTGTTCCGTGGCATCGAGTGGCGTCCCCATGGCCCGAACCTAAAGTCGGACAAATAGGGGCCAATAATGTCCGATGGTGGCCAGTAGTTGGCAGTTCGGCAGACCTAACGCCAAGTAAGCGTTAGTCTCGCCCCATGACCGGCCCGAACTTCTTCGATCTCTCAGCACTCAACGCGGACCGCCTGGAGGAGCGCACCGTCGACCAGCTCGCCGACGGCTTCCGCGACCTCAAGGCCCTCAAGCACCCGGAGACGGCCGACCGCTACCGCGCCGAGGCCGGCTTCTTCTTCGGCTTCATGCGCCGCTTCGGTGCCGACCCAGCGGCCTGCACCCAGCCGCACGTTCTGCGTTACCTCGATTACCTGGCCTCCGAAAGCCACCCCGAACACCCCGGGGACTGCTGGGACGAGTGCAGGCACCTGCCCTACGCCCCCAGCTCCCGACAACACCGCCTCGACGTTCTGCGGGCCTTCTACGAGTACGCCATCGCCAACGGGCTGGGACTGGCCGCCAACCCCTGCGCCGCCCTGGCCGTCCCGGTCCCCCGCGTCGAGCACATCGACCACCTCTCCGAATGGGAGGCGCACGATCTCTGGGACGGCTCACGCGAACACTCCCACCGCGACGGGGCGCTCGTCGGCCTGCTGCTCGGTCTCGGGATGCGCAAGGAGGAAGCGCGGCTCGTACGCATCGAGAACCTCGGCAAGAACTCCTTCGGGCCGACGTTGAGGTTCTGGCGGGTCAAGCGGCGGTTCTGGCAGACCATCAACCTGCCCGCGCCGACGGCCGCCGCGATCTTCCTTCAGGTCGGCGACCGTACCTCCGGACCGCTGCTGCCGTCTCCGCGCTGGACCGAGACCGAGGCTGGCGTCCGGGAGAAGGCCCACCTGTCGGACGCCGGGATCGACGACATCCTCAAGCGGATCGCCCAGTACACCGGTGTTCGGCCCGACGACTTCTACAGCCACCTCGGCCGCAAGACGTCGATCACCATGTCCCGCACCATTCCCGGCCTGCCCCTCGAAGTCACGATGACCTTCTACGGGCATGCCACGCTCAAGGACCACCAGAAGTACGACGCCTTCGCGCACGTCACGTTCAAGGAGCCCATCTACAACCCGGCCCAGGGCCGAGACTTCTGGCGCCTGGCCGCCTGACCTCCGGCGAATATCACCGAAAAACCCTCTCTGCCTACGGTCGTGATACCGGACAGCAAGGAGGGTTTTCTCATGCCGCCGAGGAGAAGGCGAATCGGACCCCGGAACCCCCGCGCCGCGAAGAACCGAGCGCCGAATTCAGGTGTGACCCCGTACAGGACAATCCAAGAGCAGGAGTTCTACGGCGCCGGCCAGCAGCCGCGCACGCCCGATGTCAACTCCCGCCCCGGGTACTCGCGTGCAGACATCAACACTGCGATCGACGAGGCGTCCCAGAACCTCAGCCCCGAGAAGCGCGAGGCACTCCGCCGCGCCCAGTGGCTGTGGGACGACGAGCAGCTCCTGACCACCCGGCCCACGAACACGTCCTACCCCCCTCGGCCGCGCACCCTGGCGGCCGGCTACGACGACGAGTCGCAGACCCTCTTCGTACGGTTCCGCGGGCAGCGCACGGGGCCACAGGAGTACGCGGACGGAGTCGGCTACGAGTACTACAACGTCACCCCGCAGGAATGGGCAAAGTTCCGCGACAACTGGTCTCCAGGCCGGTACGTCAATGCCGTCCTGAACGGAAAGCCCTACACCCCGGCGAGCTGGTAGTGCTCATCACCACAACTCGCTGCCGACGCGACTGGCCCCACCGGTATCGCACCTACTACCAGGAGACCGAGCCGCCCTACCGCCGCTCCGACCCCGCCACGGTCTACCGGCTCGGCACGCGCGGCCTCGTGATCGGCCGCTGGACCTCTCGGGCCCAGGACGAGCACCAGGCCCTCACCGACGCCCTGGGAGCCCGCCCAGCCACCCTCCTGGGCTCCGACGGCCAGCTCCTGCCCAACTTCCGCCGCAACTCCCCGGAGAGCGCCTCGTGTTCACCCGCCGGCCCGCCGAAGACGTCCTCCTCGACAAGGCCCGAAAGCGGGTCGCCGGCCTGAGCAAGAACGCCGCCCTCGAATGGGGTGTGGTCGTCTCCGGCTACGTCATGCGGATCTTCGAGCAGCACCCGGCCACAGTGCACACGGAGGACGACCTGGGAGAGCTGGACACCGCCATCGCGGCCCTCCGGGCTATTCGGGAGCGGCTCGGCCCCGGCTAAAGCGGCTCTGTAATCCGGAGCGTGAGTTCGCGAAACTGGCGGGCGGTGATCGTGATGTCGTATCGGCATGCATTATGGAGAGCCGCTTTGGTCAGGGCCCTGCGCTGGTGGGAGTCCCGGCCCATCTCGTCTAGAGCCGCAGCCAGCGAGAGCGGGTCGCCAGGAGCGTAGGCAATGCCAGCGCCTCCGAGGATTTCCCTCACTCCGGGAAGTTCGGAATAGACAACCGGAAGTCCATGGGCTTGAGCCTCAATGAGGACGAGTCCGAAAGCCTCCAGACCCGTGGTTGTGAAGACCCAGGCGTCGAAGTTCGGCAGGCGGCGCCACAGTTCGGCGCGAGGCAGGAACGGATCAAAATGGACTCGATCCCGCAGTCCGAGGTCGATAGCCCGCTGTTCCAGATACTCCCGTAGGGGTCCATTGCCGATCACGGTGAGATGGTGCGGCTGATCGGTTGATGCGAGGGCTTCGACGGCGGTGATCGTGGATTTGTTGTCGTCCAGGCGACCGGCCTGTACCAGAGACAGGGGCCCTGTCCCTGCGGGCGGCTGATCACGTACATGGGCATCGGCCAGACGGATGCCCCACGGGATGATCACGATGCGGTCGGTGAACTGGCGCCCGGTGAGGCGGTCGATACGGTCGGCGAGGACGGAGGTCGGGGCGACGATCGCGGCGCTGGCGGCGGCGACTTCGAGCACCGCCTCGTGTTCCGACGTGTTGCGCTCGGCCGCCATCACTTCGGGGCCGTGAGCGATGGAGATGATCGGGATGGTGCCGGCGGTGCGACTGAGCGCGAGGCTGAGTGCGAACCCGACGTTCTGGGCGTGGATGGCGTCCGGTCGGATCTGCTCGATGAGCGTCCCCACCTCTTGCGTCAACTGGTCCACGTAGGTGTCGAAGCCAGGGCCCTGGGGTCGTTTCGTCGTGGAGAGGGGGATCAGGTGATCGAATGCGGTCTTCCACACCTGATGGACCGGTGTCCGGCCGAGGAAGGTCGTATGGGTCTCGGGCATGGCGCGGTAGAGGTCACCGACGAGGATCATGCTGCCGGACGAAGGCTCGGACGTGCGGTTGATGCCGGTGAGGATCGTCAAGGGCTTCGTGGTCATGCGGAGATCCCCTCGATGGATGACCGTTGGGCGGGAACCGGGGACGGGGCACTACGGTCCATCGTGACCTGCGGATCAGCAGTGATCATCCGTCCGCGGTTGCGAGGGGGCGCCCACCACGACGCCAGGTGCGGCGTGAGGACCGCGGTGATCTCCTGGGCTGGGTGCAGGAAGCCCTTGCTGTCCTGCTTTGCCGTCCACGCCCTGACGGCCGACCGGGGGTAGACGGGGTGTATCCCGATCTCGCCCTTGGGGAGGAGGCCGTTGAAGGGCGTGGGGATGCCCTCGTGGTTCCAGTAGTCCCAAGCCTCCATCGCCTTGGCCTTCTCGAAGCAGTGGTAGAGCTGCCGATAGCGCGGCATGTACCGGATCTCGCGAAAGATCATCTGCCCGATCAGTCCCGGCGCGACGTACCGGAGCGCGCTGAGATCAATGCCCCGGAAGGTCACCGTGGCCGCGTCCTGGGACGGGTGCAGCGCGATCCTGGCGAACAGATGCGACAGCCGCCGCCGCACGTACTCGGCGACTCCCGGAGCGAGCGCCGGTTCCACGCCGACGATGAGCTGGACGAGCTGCTGGTGGCGCGGATGGAAGCGAGCCAGGTCGAACAACCGGTGCATGCCATCCACGGCGGCGAACGCGAGTCGCTTGTACAGCCAGTTGTTCAGCTCTCCGACCTGGGCGTAGCCCTTGGTCTCCGGAGTCCTGGAGTGGAGCATCAGGTACTCGGACAAGACCTCGAAGTACAGGTAGCCGAGAAACGGTACGGCGGGCACGGCCGCGGCCAACTGGTCGATGAACTCGGGGGCCTCCGTGGCGCGGCCGACCGCGTTTCGCAGAGCCGTGTCGAGGAATCCGGCCGCGGCGTCCAGCCCGGCCAGCACGACATGGTCGAGCTGGTCGTTCTCGGCCCGGGTGAGAAAGCTCCGGTAGCGCAGGTAGGTACGCAGGTGGATGGCACCGAGATGTAGATAATCCACACCCTTGGTTGGGATCGGAGCGTCCGGGATGACCTCGAAGATCATGGGCGTGGTGTCGGGCTTCGTCTGCATCAGGTAGGCGCCGAGGTTGTGCGGACGCATTCCTTCACGCTGACGTACCAGAGGGGAGCAGTACAGGGCTCCGACCAGGCACCCGGTGGAGACGTGCAGCTCGCCGCTGGTGCGGATCGCGGCGATGTCCTTGGTGGTGTGCAGCAGGTACATGGGCCGGCCGCTGGCGAGCGCCTCCGCCATCGCGCTGTGCTGGATCAGCCAGCCGTTCGGGGTGTCACCTTCCAGGTAGCGGCGCCAGTCGCCCTCGCTCTCGGCCAACGAGGCAGGAGCGGGGCGCTGCGCGGGCCGGGCATAGTCCGTGTGGACGTGCTCCCACTCTTCACGCAAGGGAACTCCTGGGGTTGAAGTCAGCGGCAGACCAGGGGAGTTCGGGAGCTACAGGGTCTCGACATTCGCTCCGGACAGGCGGTTTCGGCAGTCGAGCACGTACGACGCGTGCTCCTCGATCATCGCGAGGTCGAATCGCGGATGATCCATGAGAAGAACCACCGCATCAGCGGCGGCTACCTCTTCCGGGGTGGCATCGACCCGAGGCACGTTCAGCCCGGTGTCGGCGCCGTCCGGGATGTTGGGTTCGGCGCCGCAGACATCGGCGCCGAGGTCCATGAGAAGTTCGGCGACACGTGCCGACGGGGAATTGCGAAGGTCGGTGGCGTTGAACTTGTAGGTCAGGCCGAGCAGCAGAATCCGAGATCCGCTGACCGGCGTGCCCCGCTTGTTGAGTGCTTCCACGAGGCGCCGGACGACGTAGTCGGGCATGTGCCGGTTCACGTCGGCGGCGAGTTCCGCGAACCGGAACGGGATGCCAAGTTCCTGCTGGGCCTTCCACGAGAGGAACATCGGGTCGACGGGCAGGCAGTGTCCGCCGACCCCCGGCCCCGGGGTGAACTTCGTGAATCCGAACGGCTTGGTCGCGGCGGCGTCGATCGCCTCCCAGATGTTCACGCCGAGGGCATCGGCCAGCATCGCCATCTCGTTGATCATGGAGATGTTGACGAACCGGAAGGTGTTCTCCAGCAGCTTGGCCAGCTCGGCGACCTTCGGTCCTGACACGGGCACGGTGGTCTCGAAGATGCCGTCGTAGAAGCCCTTGATCACGTCGAGCGATTTGGCGTCGATTCCGGACACCAGCTTCGGCGTCCCGTCGAACGACCAGCGCTTGTTTCCGATCCGCTCGGGGCTGAAGCCGGCCAGGAAGTCCGCCCCGCCCTTGAGGCCCGAGGTCTCTTCCAGGATCGGCAGCAGCAGCTCCTCAGTGGTGCCGGGATAGCTCGTGGACTCCAGGACCACGGTCGCGCCGGGGCGCAGGTGCTCACCCAGTGTCCGAGCGCAGGACTCGATGTAGGTCAGGTCAGGCACGCCGTCCCGCAGCGGGGTCGGCACCGTGATCACCGCGATGTCGAAGCCGGCCAGCGCCGCAGTGTCGGCAGTCGCGGAGTAGGCCCCGGAGTCCAGAACCGCGCGCAGCCGCGAGGAGTCCACGTCCCGCACGTAGGACTGGCCGGCGGCGAGCTGCTGGACACGGTCCGTGTCCACGTCGTAGCCGACGACGCGGTGCCCCACCTCGGCCGCGCGTACGGCCAGGGGAAGCCCTACATAGCCCTGACCAGCGAGAACTATCTGCATGGCAGCTCCTACTCAATCGCGATGCTTGAATGGACCGTCGTTCCTGGTCTGGCAAGGAGAAGCGCTGTGCCCCTGGTGTCGGTCGTGATGCCCGTCTACAACTCGGCAGCCACCCTCGGCGCGGCCGTCCGATCGGTCCTCACGCAGACCCACAGCGACCTGGAGCTGCTGGTCACCGACGATCAGTCGACCGACGGCTCCATGGACCTTCTTCGCGAGTTCGCCAAGCAGGACGAGCGCGTTCTGCCGGAATCGGCGCCGGAGCGGGGCGGTGCGGGCAAGGCCCGCAACCGCTCGATCAACCGGGCCCGCGGGGACTACATCGCCTTTCTCGACAGCGACGACATGTGGCTTCCGGAGAAGACCGAGAAGCAGCTCGCCTTCGCCGTGGAAGCCGCTGTGCCGCTGACGTACACCTCGTACTTCAAGATGGACGCCGACTACGACGGCGAGAGCACCGCCTGGGTCCCGAACGGGCGGGTGATCCGTGCGCGGGAGCACGTGGACTACCGCGCGATGCTGCGCCGGGACTACATCGGTGCCTTGACGGCCATGTACGACCGCCAGGCCCTGGGTACGAGGCTGATGCCGGAGATGCGCAAGCGCCAGGATTACGCGCTGTGGCTGAGCATCCTGCGGGACGGCGCGGAGGCCCGGGGCCTTGCTGAGCCACTGGCGGTATACCGGGCCCACCAGGCGGGATCGCTGTCCTCGAACAAGATGTCCTTGGTCAGGTACAACTGGGAGCTGTACCGCGAGCACGAGCGTCTGTCCCTCCCGCGGTCGACGCGGGCACTGGCCGGCGCCGTGTGGCAGTCGCTTAGCAACTCGCGCATCTAGACAGGTCACCGGTGTCGTCGGCCGACTACTCGGCCGAGCCGTGGCCGGCCCCCGCGCGCAGGAAGAGCTGGAGGAGCAGCCGCCGGTCGGAGACCGGGATGGCCTCCTGGCCGTTGTGGAGCGCCTCCCGGCCGTGCAAGAAGCGGCGCTGGTTCACGATGAGGTAGTCCCCGGGCTTGAGCATGAAGGAGACCTGGCCCCGGACAAGCTCCGCAGCGAGTTCCCTGGCGGCGTCAGCGTGCGCCTGGCCGAGCTGAGACCGCTCCAGCATCTTGGCGGTGAACCGAACGAACCCTTCACCCGGGCCGGAGCCGTCCAGGATCGGGAACGGCTTGCACTCCTCGCCCACGCCGAACAGATCGAAGAAAGTCCCGTAGTGGTAGGCCGACTCGGCCAGCAGGGCACGGCTGTCCTCCGACAGCCGCGCGACAGCCGCGTGCCCGTCGGAGAGGATGCTGGGGCCGCCGCCGAGCGGGTCGGGGCGGACGCACAGGAGCGTGGAGTAGTCCGGGGGCAGGGTCCCGTTCACCAGGTCCATGTGGAACGCGTTGTACCCGATGCCGCTGGACTTGCCCGGGTCCTTGTCGACCTTGACACCGATGTCTTTCCACAGGGGCCACCGCGGGAAGGGCGAGAAGGGGACCGCCACCTCGACGGCGAAGGCCGTCGCCAGCCGCAGGAACCTGTCGTCGCCGATCCCCAGGGCCTTGGCGAGGTTCCCCAGGCGCAGCACGGCGTATCCGCCGCCCTTCCCGGTCAGTGCCTGGCGCAGCGTCGCGGCGGTCTCCTCGAACCGGGGGGTGGCCGTCAGCTCGGTCCGGTACCGCTCCCTGGTGGACTGCGCCAGGTGCGGACCGTCCAGTTCCCAGGCCGGGAGAGGAAGGTCGATCAGAGAGGCTTCGAGTTCGCTCGGGAGGTCGATGAACACGCGGAGTTTCCTTATCTCTTGGGGGTTTCCGGGTGTCGTTCAGGTGCCGTGCAAACGGGGAGGAGCGGGGTACTTGTTGAGCTGCTCTTTTTCGGAGAGGGGCCCGGCCGGTACGGTGCAGAACACCGGCCGGGCCCATCAGGGCGACGGAAGGGGACTTTCCCAGGGCGCACATCCCGAAAAGTCGATGTGGAGCGCTTCTGTCGCGCTTCACCCCGTCCGCCGCAGCATCTAGTCGCCCTCGCCGCGCTGGCGACGCGGCAAGGGCTCCTTGAACGGCTGGGGCTCGGGGCTCCAGCCGTCGTCGCGATCGGTACCCCCCACGGGTTCCCTGCTCGCGTTCTCACCCGGGCGGGGGCCGCCCCGCTCAGGCGAGTCCTGGGCCGGCGCTGTGTCCGGCAGCTCGTACAGTGCCCCGGCGAGGCGTTGAAGCGTGCCGGTGTCGGTCAGGGCCGTCGTTCCGCCTTCGGTCACGAGCTGAGTCGCATCCCAGACTGCTTCGGCGTCCCGCCGGGCGCGCTGCGCGAGAGTCAGTTGCGCCGCCCTGCCTTGGGCCAGCAGATCGGCCAACTCGGAGGAGTCGAAGCGGACTTCGATCTCCGCCTCCTCGATTCCATCTACGGGCGTCAAATACCGTCCGCGCACCTTGAGTTGCACGGGCAGGTCCGCCAACTCGTCCTGAGCCAGGGCATGTTCGGGCATCGGTGTCAGTCGAAAGGTCACAGCACCCCTTTCGGCTGGAAGCGCACGCACTTTCCGCCACGGATTGCGTCCTCGACGACCTTGTAGCCCGGGGCGAGCATCTCCAGCAGGTCAAGACCCCGGCCTCCCTCCGACGTCAGGTCGTGCTCCCGGTGACGAGGTAGCAGCGGCGATTCGTCCCAGACCTCGATCCACAGATCTGAACCAACCGTCACGGTGTACTCGTCCCCCGCGCCGTGCACGACGGCGTTGGCGGCAACCTCAGTGATCAGTAGTGCACACGTGTCTAACAGGTCTTCGTCGGCGCCCAGGTCTGCATAGAATTTCCTAGTCCAACTACGCGCCGTGGGGACGGTGTTGGCCTCGCGGCAGAAGGTTCTCGCCGCCTGGAACTGGCTTGGCAAGTGCATGGCAGCCTCCAGCGCGACTGCGGCCAGCCGCGCAGAACGGTCACACACCGCGACGTGGATCGTCCGGTGCGTGATGACGAGTGTGGTGCGTACGCAGTCGCGTACGCAACCCCGTCGCCGGAAATGCCCCCGGAAGTGCCGCCAACAGGCCCCTACGCGCTACCCTGCGGTGGGACGCATGCACAGCCGAGGGGAGGTACTCGTGGCACTCAACACAGCCGCCATGGCGGCTCGAAAGCGATTCGGCAAGGCGCTGCAAGAGGTCCGCAAGGCTGCTCGCCTGCCCGATGGCTCCCCCGTGCAGCAAATCGATGTTGCGCGAGCCCTGGGCTACAAGAGCTACAACCGGGTCTCCCAGATGGAACAAGGCTTGACCTGGCCCAAGGACAGCGAGTGGAAGATCCTCGTCAAGATCCTGAACATGGACCTGGAGACGCGTGTTCGTCTGGAGACGATGCGGACCGAGGGCATGTCGATCGCCGACGCCTGGTGGACCGCCTTCGACGGGGAGTTCCCCGAGAGCCTCCTCCAGTTCGTGGCCTACGAGGACGCTGCCCAGCGAATCACCACGTGTGCCCCGAACATCCTGCCGTCGCTGCTCCAGACCGAGAGCTACGCGCGCTCCCTGACGGCGGGCGTCGCTGGTTCCGTCCTCACCCCGGACGCCGTCGAGCGCTCAGTGGAGCTGCGCCGGAACCGACGAGGCATCTTCATCAAATCTGATCCGCCTGCCGTGGAGTTCATCTTCAGCGAGGGTGCCTTGCGCCAGGAGGCCGGCGGCAAGGCCGTCATGCTGGAGCAGCTCGACTCGCTCATCGAGGACGGCTCCTCTCGTGCGATCAGTCTCCGAGTCGTGCCCTTTACAGAAGTGGCCACATCGGTGTACATGGTGCATCTGCTCGAATTCGGCGGGGCGGATGAAAAGCCGCTCACGGCCTTCGATTCCATGACGGGGATGACTTTCCAGACACGCCCCAGGGAGGTTCGTGAGAATCGGCACTACGTTGAGGCCATGAAAAGGCTGGCCCTGCCGCATCTGGAGTCGATTGCCATGATCAAGAAGATTAAGAAAGAGATGTCTAGTGCTTAACAAGAGCGAGCTGAGCGGCCAGGCCATCCCCGAGAGCGCATGGGTTAAGTCGTCGTTCTCCGGGGCTGGCAGTGGTGGGGACTGTGTGGAGGTCGCCAAGATCGAGGGTGGCCGCGCCCTTCGCGACTCCAAGAACCCCAGTGGACCCAAGCTGTTCTTCACGAACGCCGAGTGGTCCGCGTTCGTTGCGGGCGTACAGGCCGACGAGGCTGACCTGGTGTAACCCCGGTCCGACATGACAAGGCCCGCTCACCCCGTTCAGGTCGGGGAGGGCGGGCCTTGAGTTTTGACGGCTTACAGGCCGAGGAAGACGCCGAGCTGGACGGTGACGGATACGAAGACGTCGATGACGCTGGCCATGGGGGACCTCCGGGTCAGTACGTAGGCATGGAGAAGATGCTGCTGCGGCCGTTGGTAGTGGACGGTGCGCCGGTGGGAGCGGCGCCCAGGCCGAGCTGCGGGCGGGTGGGCCGGCCGCGGACGGGCGCGGTGCCCGGCTGTGCGGTCAGCCGTGGTAGGGACGCGGCTTGGAGCGCCGGTGTTGCGCCGGGGCGGGGGTCGGGCAGCTCGGTGGGCCAGCCGGCCGCGAGTGAGCTGCGAGGGCCGCCGGTAGGAGTGCCCGGGAGCACTTCCTGAAACGCCTGCCAGCTCGGGTTGGGACGCCGGACGAGGGGCATGACGGGTACCTCTTTTCGGATGGGGCGTAATCCACGGTGGCCGCCGGAAAATTGTTCGTGGTAATCGTGGACAGGGGTGAGGCCCGCGTCCTGGCTCGGGGGAAACAGGTCGCGGGCCTCTGTCCGTAGGCCGGTCAGGGGTTTCCGTATTCCGGCTTCGCGTAAGTCATTTTGGGGATCAGGAGGTTCAGCGCTTGGATGCGCATGTACTTCTCCTCCGTGGAGTGACCGTCCCACGGGTACTCCTTGACAGTCGGCACCTTGAGGCCGTCGAAGCAGTCCTTGTCGTCGGGATGGATGTGCCACGAGGTCTGGCCCTTGGGCGTCTCGATGTACAGCACCGGGTACTCCGGGGCCTGGAGGTCGGTGTGGGAGAACACCCCTCCGAACATTCCGACGTAGCCGCCCAGGAGATAGGCGCGCTCGCGGTAGAGCGTCAGCCCGGATTCCAGCTCACTGTGCACGGCGCACCGCCATCAGCGGAACAGGGAGCACCTGGCCGTCGCGCATGGTCTCCCATCCCATGCGTAGAACCATTTCGATGTTCCGGGTGTTGCTCCGGAGGAAGCCTGCAACGACGCTTCCGGTCGGGTCGGCCAGGCGTACGGGCGTCAATTCAGTCATCAGGGTGACCCCTTTCTGATCTGGGTTGACGCTCATATTCACTACCCGATGGGAACTGTTGTCAGCGACACGGACGGCTGACTGAGTGAAATACTCCCGCCCCCTACGCCGAAGCGCATTTCTCGGTGAATCTCGGCGAGCGTGAAACTGTTTCTGTCTCGCTCGAATGGCGGCATGTACATCCCGTAGAAGCAGTCACGGTCCTTGTCGTAGCCGACCCGGCAGAGGCCGGCCGCCGCGCGGTAGGGGACCTCCCAGCGCTGCCAGTGGGTGGAGACGAACCCGAACCGGTGCAGCTCCTGCATGGCGGCCTGGAGCCGCTGGTGGGGCACGATCGGCTCGACGACTCTCCAGCCGTGTTCCTCGGGCTCGAAGTCGCGAGGGAAGGGGAGCAGCCCGAACATCAAAGGCTCCTCGGGGCGAAGGTGAGGCAGGCGGCGATGCCGAGCTGCACGGCCATCCGTCGGCGTCTGGCCTCGCTCGTCCTGCGACCGGTCTCCACGAGGGTCTTCTCCAGGGCTCGCACGAGGTCGGCCCGGACACCCAGTGCCTCACCATCGGCGTAGACGTGGGTGTCGAGCCGGTCGGCTTCAGTGTTCGCCAGGTGCAGCAGCGGAACGTTGGCGGAGGTCGGCCCTGCGGTCCGCACGTCGGTGTGCTCGCACTCGACGCAGCAGCACACCAGGGAGCGGAATTCGTCCATGCCCAGGCACATGGTGTGGTGGCCGAGGGCGCAGGCGGTGGAGAGGTAGAGCACTTCCATGAGGCCGTGGAGCAGTTTGGCGGCCTGGTTGAGCGGCATGTCGAGGTCGGCGTCAGACACAGTCCATCTCCTCCTGTACGGGGGCGAGTTCCCAGGACTCGACCGTCTGACGGCCGGCATTGGTGATGGTGTATCGAGCGTGGCCGTCTCGCTTGACACTGACGGCGCACTGTTCGCGGACGAGGGCCTGGAGCGCAGCGAAGGCGCGACCGGACTGGATGCCCGTGGTGTCCACGATCTGAAGGACGGTGCACTCCCCATGGACGAAAAGTGCGTGCAACG
The DNA here is from genome assembly GCF_040638185.1 of Streptomyces sp. NPDC026672. Taxonomy (NCBI): domain Bacteria; kingdom Bacillati; phylum Actinomycetota; class Actinomycetes; order Kitasatosporales; family Streptomycetaceae; genus Streptomyces; species Streptomyces sp. NPDC026672. The sequence continues at coordinate 238,520 of NZ_JBEZXS010000004.1, forward strand.
CCTGCATTTTCTCGGTCATGACACCTCATTCGCTCTTGCTGTGGGGTGTGCATAAGCAGAGAGCCCCCCGCCGGGATCAGGCAGCAGGGGGCTCCCATGCACAGATTTCTGGTAGGAAACGGCCGACGAGGTAAGGCCGACACCCATACAGATACCGTACAGAGACATAAACGGGGCGTCCCCAATTTGGTTACGGATCTGTTGGGTGCTCACTCGGATGGCATAGCTCCGAGCACAGGTCTTCGAGCATTGCGGGGACGAGATCGCACACGAGAACCGAAGGCTCGGCGGGGTCATGTTGGTGTGCCCAGGACCGGCAGAGCATGCGGGCGATGTCGGCCGCGACGTGCCGTGACCTGCTGATGGGGCGCATGGTCAAGCCCAGGCCCTGGCGGCGATAACGCATGCGGCGAACCCACGCGGCACCGAACTCCGGGTCGCGCCGGCGGAGGTACTCGACCGCCCGGTAGGAACAGTGGGTCTCGACCCCGAAAACCATGGGGAAGAAGACTTCTTCGGTCACGGTGAACGCCAGCCGGCCCATGCTCGCGGAAAGCTCTATGGGGTGGGCTTCCATGAGGCGCTGGTTCGCCTTGTCATTTGTGATGAAGGACCGTACGTAGTCGCACCCGAGCAGGCGCCAGTCCGTCCCGACACTCGTTGCTTCCGGCATGTTGCGCATCGTAGCCATTACTGTCCCCGTATGAATTCAAGGCGCCAACTCAGGACTGTGTGTCCCGAGTGCAACAACGAAATTGGTCCCACCCAAATGGCCTATGGGTACTGCGGGGAGTGCCGCGACTTCTACGCCGCGCAGGCGGATTTCAACGCGGCGCCGGATGCGTTCACACCGCCGCAGATCATGGGCGGGGGGTGGATGCGCTGCTGCGGCGCCGCGCTGCGGGCCTGGGCCGTGTACCACCCGGCACCGTGGACGGCTGGCGAGAGCGTGCCGTGTGTCTACCAGCTCGGCAACGAGCTGCACGGGATGCGGCTGTGCCCTTGCGGTTACTGGCACTGGGCGAAGGCCACCTGTGACGAGAAGCCGCCGGCATGAGCGGGCCGACCGCGTGCCCCTGCATCGTCGAGGCCCTGGCCGTCCTCGCCGTGGACCCCGCGACCCGGCCCGGACGCTGCTGCGTCTGCCCTTCCCACGTGCAGCTCGTCGTGTGGGATGGAGCCCGGTGGCGCTGGAGCAACCAGCCGGCCGACATCGACACGGCGCTCCCTCGAACGGCGGATGGAGGAATTGTCGGCGCGTGCCAGACTGATCCGCGGATTGAGGAAGTCCACGCATGAGAATGCCGCACTCCAGGTTCCCGGGGTGCGGCATTCTCGCGTCACGTCCTTTCGAGTACATCGGGGAATATCTCCACTTCCCACGAGCCGTCCGGCATCCGCTCGAAGAGGGCGTTGCAGGGGAATACTTCGTTGTGGCCGAGGACGGCCAGGGCGCGCTCGTCGATGTCCAGGGCCCAGGGGAGGAACTCGCGGGGCAGCCGCCAGGTGCCGTTCCTGGTCTCGATCCACGCCAAGCCGCTGTCGGCGTCCGCGTACACGGCCTTCAGCTCGGTTCTTCGGCGTGTGTAGCCCTCGTCGATGCGGAACTCCCGGAGGGTCCGCACCTCGTTGAGCTGCCGCGTCAGGTTCACGCCGTTGAAGGGCGTCTGCACCCTGTCTTCCCTCCCAGGATCAGGCGGAGATCTTCTCCACGGCGACCGTCTCGCCGACGCGGCGGAAGGCGAAGGCCGCCGGCATCCGCAGCTCACGTCGTCTGGTCTGGGCGTCCAGCTCCATGGCCCAGGGCCAGAGCGTCCGCGGCAGGCCGTAGGCGTTGCCCTCCATCGTCAGGACGTACCAGCGGCTTCCCTGCGGTTCCGGCGTGACGCCGTTGATATGCAGGACCAGGCCCTGGTCGCCGGCCGGCACTGATGGGACGAACAGCATCGGAAGCGTCACTGTCCCGGTCCCGTCCAGGAGAGTTCGGCCGCCCAACTCGGTTCATTAGTCGGCTCGTTGGTGCCGACCACCACCATGGCCATGGCCTGCTTGTGCTCCTGGACGGCCTGGTCCGGATCGTCGTAGGTGACGAGCACCTCCAGGAGCGCGTTCTCGGGGGCCGGCGTGTACAGGGCCGTGCCCCATACCCGGGGCCGGTAATTCAGGGACACCACCACGCCGGCCCGAGCGTCCGGGTCGAAGACGAGGCCCAGGGTGCGCACGGTGACCCATTCACCGGTGGCGAGGCGGAGGTCGGACTTGAGCAGTGTTCGCCGCTCGACGTCGGCGATGAGGTGCGCCGCCTCGGATGACGAAACGGGACTGCCGTCCGGGCCGTATGAGAAAGGCACCCCCGAAGGTCCCAGTGCGACGGAGGCCAACTCGGTGACTGACACTTCGAATTCTCCCTCCAAAGCGGAAGGCCCGGTACAGAGGCGGGCGCAGGCAAGGGGGGGTTTGCTGCGCGGCCTCTGTACCGGACCGGACTTGGGTGGACGACGAACCCCCGAGAGCAATGGAAGAGGCCCGGGGGCCCGTCGTGTGCACCGCGAAACATTCAACCCACAGACCGACCCAGGAGTCACGGGGGAAAAGAAAAATTGTGGGCCTGTCACTCTAATGGGTGACGGCGGTCTTGTGGTCCGCCCGGTTACACGCTGCGCATATGCCTGCCGGTGGCGATGTCCAAGATGCCCGCAATATCCATCTGAAACGCCGGGTCATCAGCGCATATGGCCACGCTGGGTAACATCGCTCCAGCATCTGGTGCAGGTCTCCCGAGGCCCTTCGTCACCCATTCGGCGGGGCGCCAGGAAGTGTTCCGCGGTGTCAATTGTCACCAAGGATCGCCTAAGCAGATGGAGATTCCCCCTACCCCCGCGTGCGCACCGCGGCCGGGTTCGAGACGCTAATCGTCCGCGAATCTCGCGCCCACTCGACCGTGTACCAGTAGTCCGTACCAGACGACAGGCCGGTGTCCTCGAACGTGCCTGACAGATCCGTGGAGTACGCCACCTGCTGGGCCAGGAACGGCGACCCCGGCGACGTCGATCTGATCCACCGGTAGATCCGCACCGTGGCCTTCACCGAGGTTCCCCACGCCAGCTTCACCGAGCTGTACGTCGCGGAGTCCGCCACCACGCTGACGGAAGGCTTCGAGCCCTTCGTGCCCGTCGTGGTGAACCGCGTCTCCGCAGACCACTCCGACGTCACCTCACCCGCGGTCACCCGGGCCCGGACCGCGAACGGTGCCCCGGTCGACAGACCCTTCAGCCCGAACGAGCCGTCGTACGGCCCCATCTCCGACAGATTCCATGGCACGTCCGAGACGGAGTACCAGGGGCTGTCCGTCCGTGTGTCCTTCACCTGCGCCTCGACGAGACGCGGCTGGCCGGCCAAGGCCGGGGTGAGGACGTAGACGGTGGCGTTGCGGTCCAAGATGCCGGCGACCGTCAGCGTCGGCGCCTCCAGCGCCGAACCCGTCGTCTCCGCACTGGCCTCCGCGCTCCACTCCGACTCTGCCTGGACCCGGAAGGTGTACTGCGTCCCCGGCCGCAGGCCGCCCACGACCAGACTGCGCGCATCCCCGGCCACGGACGTCTCTGGCCATGAACCACTGCCCGTGACCGACCACGCCACGACGAAAGCCAGCGGATCTTGAGCGCTCGACCAGGACACGCGAACGCTCGTATCCGAAAGGACTTCGGTCGACACATCCGCCGGCACTTCCACCGCGAGCGAACTCACGCTTTCCGTAGCCGCCAAAGTCGTGGTTGTGGCGGAACGCTTCGCGGCCATATCGGTATCTCCTTCGCGGGACGCACTTCCACAATCGTCGCATCGCGAAAATGAGCACGAAAAGGCCCCACAGATGTGCTGACGGGGGATGCAGCACTCCTGCGGGGCCAGCTTTCGGGCCGGAAGCAGCCTACGCCGCGTCCGGCCTTCCGACGGAGAGGCCCTCGACCCAGTCGTCACGCTCGTCACCGAACGCCGACCCGAGGTACGGGGCCACACGCCCCTCACGGTCGCGGAACCAGAGCGCGGGAAGGCTCTCCTGCTCGCCCTCCACCAGACCGGTCGGCCTCGCGGCCTCCGGGACCGTCACGTACGCCTTAGCCCGGAAGACGCACTTGCCTGCCTGCTCCCACGAGAGGCTCGACACTACGACGCCCGGCTTTTCCTTCAGCAGCCGACGCGCGTCCTCCCAGGACATCGTCGCCTGCCCCTGTCTCTCGCTCATCGTCCGTCCCCTTGATCCGATCCCAATCGATCTCGCTCATGCATCCCGGGCAGAGAAGGAGCTTGAGCATCCCCTGCTCGAAGTGCCGGCGGTGGCGCTTGCAGTAGGGGACGACGAGCGGCAGTTTCGGCTCCGCCGGGTCGTAGCCCTCCATGCGGTTGACCTCGCCGAGCAGTTTCCGCAACTGGCCTACCGCACTCATCCGGCGTCTCCCGTCGATCCCACGGCCTGCCAGTACCCGCAGGGCCGCTCTCGCACATACTCAACCAGCCCACTCACCCCGACGGGTGACAGTCCGTCGGAGAGGATGAACCGTGGGTCACGACGGTACGGGCTGCGCACGCAACTGCGTACGCACCACGGCGAATTGGCATATGCCGCTACGTCGCTGGCGTCTCCACCGCCACCGGTGCGAGCCCTGCCAAACACGAGTCCATCGACTGGAACACTCGGTAGACCTTGTCCAGCCCTGTGATCCGCATGATGTGTTCGAGCTTCCCGCCAGCCGATACGACGATGGCGAGGTGACCATGCGGGCTGCGCCGCCTCAGTGACTTGAGGATGTAGACCGACACCCCGATGGCCGTTGAATCGAAGAAGCTCACCTCTGAGCACTCCAGGACAACGTGCCCCCAACTGCCGTTGGTCTGCCACCGCTCCTGGAAGCACTCCCGAAACTTGGGGGCGGTGTAGACGTCGACCTCGCCCTCGATGCTGATCACCAACACGTCCTCGCGAGGCTCCGACGTCTCAAGGTGCAGATCCATCACCCACTCCCTCCTGGACGCACCCGCCGCGCCCTTCGGCCCGCACCCTACGCCTGCGTACGCAACTGCGTACGCAGCATCGACGAATCGGCGCATGGCTCCGGCACCGCGCACCCCACCGCCACCAGCAATAAGAGAAAAGAACTGTCGCCCCCTCACCCAAACGGCCCACACGTGAATTGCCTTATCCGCCCGCCAATGCATAACGTCCCACCCATGACGACGCGACTGAGCCAGGTCGTCGCGGTGGAGAAGACCCGGAAAACTGAGGCGTACGGCGCATTGACCGCCGCGCACCACGAGGTCCAGAAACCCCCGTTGCTGACCGGCATTTCACGCACATACCGCCCCCGGGACGAAGAGGGCGAACAACTCCCCGCTGAATCCACCCGAGTTCAGCTCCGAGCCGATGACGCAATCAACCGCGCCCTCGCTGGCCTCATGCCGTTCTACGACGTGACCGCCACCAAGGACTGGGCGAATTGCACCGCCCGTGCCGACATCCGCATCGGCGACCAGGTGCTCCTCGCCCAAGTCCCCGTGACCTACCTGCTTTTCCTCGAAAAGCAGCTCACATCGCTGCACACCTTCGTCGAGAAACTCCCCGTCCTCGACCCTTCCGAGCAGTGGCAGTGGGACGAACAGGCGGGCGTCTGGCGCACCGCGGCGCAGGAGACCCTCCGCTCCAAAAAAGTGCCTCGCAACCACGTCAAGGCCCCGGCCACCGACAAGCACCCGGCCCAGGTCGACGTGTACTTCGAGGACGTGCCGGTCGGCACCTGGACCACGGTCAAGTTCTCCGGAGCCCTCCCGGCAACCCGCCGGCAGGAACTCCTCAGCCGCCTCCAGGTCGTCCGCGACGCGGTCAAGTACGCCCGAGAAGAGGCCAATTCAGCCGAGGCCCAGAACCAACGGCCTGGCGCCACGCTGCTGAACTACCTGTTCGCGGCGTAACCCACAGACCCCCGCCGCCGGCGTGCGGCGGGCGCGCAGGAGCGCAAACTGAAACTAACGCCTGAAATTTGGAACACGGGCAGGCCACAGCGGAGGTTCAAATCCTTCTCCCGGCACCACACGCCGGGGTAGCCCAGAGGTAGAGGCAAGCCTGCCCCGAAAACTCAATTTCTCGCTCCAGTTTCAACACGCCACCAAGCGCCGGATCGACCGGCCCGAGCAACATCATCGAGATGAGGGTTCGAGTCCCTCTCCTGGCGCTTCATGCCGGGGTGGTCCAATGGCAGGGCGCGGCGATTTCAATACGACTCGGAGCCTTAAATGTGTCGGCGTGAGCTGATGGGTGGACAACCCTTCTTAGGGCTCGTTTTAGGAACGAGTAACCTCCCCAGGGGGGTCGGGACTGGCTACGTCCCGGCCCCCCGCCAGCATTCTCAACAGCCCATTGCCGTCAGCCAGTTGTGTCACACCGCGACCGATGGGCCAGGTAGCACTACGCCGGAACGGAGCGGCACTCAGGCCGGGCCGCCCCCGTAGTTTTCGGCGACATACGTCCGGGACGCCTGCTGAGCGTTCGCGAACCGGGTCTCGGCTTCCCCTTCGGCCTGGGTGTCGCCCGCCGTGCGAGCGGCCTGCCCATCGCGGGCCGCTTCCTCCATCTGACGGTTCGCCTCCATGAACCCGGAACCAGTCTTGATCTCCGCCATGCCGCTACGCCCCAACCCTGCTGTAAGCGAGCGCAGCCCACGACTCCAGAGCATCGAACTGCCGCCCCAGAGCTTCGACGAGCTTCCTACGCGACAGAATCACCTCCAGGCCGTGGTGGTCGCTGACGCCCGCGGTGTCGATGACGTTGACCTCGATCACGGACTGGACCGTCCACGGGTCCATGTAACCCCGGTCGATCCGCCGACCGCCTCCTTGGCCGTCCGAGGCGTGGCCGGCCGTCGCGTCCAGGGCCCGAACCTGCCCGAACTGCTGCGCGGCGTACCGGGCCGGGTCCCACATCCCGCAGTCCAGCATCAGCTCGTCGAGGTACGTGCACGACGTCCACGAACCATCCGGCTGCTTGCGGGCACGGTGCCGACGGTGTACGAGATCCGTGATCTCTTCCGACCCCCAGTCGATCGGCGGCACTACCTCCCCGATCGGCACGGGGTACTCGTTGCAGTCACCGAATCCCCAGAACGCTGCCCACCGCTTCTCCGGGTCGCCGCCATGCTTCGCCTGGACCTTGTCCACCAAGGCCGACAGCTCATCCGCCTCCTCCTCGCGCTTATTCGGCGAACAGAAGGAGTTGTGCCAGGCCGCCGTCACGATCTGCGTTGGCGGCACGTCCTTCCCTCGCAGCCGGAGCACGACGTTCGCGGGCGGAGTACGCCAGACCTGCCGCTGTTCGTGCCGGGACACGAACTCGAACGTGCTCTCCCTGAAGAACAGCCCGCTGGGGTTCCGGCCGGCTCCCATGGGCGCGCGACATCCCCGCATCCCCAGAACCTGCTGAGCAGCCCCGTACCGGGCATTCGCCGCCCTTCGCGCTTCGTCAGCAGCCTCCATGTCCGCTTCCGTTGCATCTTCAAGGAGCGGTCCTGTCTGGGAGTAGGTCATCTCCGCCCGGCCCAACCAGTCGAACCGGCGCGGCACCAGAATCTCTTGGTGCGCCTGGGTCCACCTGCCGGGCAGCACATCCGGCCGCTCGCTGGCGCCCCCGTCATGCTCCAGGTTCAAAAACCCGAGCCGAACCACTGCTTCGCCATACGTCTTCACCCTGCTCCTCTCGACGAGACCCGCTGCGTACGCAACGGCGTGCGTAACTGCGTACGCAAGTGTGTACGCGACGAGAAGATACGACCTGAGCGCTCAACGAGGGCTAGGTTTGGGAAGGTTGAGGCCGGCGGAGCCTGCTCCCGGCAGGCGACGCGACGCAAAAATCCCCGCCAGGAGGACGACTTGAGCACGGCAACCGAAGACCAGGTGCACCACCGGGGCCGCGACGGCGAGCTGCTGACTCTGGGCGAATTCACCCGGCTCTACGCCGACCGCGAGTACCGCATCGTGGCCAAGGCCGAGCACCTGGACGCCGTGGTGCAGACCCAATGGGAGGGCATCGACGACGGCGTACAGGTCGGTTGCATGTGGCACACCGGCATCTGCTGGGCCGGCGCCTGGACCACGGTGTGGGAGGACTACTGGCCGACCACCGAGGGCGAGGCCAAGGCAAAGCACGAGGAAATCGTCGCCCTGCTGCGCGAGACCTGCCCCGAGCAGCCGGCCGCCGGCCGCCGAGCCGAATTCCAACGCCGTCTGCGGTTGGTGCAGAGCGCGGTCACCCCGGCCTCGACCTAGAGCGTCGTCCCGCAGTCGCAGCGGTGGCCGGCGTGGCACTCGCACGCGCAGTGGACCAGCATGCAGAGCCCCGGGCAGTTGTCCGCGCCGCATGTCTCCCACACGAGGCACGCGTACCAGCGCTCCCAGGGGCAGCAGGCCGGCCCAGGCGTCGCTTTGTCCATACCGGGACATTACGCCTATTTCCCTCGCGCCATTTTTTCGCGCATTTTGCTAGGGTCGCCACTGCCGGTCGCCCTTTCTGAACTCGTTGGGGGCGGCTGGCGCCTCGGCCCCGGGCCCACGGCCGTCGGCAATAAAACGGAATATTGGCTTCCGGCCACTGTCGGCGGCACGGACACTGCCTCGTGATCTAGGGCCGATTTCCGCGAGAAGGCCCAGGCACCCAATTGTCCGGTTCGCCCGTTTAAGGGTGGGGGGTCCTTATTTAAGGGGATTCGACCCCAATGTGGCGAACACGAGGTACGCGATACTTGGGGTGTTAGTCGTGAATACGAGATACCCCCGGGTCTGGCCTGGAAGGCGGCATAGGTCGCGTACGCCAGGTAACGCACGCAATGCCCGAAGTTACTTGGCGTAAGATCCCTTACGCCAAGTAATCGTAGGCGCACCGTGACGCTACCGGCACGTACGGCGACATTACCGGAGCAACGATTCCGGTTTGCGCAGCAAATACCGGCATAATGCGCATCGCGCGTGAATATCGCATGAGCGCCCATAGCGGTGCAAGCGTGAGGTACTGCCTAATTGGTGTTTATCGGCACTTACCCGGCATCCCTGGCATTAGCCATATCTCACGCGTAGGTGAGTTACCACCTCAGAGCACCGCATGAGCCGCACACGGCCATGAGCCAGGCACAAGCCACGGAGTGGGGCAAGGGTGCTCATCCTCCCCTATCTCTCATGTGTGCTCTATGTCGCATCGAGGGCAGATGCCTTAGAACCCCCGAATTTTCGCGCCCTGGCATTTTCTAGGGCGTGTCCGTCATGCCCTCTTTGTGGGGGCGGGCCGCTGGGCGCCCGTGTGAGCCGTCGACCGGCCCCGGGGGACGTCCGGGCGCCCGTGCCGTGACAGGCTCTCACGCGGGCGCGTGCGGCACGGCGCGGCCCCGTTCCGGGGGGAGCGGCCCCGGCATGCTGGCACCGTGCGGCACCGTGGCCGGGCGCGTACGGGCCCCGTGGGGAGCGGCCGGAGCGACGGGCCCCGGGGGGTGCCGGGCGCGGCAGGCGGGCGCCTAGCCAATCGTGGGGATTTTCTGGGGCATTCCCGGACATAGCGAGGGCGCCGACCGCCCCCGGCGGTTGCTGACAGCCCGTCATTTCTGCCATGACATGAACCACTAGAGCCGCATTCGTAAGGAACTAAGCGGCATGGCATTTCATGTGCCCTTTTTCCCGGGCATTCTGGACAGCTTGATCGTCCACATTCTGAGATTTCCCCCCTCTTTTCAAGATTCTTTAGAGCCCGAAAACCCTGTCTGAGCTGGCAATATCACGCCACGCTCACAAATGATTACAGGAAAGGTGTTCCCCCCATGGGGGGAGACACCTAATGTCTTCCATGTCGCCACCGAGGGACGCGAACCCCGCAAGGGGGGAGCGGCCGGAGGGGGCGGCGGGGACACACGCGGGCAACGACGACCACGCGATAGCACCCCCGGGCACGCCGGGCGAGTGCATGGACCTAGGTAGAGCTGCGCGCTTTTCGGCGGCTCCCCCCGCATGTCCCGGCGGGTGCGAGTGGTGCACGTGCTGTGAAACACGTGTGCGCCTGGCAATGCGCCGTACCCGTGAGGGCCGGTTGCCTGTCTGGCGAATATTGACAGCTAATCCGTGCGCGTTACGTGAGTGACGTCAAGCGGGAAAGCGGACACCGAACACGTATGCCCTTGTCCAAGGTAGGGGCGCGGGTACGTCGCTAGGTGGTGGACTGCAAAGGGTGAATTCCCGGGGTCCTTTATCACTTGCCCGATACCGAATGATCCTGGCTTGCACGACAAAAAGTCTGGCGACGGATTGGCTTTGGCGAAAAAGCACAAGGGGTGACGTGTGCCTGAGAAACACGCGCTACCCATCCGCCTAGTACCGCTTAGCGGGAACGGTGTCTTTTGCCTACGGGAAGGGGGAGTGTCCCCCGGGATTTCTCCCCCTTCCTGTCAGCATCTCGTCAGATCTGCCGTAGGCGCCAATTTTCCCTATTCGCCTCGCACCACTAAGGGGTTTTCCATGGCTGGTAAGCCGTTGTTCGCTGGTCTCTCGATCGATGACCCTACGCCCGCACAGATTTACGCCGACCATTTCGCGCGTGAGCAGTACCAGGAAAGCGCACGCGCGCATTTGCAGACTCCCGCCACTCCGCCGGAGCGTCGCCCGATTCCTGGCCGGTCGTCGTACGACCCCCCGAAAGCAGACGTCAAGCTCATCACGACCCGTTCCCGGGGTGAAGTGCGCCCGTCGACCGGTACCCCCAGTGTGCCTACGGGTTTGCGTAAGAGCGCCGGTGAAAAGCTGCGCCCGAAAGCTAAGGATGGACGCCGTAAGACGCGCGCTGCCGCTGCGACGCGTTCCAAGGGTGCCGAAAAGATCGTCTATAACTCGCGCGTCGGCATGACCGCCGGTAGGCGCATGACGCCCGAAATTCGCGCGCAAGTCGAATTGCGCGCGGCTGCTCAGACTCTCGTAAATGTTCAGGCGCGCGACAACGCGCAACAGGAAAGCGCACGCGTGGCACGTGAGGACGCACGCGAAAACCTGCGCCTGGCAATTGGTCGCGAGCGCGACGCAAAAGCGCGCAACGACGACGCCGCCGCAAGGGCCGCTCGCGACGATATCCGCAAGTTCCGTAAGGCCGCCACGTACAAGGGAGTCTGACCATGACGCCGCCGCTCACCTACAGCACCATTGCCGCAATCGACGTCGCCAACTCCGGGCGCATGCGCGCCGGACTGGCCGCGCTGGAACGGCGCAACCTGGGGGCCAAGCGCGGGCGGGCCGCGCGGCAGCACAAGGCGCGCGTCGCGGCTGAGCTGCGCCGCACCAACCCCGGCATCGTCGGTGAGCCCGTGCGCCGCGCGGACGTGCCGGTCACCTTCAAGGCCGAGCCCAAGCGGCGCAGGGCGACGCGTCCGGCCACGTCGACCGCGCCGGAGCCCGTCAAGGCCGCACCGGCGTACCGGCCCATCAAAGCCGCTGACCTCCCGTCGGAGATCAAGGCCGTGACGCGTAGGCACCTGGCGGACGGCGACCTTTCCGCGGACTGGTTCTGCGTCGGCATTCTCGATCGGGACGACCTGACGGTGAACGTGTACGCGCGCAAGCACGGCGCGTCGGTCCGCTACTCGACGGGTGCCTGAACAGGAATACCGAAAGGAAACCGGCAACGCAGCCACCAGTGCCGACAACACGATCGGCTGACGGGACGCAACCGCAACAGGCCGCACCCATTTTGGTGTGCGGCCTTTCTCATGCCTGAAGGGAGTCATTCCGGTGACGCGACTGATCTACACGGTCGAGGTCTTCGACTGCGCGCCCGGCACCACGGTCGGATTCTTCAACATCACGACGACCGATCCGGAGGAACTCGACCGGTTGGCCCGGCAGTTGTGCACGGCGATCGGCCCGGAGTCGGGTGGTTACGACTTCGCGATGATCCACGTGCGCGAGGAGGAGCCCGCGCCGGTTCTCAAGGCGGTCGGAGCATGAACCAGTGCCCCACCGTTTCGCTCGCCGTCCGAATCCCCGGGCAGGAACGGCCGCGACTGAACCTGTTTTGCCCGCTGTACGGCAAGACCAAGCGAGGCCGTAAGCGCGCCGATTTCACGCGCACGGCCAAGCTGTCCATTCAGATGATCGACCGAAGGGTGACCGCGTGAGCGACACGGAAATCAAGAACTGCACGGCGGCGGCGCGGCGGCCGGTCACGCACGTACACATTCGGCACCACGACACGGACGGACACCTGACCCACACCACTACGCCCCCCAACCTTCTCTCCCCCACGTTCTGGGGCAACGGCAGAAATGCGGGTCTGCCCCTCACCCGCCCCGGTTGTTTCCCGAACGAGATCCAGGGCGCGTAAATGGCTTCGGTCGGGCTTGGTGTCAGGGGGCATCGAGGCCGGCCGTGGCTGTGCGCGTTCATCGATCCCTGCTCGAAAGGACTATCGGCATGCCCATTTGGCTGGCCCACGACGGGGCCGGGAAATTCGAAACGTCGGAGACCTCCGACGGTGCCCGGCACCTGATGCAGCGCAACTCTGGCGAGGCGTGGCAGACCTTCACCACGGGAACGACCGGTGAGGCGCTGCTGACGCGGGCCGGTAACTCGCTGCGGGTCGATGCGCTGTTCATCGACGGACGCGTGCGGTTCATCTTCTGGGAGTCGCCGGAGGAGTGGGTGCTGCCCGATTGCGGCCACCCCATCGACTGTGCCGACCGGAGGACCGAAGAGGGCCTCTACGGACGCGCCCCGGTCGAGGGGCCGGAGGGGCAGTGGCGCTGCTTCCACGTCGAGCACCTCGCGCCTTTCCCGATCCCGATGTGGGCGGGCTCGCAGCCGTAGGGGCCCGGACACCACAGCAACGGCGCCGCCAATTCAGGTGGCGCCTTTTCCATGTCTCGAAGGGGGCGCAATGCGCGTCAAGGTTGGTGAGCGTCTCGGTCTGACCTACAACGGCGGGGCGAGCGGAACGGTACTCGGCCCTGCGGTGGTTCTGGCGGTGCGGGAGACGCCGAACAGCGCGTACAAGCAGCGGGCCGACTTCCGCATGCAGCACGGCGACGTGATGGATCGACCGGTGCATGGGGACTGGGTGCTGAAGAAGTCCCAGTGTGAGGCCAAGACCCTGGAGGTGTGGGGCCCGATCTGGGAGCGGCTCGCGGCCGAAGACTGGGAGCCGCCCGCGGATGAATCCGGCGGCAAGTGATTGGCCGGTAGGACAACTGAACCAGGCGAGTGGAAAGGGAGCCTCGGCGCGTGCGTGTTGCACCGGTCGGCTCCCTTTTCGCTGCCCAAATGAACTGTAGGGATGTCATCCAAACGGCCCAGGGAGTTCGGCCGAGGTGGGAAGGGATGCACATAGTGCATTGGGCCTATGTCCAGTGGGCGCCGGAAGCGGAAGGCGTGCACGAAGTCAGCGTTACCGCCGACCACGCCCATAAAAAGTGCGGGGAAAAGTCGGCTGAAACCGACGTCACGGTTGACTGTGACGTCGTCCTTCCCGATGAGCTGCGTCACGTTGTCTGGGGCGCGAGCGAGGACAGTGCGATAGCCGCCGCCCGTCTCTTCGCTCTGGAAGCCGTCTCCTATGGGGCGCCTTACTCGATTCACTACATCGGCGAGATACGGCAATAAATGCCCCTCGTTCCATTGACTGAGCTAACGGCAGTCCAGGACGCAGCAGCAACGCCGCGCCCCGGGCTGCCGACTGTCAGCCGTAATTCAAGGAAGGAAAGAGATGCGAATTCCGGAGCTGGGCCTGGACGACCGAACCCCCGGCATGCAGGTCTCCCAGGCGCTGCGACACGAGCAGAACATGGGCGCCGCCAGCAGCGAGGACGGGGTCCACGAGTTCTTCCGCCTGCCCTCCTACGAGGGCTACAAGGCCGAATGCGGCTGCGAGCAGTGGGAGTCCGAGCCGCTGGAGTCGATGTCCGCGGTGTTCAAGGCGTTCAACGAGCACCTGGAGGCCGCCCTGCCCCAGCCCGACGAGGCCGCGTTCCTGGAGGACGTGGCGAAGCGGGAGTGGTTCGGCACCGTGCTCGGCATCCGGCGCCTGGTTGACATCGAGGCCGGCGTGGTCCGGCACAAGGGCTTCCTGGTGGCCGGCACGGGCGGCTGGGTCGAGTTCGACCAGCACAACGGGGCGCTCAAGGCCGGGCAGTGGCGCCCCTTCGCCACCCAGACCGAGCAGCAGGAGGGCTGACGATGGCCAAGAAATCCCCGTCCCGCCCCCGATGGGTGAGGAACACCGACCCGCACACCCCCGGCGCGCTGCTGAAGCAGGGCCGCGCGGTGATCGGGCGCGTTCTGTACAGCGACATGACGCGCAACTACTCGTGCTTCGTCGGAGAGTCCGTAGTCGAGCGCTGGCTGGGATGCGCGGCCGACCTGGAGGCAGCGAAGAAGAAGGTCGACGACGCCCGCGCCCTCGACCTCGCGACCGAGTTCCTTCAACGGATCAAGCCGGGACAGCGGGTGTCGCTCTTCGATCCGCGCTCCGTGAACTACCGGGACAAGTGGCACGCGGAATTCGTGCTGGACGGTGAGCAGCCGAACCTCCCGTACAACCCGATCTGCAAGAACTCCCGGCACTTCCGGATCTACATGCGGATGCACAAGGACGTCGTCTGCTTCATCTCCAACCTGTGTGCGTGCGAGCTGGCCAACGGCTCGAAGCGACTCGCGGTTTGGGACATGCCGGAGGACGCCAAGCACTCCATGTCCGCGACCGGTTTCGACAACGGGATGCACTACGAGGACCGCCGGACGTGGCAGTCCACGATGTGCGGTCTGCTGCTGGAGACGACCGGCGGGGTGAGTCTGCGGGAGCAGGGACACAGCAGCTACATCACGATCCACTCGTTGGACCGGCTCACCTGCCCCGGCTGCCTGATGCGCGAGGGCAAGCCACCGCAGGAAATCGACGGCGTGACCATCTTCGGCATCGAGTGAAAAGCCCGCCCGGTCCATGATTCGGCGGGTGAAAGTCTCGGGCCGGGCACTTGCGTTATTCGTTCGAGAAACAGGAGCGGCGTATGAGCGCTATGGAAATCAGGCTCGTGGAGCAGACAGACCCCGACGAGACCACGCCCAACCCGGGCTGGTACACGGTCGAGGACTTCGACGACAAGGATGCAGCAGAAATCCGCGCGGGCACGCTGGTCCGGTACACGGTGCAGGTCATCACGACGGACGAGGACGGCACGATCCGGGTCCTGGGCGACTCGCTCAACCACGTCGCCGTTCCGGGCCTGGCGGGCATCTGGACCAGTCCGTGGGCCATCCCGGAGCAGCGCACGTACGAGATCGTGCGCGCGGCCAAGGACGAGCTGACCGCCGCATCGGGCCTGGAAGTCGGGGACCACGTCGCGTGGATCGGGTACCGGCCCGACGGTGCCGGCCGACTCCACGAGGTGGTGGAGATCCCGAAGGACGACGAGGGCGCGTGCGAGGGCGTGGTCAAGATGCGCCAGCTCGACGCGGTCGAGGGCAACGCCCTGCGCACGCTGCGGGTGAACACCGTGTCCAAGGAGATCGGGCCGCGGAAGCCGAACGCGGGCCGCGACCGCGGCGGGCTCGGGGAGAAGTTCCGCAAGCGGGAGGGCGGCGGCTTCCTGGTGTACGCGGGCGACTACGCCGACCAGGTCGTCATGTCGGCGCACATGGCCGGGTTCGCCTACTCCGGCTGGGCGTGCCGGTCCATCGACGAGTTCGGCGAGGACGCCTGGGTGTTCGGCGCCGACCGCGCGCAAGCGATCCGCCTCCACGGCCGCAGGCACCCCAACAAGGGTGTGACTTGCTGACCATCCGCCCGCACAAACTGATCAGTCGGACAGTAAGGAGGGTGCGTGAAGTACGCACTGATCGACCCCACGGTCCGTAAGGCCGCGGCGAACGAGTACTACAACATCACGACCGAGGAGTACGAGGTCGTGCGGCACTACGGCGCATACCGCGTCCTGGAGTCGTTCCTGATGCCGGACGGTCAGGTCCTGGTCCTGGCCCACCACGCGACGGCCTCGGAGCCGTTCGCGGTCGGGGTCCACAACGCTTCGCTCGGCGTGTACTGGAGCAACGGGAACGACGCCCGCCGCAACTACGCCTGGCGCATCGCCGAGTCGTTCGGCCTGACGGTCGACAAGGAAGGCTCGAAGGCTGTCGTGCCCGCGAGCCGGGAGTACGCCACCACTCTCGTGCAGCAGATCAAGAAGACCTCCGAAGACCTCGGGGCCGCAGTCGACGACCAGGACGTGCCGGGACTGGACCGGTCCGCAGCCGGGCTCCGGGATGCGGCCGTTTCGTTGGCCAAGCACCTCCAGCGCACGGGCGTCCTGTCCGAGACGGTCTACGAGCGCTGGGAAGTGGTGGGCTGACATGCGCAAGTCATTGCAGGTCGTGATGCTGAACCTTCAGCACGCGGCGTACGACTCGACACCGGGTGCGCTCAGGAAGGACTACGGGCCGCAAGGTAAAGGCCCGCACGGTGAATTCCTGCGGCCGATCACCGAGGCTGAGGCGGCCGAGCGCAAGCCCGACTTCGAGCGCCTGGCGGCCGAGCTGCAAGAGCGGGACCCGGGCACCTACGAGGCGTGGCTGGCCGACTTCGAGTTCTGGCAGTCGTTCGATCCGGCGGTGCGCATGCCGCGACCGGACGAGTACGAGCGGCGTGAAGACGGGCTGCTCTGCTTCAACGAGCACCGGCTGATCAACACCCGGGAAGTCGTCGACTACTTCGACGAGGGAAAGGCGTTCGCCTACGCCTGCCGACGGTGCGGCCTGACGACGCACCGTGCCGGATTCATCGGCGCGAAGTGCCACAGCAACGAATGAGGGGGTGACTAGGCTGTGCCAACAGAGGGCACGAAGCCGAGTCGGAAGGTGATCCCGTTCAAGGTGGACGAGGAAACGCGCGAGGGATACGTCCAGAACATCATCGAGGCGTTCGGTCACGCGGCCGAGGCCCAGAAGCAGCGGGGCCGGGCGTGGTACCGGACGGCCCACGACCTGGCGAACCTGATCTCGGATGGCAACGTGCGGGAAGGCGCGGGCGTGATCGCCGCCCTGTCGGCCAACAAGTCCTGGAAAGAGAATGAGCGTCTGGCGCGCGGCGCCTACACCGACGGCCCCTCCGGACACACCCGGGACAACATCCGCAAGGTCGAACGGATCATCATGGGTGATGACCCGGAAGACGTGCTCCCGATGTCCGCGAAGACCGGCCATTTCTTCCGCTGCATCCTCGACCCCGAGGACCCGGACCCGGTCGTGATCGACCGCCACGCCCACGACATCGCCGTCAACGAGATCTTCGGCAACGGCGACCGCGGCCTGGAATCGAAGCAGCGGTACGCCCTCCTGGCGCACTGCTACCGCGAGGCAGCTCTACGCCTGGAAGAGATCCCCAGCGTCGTCCAGGCAATCACCTGGGTCGCGCACACCGAACGACTTGCCGGGGTCGGCTTCCGACCGAAGAACCGGTAACGAGATACCGAGCGCCACAAGGGCGCAGCAGTAACGCCGAGCGGCTCGCAATCGCGGGTCGCTTTTTTTCATGCCCATTTATTGCGGCCCATTCGGCGGTGGGCCGCATTTTTCACGCCTGAAAGGATTTCATCCCATGAGCAGGGAAACGCTGAAGTGGCTGAACGAGAACACGCTGATCGGATTCACCGACAAGCGAGGCAAGGCGTGGCACCACCGGGCCGGCAGTGACAACCACTTCTCCGGCGCGGTCCCGATCGAGGAGGTGGAGCGCCGGCTGTTCTCCTGGACGGCCGAGGAGCGCCCGCTGTTCGTCGAGCTGGAGACCGGCAACCGCGAGCTGATCGCCGCGGGCCTGGTCGAGCCGGAGAAGAAGCAGGTCGCCATCCCGGGCCGCAAGGCCATCGTGCGCAGCGACACCAGCCTGGTCATGGGCATCTTCAAGGACGGCTATCAGCCGCACCAGCCCAAGCAGTGGCTGTTGGACAACGTGGCCACGATCCTGGACGACGAGCTGGCCATCGGGTCGGCCGGTCTGCTGCGGGGCGGTGCCCAGGCGTGGGTGTCGGTCGAGGTCCCGGAGACGATCAAGACGCCGGAGGGCGTGGAGTTCCGGCCGAACCTGATCGCGGCGACCTCGTTCGACGGCAGCCTGAGCACGACCTACAAGCGCATCGTGACCAACGTGGTGTGCGACAACACCATGAACGCGGGCCTGAACGAGGACGGCCAGCAGTTCAAGGTCAAGCACAGCTCCAACTCGCTCAGGCGCATCACCGACGCGCGCAAGGCACTCGCCATCGTCCACTCGGTCGGCGACGAGTTCAGCGCGGCGGTGGCCGAGCTGTGCGCCCAGCAGATGACCGACCGCGAGTTCGAGCGGCTGGTGCGGGAGCAGCTCGCGCCCATCGAGCAGGGCGACAGCAGGACGACCGCGCGCAACGCCCTGCGCAAGCAGGGTGAGTACCTGGACCTGTGGCGCAACGACGAGCGAGTGGCCCCGTGGCGAGGCACCAAGTTCGGCGCCTACCAGGCCGTGAACACCTGGCAGCAGCACGAGTCCGGGATGCGCGGCGACAACCGCGCCGAGCGGAACATGGGCTACACCCTGACCGGCAAGTGGGAGTCGGCCGACGACACCACGCTGAGCCTGCTCGCCGCCGTCTGAGTCTGAGTGCTCATGGTGCGGGGCGGCCTTCCGACGGGGGAGGCGCCCCGGCGCCACGAACGCTCAGCCGATTCAACCGGCATTCCGTAACTCCCACCCACCCTGAGAGGGGCTATTGGGCATGCGCTGTTCCACCTTGCAGAGCCGCGACGACGGCACGTGCACGGGTACCGCAACACACCTGATGATCTACTCGACGCCCGACATCGACGGAGAGCAGGGCGCCCGGACCCAGCACACGGACCCCGTGTGCGAGCCGTGCGGGGACGCCTACAAGCGGCGTCCGTTCTACAAGGCCCGGATCGTTCCCCTGCACATCTTCAGCCCGGTGCCCGCCTTCAAGGACATCGTGAAGGGGCACCGGCTGGTCGACCACCCCGAGCACGAGTCGCAGTGCCACGACTGCGGGCGCACCGGAAGCGTCGAGCAGTTCAAGCTCTCGAAGCTGCACGGTTGCCCGGCTCGCCCGGAGTCCGTGAACAGCCGCGAGTTGCCGCAGGCCGACGTCAGCTCGGATGCCTCACGGAACGAGTTGGCCGCCCGCTGGTGGAAGTACGTCACTCACGAAGTCGGCATGGGTATCGGAGACTGGCGCAAGATCACGGACGATCGCCTGGCCGTCGCCTCCTTCACGTTCCGCGACCGGGAGTACGTCCTCCTGCACTCCCCGAGCATGCCGTACGTCTGGGCCGAGAAGTTGGAGAACCGGGGCCGACCCTGGCCGGACGAGATCAACCCGGAATACCGCGTGAACTACAAGCAGGTCGTTTTCCACTTCCACGACCTGCTGAACAGGTACGAGAACACGTACTTCGCCACCTACACCCCGGGCCGTGAGGACGTCGTTCTCCACGCTCCCGAGGGCGCGATCATCGCGGTGCTCCGCGTCGAGCTGGACGGCACCGGCACACGGGAATGGCGTCTGCGCGTCGTGACCGACGCCGTGTGCGACACCTTCGGCGCCATCGCCGACCTCACCTTCCAGACCCGCATCTACGAGTAGGAACCGCCATGTCCGATTCGATGTACACCGACATGCGTCTCGTCGCGGAGCCCCTCCGCCTGATCGCGCAGGACACAGCAGCAACTCTCGGTCCAGAGTGGCGAGTTGAGGCGATCCTGAGTTCCGCGATCGTCGTGCACCCCATCGGCTTCCGTATCTGCCTGGACGACGGCACCGACCAGGTCATCCTCACCGCCCACGTGTCGACCAGCACCGACAAGCGCAAACCGCTGGCGGACGTCACCGCCGTAGTCGAAACCGCCGATGACCGCGCAGTCACGGTCCGGCGGACGGTCGACGCCATCCGCACCGAGATCCTGCCGCACTTCGGGCGCGAGAACGCGGTGGCCGGCCTGCGTGTGCTCTCCCTTCCCCTGCGGGACGCCGGAGTCAGCGCCATCGCCCAGGGCAGCAGCCGGCAGACCACCATCGAGTACCGGCCGGAGTTGCTCAACGCCAAGACCGCGGAGTACGCGGAAGGGGAGCGGCGTCCGCTCGGCGTGATCATCACTTCCACGGGGGGCGACGACACTCGCGTGGAGATCCGTATCCCGCACCTGTCCATCCGGGAGGCGGCGCGGATCACGGAGGGCATCCGGCCGGGGCTCGGTCACCCCGTGCGGGACGTCAAGAGTCTGCCGGAGGAGGTACGCGACGAGGTCGCCGCCACGTTCCCGGGGCTGACCGCGCAACACGTCGTCAGTGACGTGCCCCGGTACACCGACCTGAAGGACGACAGCGGCGTCCTCACCATCCGCCACGGCCTGGAGGTGACCCGGACGGACGGGGGGATGCGGCACCGGTCGTGGGCGGCGGTGTGGCTGCGGGGCGCCACCGTCGCCCAGGCGCTCACTGTCCTGTCCGCCTACGCGGCCTGAGCAGAGGGAGGAAGACGGTCGCTATCGAGACTCGCCAATCCTGGTGGGTCTTTTTCTATGCCCAAATACAGGAAGGGACCCGCACAGCGCCATGGATGTCAGCAACGCGGACGCCGTTGACCTATTCGGCGGCCCCGGCGGATGGGACTGGGCCGCCCGGGGCCTCGGCATATCTGTGACCGGTATCGAAAAGGACCACGCCGCCTGTGAGACGCGCCGAGCGGCTGGCCTGGGCACCGTTGAAGGCGATGTGCGTGACTACGGACCGGGCGACTTCCCCGCGGCCCGCTACCTCAAGATCGGTTCGCCGCCGTGCCAGCCGTACGCCATCAACGGGCTGGGCAAGGGACGCGCAGCATTGGACAACGTGTTGGCACTCGCCAAGCGAATGGCCGCTCGTGAGGACATCTCTCGTGATCTGGCCGCGTTCGAGGATGAGCGGATCGGCCTGGTGCTCGAACCGTTGCGCTGGGCGTTGCAGGCGATCGACCAGAAGCGGCCCTACGAAACCATCACGCTGGAGCAGGTCCCCACGGTGCTGCCGGTATGGGAGGCGCTGGCCATCATCCTGCGTGCCGAGGGCTACAGCGTCGCCACCGGTAAGTTGAGTGCGGAGGAGTACGGCGTCCCGCAGACCCGTGTCCGCGCGATTTTCGTTGCGCGTCTGCATGGCGAGGCCAAGCTGCCCGCGCCCACCCATCGCAAGTACCGCAAGAACGTGGCCCAACAGGACGGCGACCAGTCGCTCAGGCCGTGGGTGTCCATGGCCGAAGGAATTGGGTGGGGCATGACCCACCGCCCCGGACTCACGGTCACGGTGGGCACCGGCAGCGGGGGAGCTGACCCCTCGTGCGTCGGTGGGTCCGGAGCCCGTGCCACGCTCTACGGCGAGCGGGACTCGGGACGATGGGTTGCGTTCAATCGACTGATGTCCGTTGACGAACTTCCGGCATACAAGGGCGGACGCAAGGACCAGATCCGCGTTTACGCACGAGACGCAGCGCTCCTCCAGTCTTTCGAAGACGGCCACCCGTGGCGCGGTTCCACCACCCAGATCCTGACGCAGATCGGTAACGCCTTCCCGCCGCGCATGGCCGAGCAAGTCCTGTGCGCCGCTCTCGACCTCCGCCCTTCTTTGCGCAGCGTCGCCTGAAGGGTCGGCTTTTTCACCAGAAAGGACGTCAGACATGACACGTCGCAAGCGATTCCCCTACTCCGCCCTCCCCGATGGCCAGTTCGTCCGTGTGTGGACCGACTCCGTCCACCCCCAGTACTACTACGGCCGGATCAAGTACCACCGCCGCAACGACAAGGGGCGGCCGGTCGGGATCACCGCCGTGGAAACCCTCGACCCCCGGCACCTGGGCGACTGGTACAGGCGCCCGCGCGGCTGGTACGGCGAGATGGGCACCGAGTTCATCGAGCCGGTGGAACACCTCACCGAGGAGCCCAGCGAGGGCTCGTTCATCTGCGGCCATCCGATCGGCTCCACGGACGAGCCCCGCTACTGCACCGAGACGACCGTCGAGGGCACCGACCGGTGTGCCGCCCACCAGGACGGAGTGGGAGGGCTGAAGTACACCGAGGCGGAGTGGCGCGAGGCGCTGGAGATCGCCGAGGAGAACGAGTTCGACGAGATCGATTCCCGCGAGCGTGGTGGGGAGCTGGCCGCCGTGGTCGCGGACATGTACCACGAGGACGTGGTCGGCCGGGACGAGGTCAAGCTGTACGCCGCGATCACCGTGGCCGGCGGTCGGGCCAAGGAGTGGGACCGGGAATTCCTCATGCGCGAGATGACCGGCTGACGCGACTAACCCAGCCGAGGACACAGCAGCAATTCCGCGCGGCCTGTGATGGGCCGCTTTTTTTATGCCCAAAAGGAGGCGTCCGGCTTGAAGGCGGAGTGGTGCGAGGAGTGTTGCGGCCCGTGTGGGTGCTACGACCCGGACGCGCCCGAGCCCGAGCCGCAGGGTCTGGAGCTGGGGGGCGATGCCCTCGTGGCCTACCTTGACAGCCTCACCGAGGAGGAGCGGCAGGAGATCGCCGGGCCGTGGCCGGTCCGCTGGCTGTACCCCTGGCGCGAAGGCCAGCCGGAGCGCGGCATCAACGTATGCGGCGGCTGTGGTGGAGGCTGCGTGGGGTTGCGGCTGGTGCTCGGTGTCGAGCTGGACCTGATCTGCGTCGACAGCTCCAAGGACGCCACCGCTACGGCTCAGGCCGCCGGGTGCAACGCGATCCGTATGGACGTACGCGATCTCGACCCCCGGCATCCCGCACTCCGCGGAACCCGGCGCGCGGTCTTCACCATGCCGTGCCCGGACTGGAGTGTGGCAGGCAAGCGGCTCGGTCTCCAGCCGGAGAACATCGAGATCCTGGTCGACGCGATATCTGACGTGGCCGAGGCGTACGGGAACGTCTGGCGGGCCGGTGGTCACCATGGGGATGCCTCGACGGCTGTGTTCGGCGACCCGTACGACGACGTCACCGTGGCGGAGATGTGGTCGTGGGTCGGTGAACTCACGGAGGGGAAGAGGACGGCCGGCCTCATGCTGGCGCCGGTTCTGGTCGGGATGGGGCTCCTTGCAGCAGGGGCGCCGCTTGAGTCGGTGATCATCGAGCAGGCGTGGACGCTTCCCGAACCCGTCAAGGCGGCCATCGGGATCGAGTACATCGTCGCCGGCTGGAACGGCGTGGTCTGGGACATCATGGACGCTGGCGACTACGGCTCCCCGTCGACCAGGCGGCGGGCCATTATGGCGGCGTCGCGCGAGAAGACCCTGACCCGCATCGAAGCGCCTGGCATCACCACGTGGGCCTCCGACGCGATCGGCTGGGACCCGGAGACTTGGATTAACACCCGCGGTGTCCGCAAGACGTCCGGTGGGAACGAGTTCAAGCTGGGCCGCACCATGCCGGGCGTCACGTCGAAGATCCGCGGCTGGTACGACGCCGATGACTCCGAGCACCGCTTCACGATCGCAGAGGTGTGCCTGCTGGTCGGGTTGCCCGCGGACTTCCCGGTGATCGGGTCGCGTTCATCGCAGTGCCAGCAGCTCGGCGACGTCTTCTCCCCTCTGGTGTCGGCCGCAGTGTGGGGCGTCCTGTTGGACATCAAATGGCTCCCGAGGCTGGCGCAATACCTGGCGGATCGGTACCCGCACATTCACGGCCAGGACGTGTACGCCGAAGCGGCGTGAGGCCAAATCCTCAGAACTGTTATGGCGTCACTCGAATGGGTGACCTTGCCAATTTCGGGCCCGCTCGTTGACCAAGACGAGGGGGCCCTTTTATGTCCGAAAAGGAGAACCCAATGCCGTCTCTGTTGAAGTGCAAGGGCTGCAACGACCGCTGTATCGAGCGCGACGAGGACACGGAGGTTGACGAGGACGGCTACGCGAAGCGGTACTGCGGCGAGTGCGTCGTGAGCCACGGCTACCCGTCTCCCGATGAGCAGACGTTCCGCACGATCGTCGCCGACTGGGAGACCTGCCCCGACGCCCTCGGTGACGACCACTCCCCGGACATGCTGCCGGTCGTCATCACCGTGGCGGCCACCTCCCGGGAAGAGGCGATCCAGGCCGCGGCCGACAAGCTCCAGGAGTATTACGGCCCGGCCGTCGACCGCCTCTACCGCACCGACATCGAGCGGGACGAGTGGTTCGGCAACGACGCGGGCGACTTCATTCCCTTGCTCCGCGTCGCCGCGATCTTCATCGGCTCGCCGGCACTGGACAACGACGACTCGATGACCACCGTCATCCGCTGACCCGGCCGCTTCCGTGGCGCCCCCTCGGGGGCGCTCGCGGTCTCTGCCCGGCCCGTCCTGTACCTCAAGGAGAAACGTATGCCCACCCAGGCTCAGGCCGAGAACCGCATCGAGATCATGAGGGGGGTCCGACCCAAAGAACTGTCCGAGTACGCCGGTCACTACTTCCAGGTGATGCGCGGCACCTACGGCTACGCCGGGCTCCTGGTCCAGGTCGACGGCGACTACGCAGAGATCTTCCAGCCCCGCCTCCGCGGCACCGAGCGCTTCAAGATCTTCGACTGCGCGTTCCTCCGCCAGCTCGACAAGACCCCGCGCCCGGCCTACGCCCGCGCGCTGGCCTACCAGCAGGACTGGACGGCCACCGACCTCAGCCTGCGCCAGGGCGTCGAGGACGGTCCGATCACCGACCAGGTCATCTGGGACCGCCGCCGTGGTGAGTGGGAGGACGGCCTGGCCGAGATCCACGAGGCCCTGATGCGCGAGATGTACGACGTCCCGGTCTGCGACACCCACCCCATCCACTACGACGAGGAGTTCTCGGGATGACCCCGACCAGCACCGAACCGCCTGGGCTCAAGACACCCGAGGGTGGCTCCATGTCCCAGCCCGACAGTCCCGCGAAGTGGCACGCGCACCCGTACGTCTGGGCGTTCCACGCCATCGGGGGCAGCCTCAGCACCACCTACATCGAGAGCGTGTGCCAGCAGGCCGAGACCGATGGCGCCCCGCCCGACGCGGTCTACAAGACCCGCGGCGACGACGTGACCAGGCCCGACGAGTGGATCACCGTCGGCATGATCGCCAACGCCGACCAGCAGGCACGCGTCCGTGCCTACGCGAAGGCACTGGTGGACTGGCAGGCCGCTCTCAAGGCTCACCGCACCCGGCCGAAGGTGCAGCCGCTCCCCAAGGAGATGCAGACCGAGGCCGCCGCGGGACCCGAGCAGTACGAGTACACCGTGGCCTTCACCGCGCGGATCTCGGGCACGGTGAAGGCGGCCAGCTTCAGTGAGGCCATGAGCATGCTCGCGCCGAGTGAACACACCGGCCAGAGCGGCTATGTGGGTGGACTGGCGTCCAGCATGGAGGGCGTCGTGTGGTTCCTGAACTTCGACCCGACCAGAGCCGACATGGTCTCCACGAGCGACCCACGCGTGCACGGACCGGGGCGCCAGCCGGGGCAGGTGACTCCGGTCTCCGCTTCCCCTCCGGGTACGCCGGCGCCGGAGCCCACAACAGGTGTCCTCGTACGACGCCAGCCCACCGCGCCGCCCAAGTAGCGCCTCGCCCCAGACCGGTCCGGCCCCTGACTTCCCCATGAGCCAGGAGCCGGACCTTTTGCTGCTTCTGCCGTCAGACCCCACGGAAGGATGCTTCACGTGCTGCACATCGACACCTCCGCGATCCCCGACTACTTCGAGCGCTGGCCGAAGCAGGGCAACGGTGAGATGCACGAGCTGACGAAGTTCGTCGGCTTCTCGACCTTCACCGTCGAACTGCGTCAGATCACCGAGAAGAACATCGACGAGTGGCTCTACCGGCTCGACATCTTCTACAGCCTCTACGGCCTGCTCACCATCGACGGCGTCGAGCGTAAGGTGACCCGCGAGGAGCTGGAGGGGCACATCGGGCTGAAGATCAACGCCGGTGAGATGAACCGCGCGGAGTTCGACGAGAAGATCGCCGAGCTGCGGTACCTCAAGGAGCACAGCCGGCCGCGCCCGCTGTTCGTGCACATCCGTCGGACCAGCCTTCACCAGATGGACCGGCCGTGCGACATCTACCAGTACGTCCACAGGAAGGACGGAGACGAGCAGCAGCGCGTCGAGGTCTACCCCGACGGCCGGCTGCTGTGGGTGGAGGGCAACTTCGAGGGCACCGGCGAGATCGACTGGGAGTACGCGACCTTCCACGGCCTGGAGGCCCTCGCCCGGCCCGGTCAGGAGGCGGAGTTCATCGAGGAGGAGGTGTTCCAGCGGCTGTGGGAGCGGGCCACCGGAGACCTCTGCGGCTGGGTCGAGGAACTCAAGGCGACGAAGGAGTGGAGCACGATCGACGAGACTGAGTCGGTCTACTGCACGCAGCCCCGCAACGACGCCGGGTCGGCCTTCTGCGTGGAGCACTACGAGATGGCTCGGCGGATGTTCCCGCGGCTCTTCCCGGCCGGCTGAGCCCGGACACAGCAGCAACGCGTCGGTCGGCGCGGTCCTGCTGCCTTCTTCGCCAGCCCATCCCTACGCGCGCAGGGGTGGGCTGGAGTGGATCGCAGCCGAAAGTATCCCCGAACATAGGGCCTGGTCATCGGCAGCACTGAACCCTGGGAGGACACGTGGCCGCTTCGGGCTACCGCATGAAGTACACCGATGTCGACATGAAGGAGCAGGCGATCAGGGAGCGCTCCGTCAATCGGCTCGCGTACGTCGCCAAGCATGCGCCCTGTGGCCGGTTTGAGATCAAGAAGAAGTCCGGCGAGCTGTGGGACAGCCACGAGGTCCGCACGCTGGAAGAGCGAGGCTTGTGGGACGTCGAGTGGCTGGAGGCGGGCGACGAAGACCACGAGGGGGGCTGGCGCATTCTCCACCTGAATGACATCGGCAGGAACGTCCTTCGAAAGTGGCACGAGAGCGGCCGTACGACGACGGTTGCGGAATGAGAGGAGAGCCGATGACCAGGCTCAAGGACAAGCGCTGGACGCTGGTGCAGCACTCCGCGTACGTGGCCAAGCAGGACCCCAGGTTCCAGCACCAGGTCGAACAGGTCAGCATCACAACTGAGGCCGAGCTGGGGCGAGTTCTGAACCTCGGCGGCCTGGTGTTCGACTCGTACATGGCTGCGGACGACGCGGTCGACGACGTCAACAACCCCACAGGGCCCGACGGCCAACCCGTCGAGCCCACGCTGACCTTCCACCATTCCTACAAGCAGTCCGGTCTCCCCCTTTACATTGCTCCAAAGGAGGGTGCAGCACCGTAACCCTCTACCTCACACTGGGCAGTTGAGGAATGGTGGGCTCGTCATCCGAATGGGTGACAGGAGCATCCAATGGGACCGCGCCTGTCGAAGGACGGCGCAAGGAATAGGCCAGACTACGGGGGATGGCGTACGCGGGGGGCGTGGCATATGCAGTTCAGTGCTCCCGCACCCTCGTTTACACGCCAGGTAGTTTCTACTTCTGAATATTTCAACAAGCCAACAGCCTCCTGGGGGCTGCCCGCTACAGTGCGGCTCCAGGCAGTAATTGTCGTTTCGCCTTGGAGGAAGAGACATGGCGCAGACAGTCCGGGTACACATCGTCGATGACCTCGATGGCAGTGAAGCGCAGGAGAAGGTGAGCTTCACCTTCGACGGTAAACCCCGGGAAATCGAACTGTCTCACGAAAACGCCGCGAAATTCCGACAGCTCATGCAGCCCTATATGGAGGCAAGCCGCCCAGCCAAGGCCGACAACATCGCGACGAAGGGTGCCCCGGCGCCCGTGCTGACGCAAGCCCAGCAACGCGAAGAGGGCGTCGCCATCCGCGCCTGGTGTGCGAAGCACCACCTACCGGTCAACAGTCTCGGCCGCATCCCAGCCATGACCCGCAAAGCCTGGGAGCAGGAGACCCGCCACGGCGACCGCAGCCTGCTCGACCAGCTATTGGCCAAGGCAGGCATCGACCCGAGCGAGTCGGAAGACAAGGAGCCCGACAAGGTCGTCCCCATAAAGGCCAGGATCTCGGTTGAAGATCACCTGGAACGGGTGGCGCGTACCGTCGGCAAGCTGTCTGACCCGCAAGCGACCCGCCTTCGTGAGGCCAGCAAAGGGAGCGGCACCGCCACAGCGAAGCACGCTGCCGACCGCAGCAGTTACGAGGCACTCGCAAGGCGCGGCTGCATGCGCCGAGACGCCGAGGACACCTACACCATCACGGAAGTGGGGCGTACCTGGGTGCGACTGCATGAGCCTGCACTGACCGCCTGAGACCCAGAGCCCGTTCCCCCTCCCCGGGCTCCATGACCCCATAGCGAAAACCGCCCTGACCTCGCCCTTCGGCGGGGTCTTCGGCATGCCCAGAAACGGAGACCGCCATGCAGAAGACCATCATCACCCTCGTCGACGACCTTGACCCCAGCGGTGAAACCGTCGCCGACGAGACCGTCCGGTTCGCCCTCGACGGCGTCGAGTACGAGATCGACCTCACCTCCGAGAACGCAGACGTCCTGCGTGCCAGGCTCAAGCAGTTCATCCAGGGCGGCCGTGTCGTCAAGACCTCCAGCAGACGCGCCTCACAGCCGTCAACTACGCCGGCGGGTGACGGCGCCACCTACAGCCGGCACCAAGGCGGGGTGGACCCGGCGGCCGTCCGCGCCTGGGCGAAAGAGCAGGGTCTGAACCTGCCCCAGCGTGGCCGAGTGCCCAAGAAGGTCAAGGAGGCGTACACGGCGCACAGGTTCGGCAACTCGGCCAAACTCGACGAGTTGAAGAACGACCCGCACTACGTCGGCGCCGTGGCGGCCACCGTCGCCCTTGACACGGCGCCGAGGGAGCCGCGTCCGCGCCGTCGGCTGAACCTTCGGGAGGAGCCGCCCGCGGTGCAGGAGAGTGCAGCCGCCGACGTGCCCACCGAGGACTCGGACGAGGCGAGCGCTCGCGAGCACTACACGGACCTGAAGGAGGCTGGCCTGCTGAGTGACCGGGCTTCCGCCGAGGGGTACTGGGAGCGGCGTACGGCGGGCGGGCTGGAGCGTACCGACAAGGTCGAGGAGATGACCCTGTTCGAGCGCATTCAGATCCTCACCCCCAGGAACGTCACCCTGCTCGCCAAGCTCGCCGGCCTCATCAACCCCGACGGGCCCGGCAAGATCAGCTACCTGAAGTCCTCCGTCGAGCGGCTGGAGAACCTCGAAGTCATCGTCCAGGACCCCGAGTCCGAGTTCGGCTGGTCCATCACCGACTTCGGCCGGTACGCCCACGAACTGCACAGCATGGGTGAGTAGGCCCACAGAACACGTGACAAGAACGACACCACCCTGCGACAGCATGCAGACATTGAAGAGGCGAATCGTGGCAAGGCGCCCTGCCATCTGCCGACGGCAGCAGCCCAGTTGGAGAGCTTCGAGTTCATTGAGGAGGCCAGGTCGCGCGAACTCTGCCCCGCCGAAACCGAGTTCGGCCGCTGCGTATTCGAGGTGCGTAGCTCGCGGAGCGCGTGACTGTGCATGCATCACGGATGAAATGTGTGCGAGCGGTGAAGCCCGCAGTCAGATGGCTGCGGGCCATCCCTACGTCCCATGGAGATTCACCCGTTCGAGTGGCGCCTAAACATTTCTTTCAACTGCGTTCCAAGCGGCCGACTTTCCCCGCTAACTTGTCCAGAACGCAATTGGACAGCCACAAGGAGTGACCGGTGGAAGACAAGCTCGTCAGCGACGCGGAGGTCTACGCCCACGTCGAGTCGATCCCGCCAGACCTCGTAGATTGCCTCGCTGAGCGGCACACCTGGGTTGCCTATGACTGGCACGGCTTCAACGCGAACGGCCGTCCTGTCCGCAATCCCAACAACGCTGTCTCCATCGACCAGACGCAACGCTGCGACCGTTGCGACATGCAGCGCCACACCACGTTGACGATCGGCCGGCGCGGGCCCATCGACCGCACGGAGTGGACCTACTCCAACCGCAACCCTGCGCTCGTCAGCCCCCGAGGCGTCTCCAAGACCGGCATCAACGTCCGCCGCGAGCTGGGCATCGGAAAACTGTGGGAGGAGATCACTGAAGCGCCCATTCCCTTGCATGCCGGCAAGCGCGCCAAGGCCGCCCGAGGAGCCGCCTGATGGCGAACGCTCTGGTTAACGTAACCACCTGCGACTGGCACGCCGCACTCCCCGAAAAGCCCACCGTCGCAGGGCAGCACGAACGATTCCTCGAAGGGGGCGGCAAGGTCGACCTGTGCGACCCCTGCACCTGGTTCTTCGACCTGTTCTACTCCCGCCGCTTGGAGATCCTCCCCATGCTCCAGGCCGAGGTTCTGGACGCCTTCCACCGCTCGGCACGTGACCCCTCCCCGCGTCGCGTACCCGCTCAACTCTCACTGACCCCAGAAGCGAAGGACCCGCAGGCGGACGATGCCCCCGCGACATCCCCGGCAGCGGCCAGCGGCAAGCGGAAGCAGCCGAAGCGAGGTACCTGGAAGGAGGACACCGTCCAGGTCCGCTGTCCGCTTCCCCACCGCGCCGGCAGCCCCCGTAAGTACTGGGTCGACCTCCGCAACAGGACCGGCCACGCCCACAGCCACAGGAAGGGCAACGGCGACAACTACGCCGGGCCGGACATCGCCTTCGAACTCCAGCCGGGCGAGGAGTTCACGCACTTCTGCTACGACCACGCGGTGTGCGCCGAGGCCGGCGGTTACGGCTTCATCGGTGCTGAATCCCTCACCGCGCACATCAGCAAGTCGAAGTCGTGGCCACCGGCCACCCCGGAAGCCAAGGACGCAGCAGCAACGCGTCGCCAGTCCGCCGCGTAGTCCGTCCCCCGCATTACCGCGAAAGCCCCCGGCACGGCTGAGTCCCAGCCGCCGGGGGCTTCCTCGTGCGTCAGAGAGTCGGTCGACTGAGGATCACAGGGGTGCCCAGCCTCGTCTCGATGTGCGGCTCCTCACGGACCGGCTTGCAGGCCGAGAGCTGCATCCGCAGTAGGGCTACGTGTTCGGGCTGGGAGAGCGCGGCGTCGATCTGGGCAGGAGGCAGGGCTCCTGGTGTGCCGCCGTACCACTGAGCCCGCGACAGGACCCGCAGTGCCTCGACGGTGTCCATCAGGCCGCCCTCGGGCACGCACCCCCAAGGGCACGCCATCTCAGGGAAGAGTCCCCACAGTCGGCACAGGATCGGCCGTACGTCGTAGACGCGGCAGCGCTTGGTCTCCTGGTCCAGGGCGTTGCACACGGTTCCGTATGGTCGGCCGTCCGGTCCCGTGAGGAGATGCCCCTCCCGAAGGCGCAGACCGGCCCGCTGGGTGCGCCGGATATCGACGGGCGTAGCGCCCACATTTCCCCCGCACGAGCCCCAGCATTTCCCGGCACACTCGATGGCCGGCAGCGACTCGTACAGTTCCTTCAGAGCTGGTTCGTCACGCATACAGCGACCCTGCCGCGCCCCGAGCCCCTGTGCCGATCGCCCGTTCGTGTGATGCACAAACAATTTTGGAGAGGAATAGCGAGCGTCAGGAATGTGCGTCAACTGGGGGTGTGTCTCACTCCCACGTATGGATGACCTGTCTGCCATTGGATTGACGCAATTGCACTTAAAATCTCATTGACCGGAATCGTGCATAACGTGCCGGTATGTCCGATCAAGTCACGTTCGTCTGGGAAAAAGGTCCCCCGCTCCTGCCCGCGGAACGGCGGCGGCTCCTTCAACTGCTCTTCGGATCGCCAACAGGGGTACGCTCCCCACAAACGGCACCGGCCCCAGAACGCTGTAGCGAGCGCAATGAGGCCGGAACCTTCCCGGCGGTGAGCCAACACCCCGGGGACGGAACAGTCTCGGAGGACTGAACATGCCCATTGTGGCACGCCCGCGCCTGCACGAATCCGCGGCCATCATCGTGGCGAAATACGCCCGCGTCTCCACCCTGGACCAGCTCGACGGCTTCGGCCTCGAAGACCAGGACAAGATTTCCAACGGCTGGCTCGACCGCCACCCAGACGCCACGGTCTACGACGAGTACGTGGACGAAGCAGTCTCCGGTGCCCTGGAAAGCCGCCCCGAGATGGACCGTCTCGTCCTCGACGCGCACCAGCAGCACTTCAACCGCATCCTCGTCCCCAAGGTCGACCGCATCGGCCGCACGGCCCGCGCCGCCTACCAGTGGGCCTGGAACATGGCGGACCTCGGCATCTACTTCATCTCGGTCACCGAGGGCATCGACACCAGCACCGACGCAGGCTGGTCCCAGTTCATGCAGTACGTCACCTTCTCCGAGATGGAGTGGCGGCGTATCAAGGAGCGCACCTTCGCTGGCCGCGAACTGAAGATCAGCTACGGCGGCTGGCCGGGCGGCCCCGCCCCTTACGGCTACATGATCGCCCAGGACACCTCCTGGGTCGGCAAGCGCCGCAAGAAGTTCTCCGTTCTTGTCACCGACGACCACGAATCCATGGTGCTCTCCGTGGCCGTCGAACTCGTCGTCGACCAGGGCATGAACTACACCGAGGCATGCGACGAACTCAACAAGCGCAAGCTCTTTACCCGCAGCGGCGTGCCCTGGACCGTCGGCAACCTCCGTAACCGCCTGTGGAGCGAGACGATCCACGACGGCTACGTGGTTTATCGGAAGACAAACCGCGGCAACGGCAAGAACACGACCCTGCGCTACGACGACGGCACCCCCGTTTACGGCGAACCGGTCAAGATCGGAGTCCCGCCCATCTTCAGCGAGGAGCGGGCTCGGCTCCTCATGGAAACGCTCAAGAAGATCGGCTTCCAGAACGGCCGCATCAGCGACCAGGTCTACCCGCTCAGCGCACGCATCGACGGGCGCTGCGGCGAGGTCTACACCGGCGCCGGCCGTAAAGGCGACGCACGCGCCTACCGCTGCAAGGGCATGCTGAAGGAGGAGGGGTCCTGCGGCGAGCCGCACTTCAACGCCAATGAGATCGAAGGCGTCATCTGGGCGGAACTGACCAGGCTCATGAAGGACGAAGGCCGCCTCAAGGCGATGGCGGAGGAATGGGTCAGCAGCCTGCCCGGTGACAAGGAGAAGTACGAGGAGCGGGTCACCGACTTCGCCGCGAAAATCGCGACCCAGGAAGACCTCATCGACCGGAAGGTGCCCGAGTACATCAGGGCTGGCGTCGACCCGGTCGTCCTCAAGGCGTCGGTCAAGGAGATGCAGCAGGAGCTGGAGGAGTTCCGGAAGCAGAAGAAGTTCGCGGAGCAGTGGTTGGAGGCGTACGCCGAGTATGAGCGCCAGGCACACAATCTCGTCGACATCGCGAACAACGCCCGCGAGCGCCTGGAGAACATGACGCTGGAGGAGCGCAAGGAAATCTTCGACATGTTCAACATTAGGGTCACCCCCGGCACGATGGAGAACACGTCCAAGCCTGGCGCCAAGTGCGACGTGAGCCAGTGGCACTGGAAGACCGGAACCCTCGTCCCGCCGGACCCGACCGACGAGGAATGGGAAACGGTCCTCGCGGTCCTGCGGACGTTCTTCTACGGGAAGGCGAAGAAGCACTTCACCACGAAATATGACATCCGCGCGCAGTTCTGCGGAATGCTCCACCGCCTGCGCCACGGCCTCTCCTGGAACGACATGCCCCTCACCTGGGGGCCGATCGATCCCATGCGGACTCGACAGCTCAAGTGGTGGCAGAAGGATGCCTGGCCCGCGGTCATGGAGGCCCTCGGCGCGGACAAGAGGGGGGTGGAGGCATACCGCCGGCCGACCCTTCCTCAGCTCACGGTCACCGGCCAGCTTCGTGCCGGCCTGCTGGCGGAGGTGCGGAGCGAGGCGCCCAGGGACAAGGGGGAGAGCGCGATCATCGACCCCAACGCGGTCAAGGCGGACGGGCCCGGCTACTCCATTCTTTCTGCTACCGGTCAGATCGGCGTCGAGACGACGGTCAACCTCATCGGCAACGGCACGTACGCGCTGCTCACCCACCCCGAGCAGCGCCGCCGCCTGCAGAGTTCCCTCGCGGCGGGCGAACGCGGCCTGCTGGAGACCGGCGTCGAGGAACTCCTGCGCTACGACGGCCCGGTGGAGCTGGCGACCTGGCGCTTCGCCACCGAGCCGCTGCGCGTCGGCGGACAGGACATCGCGGCCGGCGACCCCGTGCTCGTCGTCCTCGCGGCGGCCGACCGGGACCCCGAGCGGTTCGCCGACCCGGACGTCCTCGACCTCGGCCGACGTGACAATCAGCACCTCGGATACGGGCATGGCATCCACTACTGCCTCGGCGCACCCTTCGCCAGGCTCGAAGGTCAGACCGCGCTCGCCACCCTCCTCACCCGCCTCCCCGACCTCCGACTCGCGGTGGAACCAACCGATTTGCGGTGGCGTGGTGGGCTCATCATGCGCGGACTGCGCACTTTGCCCGTGGAGTTCACACCCGTACCGTAATCAACCCCCGTGCCCCGAACCGTTCCTCGGCCGGAGGCATGTGCGCGGGGCAAGGTGACGCACGCTCAACTCCGTGATCTTCACGTGATCTGCGCGGCATGAACTTGTGACAGTGATCGTCAGTCGATACGTTCACTCGTCAGCGTGGCACTCCCGCACCACCGCCGCGCCGGTCAACGCTGTCGCACGAAAGGCAACCGCATGCTCTCCGGGAACGGTCGTCACCGTCGCCCCCGTCAGGCTCCGGCTCTCCTCGTCGCGGCCGGAGTGACCGGCTCCGCCATCGCCATCCCCCTCCTCGGTGCCGGCGGCGCGAGCGCGGCGGACGGCACCACCTGGGACAAGGTCGCCGAGTGCGAGAGCGGCGGCTCCTGGAGCGCCAACACCGGCAACGGGTACTTCGGCGGTCTCCAGCTGACCCAGGACTTCTGGGAGAAGTACGGCGGCATGGAGTACGCCTCCAGCCCCGACCAGGCCAGCCGTTCGCAGCAGATATCCGTCGCCGAGAACATCCTCGCCCACCGGGGCACCGCCCCCTGGGCCACGTGCGCGCTGCTGTCCGGGCTGAGCGCCAAGTCGGGCTCGGTCGACGTCGACACCGGCGTCTCGGACGACGATGCGTCCGACCCCGAGGACTCCTCCACCCCCTCGGGGCTGTCCGATTCATCGAATTCCAGTGACTCGTCCGGTTTGCCGGACTCGTCGCCGTCGGACGGTTCTTCGCACGGTTCCTCCCGTGACTCGTCCCCCTCCTCGCCGTCCGGGTCCGCGTCGCACGACGGCCGGGACGACAAGGGCGACGAGGACGGCAAGGGCGGAAGCACGGGTGACGACCACCGCTCCTCCCGGTCGTCCGGGGCGGACACCTCGCGGATCCCCGCTCCGGCCGCCTCGACCGAGGCGGACGAATCGCCCGTCGTGCTCCCCGGGGCCGACTCCGCCGACAAGTCGGCGCAGAGCGGCGGCTCCTGGAGCCTCGTCGACACCGGCGCGCTCGGCGGCGGCAGACACCGTGGCGGCAGCGCGGAGGAGACCCAGGAGAACGGGACGAAGAGCCAGACGGTCGAGTCGTCGGGCCGTCACGCCTACACGGTCCGCGACGGCGACACCCTCTGCTCCATCGCCGACTCCCTTGACCTGGACGGCGGGTGGCGCAAGCTGTACGCCGACAACCGGGCGGCCGTCGGTGTCGACCCGAACCACATCGCCCCCGGTCAGACCCTGGAACTCAACGCCTGAAAAGGTGTGAACCAGGCGGAGTTGACGTCCTGATTCGCCATTGAATGTCCGCTTTGGTGAAAGTGTGGGATGAGTCTCAGAAGCCCTGATCGTCTTTGATATTCCGCGGATCGCGTGTCTACGGTCATGTCCGCTCGTCACCACGAGCCCCGGCTGCCGCAACGCCGAGTCCTGCCAGCGGCCGTACGGGAACAGTCGTCGCGTCAGCGCCGCAGGCAGGAGCGGGGGACCCAAGGTAGGCGCCGCGCCGGTCGTTGGACCGGGGTGGCTCGGGGTGAAGCCGTGCCTCTTCACGGGGGCACGGCCGGGCAACTCAACCGGCCCGAACCCGACAGCTCACCTCGCAGGCGTCGGTGAGGGGATCGATCCATGCTGTTCTCCGGCAAGGGCAAGCACCGCCGTCCGTCCAAGGCCACTCGTGCCATCGCGTTCGCCGGTGTCACCGGCGCCGTCGTCGCCGTCCCGCTCATGGCGGCCGGCAACGCCTCCGCCGCCACCGCGTCCCAGTGGGACGCCGTCGCCCGGTGCGAGTCCGGCGGCAACTGGTCCATCAACACCGGCAACGGCTACTACGGCGGTCTCCAGTTCTCCGCCTCCACCTGGGCCGCGTACGGCGGCACGCAGTACGCCTCGACCGCCGACAAGGCCACCAAGTCGCAGCAGATAGAGATCGCCGAGAAGGTCCTCGCGGCGCAGGGCAAGGGCGCCTGGCCGGTGTGCGGCACGGGTCTGACCAGCACGCCGTACAGCGGTGGCGGCACGTCGAGCAGCGCCCCGTCCTCCTCCTCCGGCTCCTCCGGCTCCACCGGCTCGTCGAAGTCCACGACCGCGAACCGGTCCACCGAGAAGCCGGCCGCGTCGCGCTCCAGCGAGCGTCCGGCGCCGAGCAGGACCGTGACGACGCCGACCGGCAAGAAGGTCGAGAAGGGCGACGGGGAGTACAAGGTCGTCAAGGGCGACACCCTCAGCTCCATCGCCCAGAAGCACAAGGTCGCGGGCGGCTGGAAGAAGCTGTTCGACCTCAACAAGGACATCGTCCGGGACGCCGACCTCATCTACCCGGGTCAGCAGCTCCACCTGAAGTAACCCACCCCCGGCCCGGGCGCCCCCACGCCCCCCACGAGGGCCACTTCCCCCCCACACAAGGGCCGCCTCCCCCACGAGGCCCCCGGTCTCCCCGCCCCGGTGCGTGTTCCCCCGTACGCACCGGGGCGGGGTTTCGTCCGTCCGGGGTCGGGGGCAGGGTGTCCACCGTTCCCGTCGGCTCCATCCGATTTCCACCCAGGATTTGTTCCGAGGTGGAACAATACGGTCCGTTCGTGTGTGTCCACGGGACGGTCGGTCGGCTGGCCGATGGCCCCGGGGCGGTTAGGCTCTAGTCGCAAGGCCCACACAGCCCCGCACTTCCAGCGTCACATCCCAAGAAGGAGATGCTCGTGCCGTCCATCGACGTCGTCGTAGCCCGGGAAATCCTGGACTCCCGAGGCAACCCCACGGTCGAGGTCGAGGTCGGCCTCGACGACGGCAGCACGGGTCGTGCCGCCGTTCCCTCCGGCGCCTCCACCGGCGCCTTCGAGGCCATCGAGCTCCGCGACGGTGACCCCAACCGCTACCAGGGCAAGGGCGTCGAGAAGGCCGTCCTCGCCGTCATCGAGCAGATCGGCCCCGAGCTGGTCGGCTACGACGCCACCGAGCAGCGCCTGATCGACCAGGCCATGTTCGACCTGGACGCCACCGACAACAAGGGCTCCCTCGGCGCCAACGCCATCCTCGGCGTCTCCCTCGCCGTGGCGCATGCCGCCTCCGAGGCCAGCGACCTCCCCCTCTTCCGCTACCTGGGCGGCCCGAACGCGCACCTGCTCCCGGTGCCGATGATGAACATCCTGAACGGCGGCTCGCACGCCGACTCCAACGTGGACATCCAGGAGTTCATGATCGCCCCGATCGGCGCGGAGTCCTTCTCCGAGGCCCTGCGCTGGGGCGCCGAGGTCTACCACACCCTCAAGAAGGTCCTGAAGAGCAAGGGCCTGGCCACCGGCCTCGGCGACGAGGGCGGCTTCGCCCCGAACCTGGAGTCCAACCGCGCCGCCCTCGACCTCATCCTGGAGGCGATCAAGGAGGCCGGTTACGTCCCCGGCGAGCAGATCGCCCTCGCGCTCGACGTCGCCGCCTCCGAGTTCTACAAGGACGGCAAGTACCTCTTCGAGGGCAAGGAGCGCTCCGCCGCCGAGATGACGGAGTACTACGAGGAGCTCGTGGCGGCCTACCCGCTCGTCTCCGTCGAGGACCCGCTGTTCGAGGACGACTGGGCGGGCTGGAAGGTCCTCACCGACCGGCTCGGCGACAAGGTCCAGATCGTCGGCGACGACCTGTTCGTCACCAACCCGGAGCGCCTGGCCCGCGGCATCGAGGAGGGCACCGCCAACGCCCTGCTCGTCAAGGTCAACCAGATCGGCTCGCTGACCGAGACCCTGGACGCCGTCGAGCTGGCCCAGCGCAACGGCTTCAAGTGCATGATGTCGCACCGCTCCGGCGAGACCGAGGACGTCACCATCGCCGACCTGGCCGTCGCCACCAACTGCGGCCAGATCAAGACCGGTGCCCCGGCCCGCTCCGAGCGCGTCGCCAAGTACAACCAGCTGCTGCGCATCGAGGAGATCCTGGACGACGCCGCGGTCTACGCCGGCCGCAGCGCCTTCCCGCGCTTCAAGGGCTGACCCGGTAGGGGCCAGGCCTTGGCCAGTCCTCCGTACGTCCCCGTACTCGGTCCCGTACCGTGTCCGGGGACGTACGCGCATGGGCGACGGGAGGCGGGAAGATGGCCGTGAAGGACCGGGACCGGTTCTCCACCGCGACCAGGCTGCGGCTGCTCGGCGAGCAGACGGCGGCCCGCGTCTACCGCTCGCAGACCAAGCGCCAGGCCCGCCGCTCCCGGCTCACCGGCCGCGCGGCCCTGCTCGCCATGGTCCTGTGCTCGCTGGTCGTCGCCCTCGCCTACCCGATGCGGCAGTACGTCTCGCAGCGCGCCGAGGTCGCCGACCTCCAGCGGGAGCGGGAGCAGGCCCGCGAGCGGGTGGAGCAGCTGCGCGACCTCAAGGCACGCTGGCAGGACGACGCGTACGCCGAGCAGCAGATCCGGATGCGGCTGCACTACGTGATGCCGGGGGAGACCGGATACGTCGTCATCGACCCGGGCGCGGCCCGGCAGACCCGCGCCGATCTGGCCGCCGCCCAGCGGCCCTGGTACTCCAACGTCTGGGACGGTGTCGACAAGTCCGACGCCTCCGACCGCTGAGCGACCGTCGGCCGGCGCACGCGCGCACGGCGGCGGCCCACTGAACGACAGAAAGACATCCTGAAGACAGCCATGCACACGCCCCCGCCGCCCACCCCGCGCACCGAGCCCACCGACGCGGACGTAGAGGCATTCAAGCAGCAGCTCGGGCGTCCGCCGCGCGGCCTGAGGGCCGTCGCGCACCGGTGCCCGTGCGGGCAGCCGGACGTCGTGGAGACGGCCCCCCGGCTGCCGGACGGCACGCCCTTCCCGACGCTCTACTACCTGACGTGCCCCAAGGCCGCCTCCGCGATCGGCACACTGGAGGCGAACGGCGTCATGAAGGAGATGACGGAACGCCTCGGCACCGACCCGGAGCTGGCCGCCGCGTACCGGGCCGCGCACGAGGACTACGTCCGGCGCCGCGACGAGATCGAGGAGCTCACCGGCTTCCCGAGCGCGGGCGGCATGCCGGACCGGGTGAAGTGCCTGCACGTGCTGGTGGCCCACTCGCTGGCCGCCGGCCCCGGGGTGAACCCGCTGGGCGACGAGGCCCTGGCGATGCTGCCCGAGTGGTGGCGCAAGGGACCGTGCGTCGTGACCGGGCCGCCCTCCGGCGAGGGCTGGCAGGTCGAGACGAGTGACAGCGGCGGACACTTCGCCTTCAAGCCCGTCGAGGAGGACGAGAAGTGACCCGTGTCGCCGCCGTCGACTGCGGTACGAACTCCATCCGGCTGCTGGTCGCGGACGCCGACCCGGTGACGGGCGAACTCGTCGACCTGGACCGGCGCATGACGATCGTGCGGCTCGGGCAGGGCGTCGACCGGACCGGCCGGCTCGCGCCCGAGGCGCTGGAGCGGACCTTCGCCGCGTGCCGCGAGTACGCGGCGGTGATCAAGGAGCACGGGGCGGAGCGGGTGCGCTTCGTCGCCACGTCCGCGTCGCGCGACGCCGAGAACCGGGACGAGTTCGTCCGGGGCGTCCTCGACATCCTGGGCGTGGAGCCCGAGGTCATCTCGGGGGAGCAGGAGGCGGAGTTCTCCTTCATGGGCGCGACCCGGGAGCTGGCGGGCCGGGACGACCTGCCCCGGCCCTGTCTCGTCGTGGACATCGGCGGCGGCTCGACCGAGTTCGTCGTGGGCGACACCCGGGTGCGGGCGGCGCGCTCCGTCGACGTCGGCTGCGTCCGGATGACCGAGCGGCACCTGGTCAGCGAGGGGGAGGTCGCCGACCCGCCGGGCGCGGAGCGGATCGCCGCGCTGCGGGCGGACGTCGAGGCGGCGCTCGACCTCGCCGAGGAGACGGTGCCGCTGCGCGAGGCGCGCACGCTCGTCGGGCTCGCCGGGTCCGTGACGACGGTGTCCGCGATCGCGCAGGACCTGCCCGCGTACGACTCCGCGCGCATCCACCACTCGCGGGTCTCCCGCGAGCGCGTCCGCGAGATCACCGAGTGGCTGCTCCGCTCCACCCACGCCGAACGCGCCGCGGTCCCCTCGATGCACCCCGGCCGCGTCGACGTGATCGCCGCCGGCGCCCTGGTCCTGCTGGCCGTCATGGAGCGCACGGGCGCGCCGGAGGTCGTGGTGAGCGAACACGACATCCTCGACGGCATCGCGTGGTCTTTGGCCTGACCGCCTACAGGTTGCGGTACACGTCGCGCCGGTCGCCCACCTTGACGACGAGGATGAGGAGTTCACCATCGTTGATCTGGTAGGCGACCCGGTAGCTTCCGACCCGGAGCCGGTAGAGCCCGGACGGGCCGGTGAGCTTCTTGACGTCGGCGTCCTCGCGGTACGGGTCGTCACCGAGCGCGGTCAGCGCGGTCAGGATGCGCATGGCGTCGGGCCGACTGATGGCCCGGAGCTGCCGATGTGCCGCCGTGGTGAACCGGAAGGCGTACTTCACGCCGCCTCGCCGTCCCGCTCGGTGAACAGGTCTGCCAGCAGTTCCGCCATCGTCACTGTGGGGCCGCCCTCGGCCAGGACCGCTTCGGCTTCGCGCGCCAGCATGACGTCGGCCGCTTCCTCCAGCGCTTCGAAGTCCGCGATCGGGACCACGGCTGCCACCGGAGCGCCGTTGCGCGTGATGACGGTCGGAACGCCTTCCTCGGCCCGGTTGATGTGGTCGGCGAGGTGCGCGCGGGCTTCCCGTACGGTCACGGTGTTCTCGGTCATGAGGTCAGTGTACGCATTTGCGTGTACACGTGGTCCGGTTCAGGGAGTCGCGTTCGCGGGCGATCCTCGACGGGATCGCGTGGTCGATCGCCTGAGGGTCGCCCGAGGCGGTCGCGGGGTGTCCCGGGAGGCTCGTGGGCGCGGTCTCCGGAGGTGCCGGAACACCCCCGGATCGCTCTCCTGTGAGCAGGTGGGACGCCCGATGAGCGGGGTTCCGGGGGTGTGACACACCCCTTCGGAACAGCCTCGCGGGAAACTTCGTGAAGTTCTTCACAAGGAATTCGAGGGTGTCGAGGGGCCGAACGGCCCTCGTTGGACCGTTCGGGGCCCTGGCGGGGTGCCGCGGGTCGTCGGGAGAGTGTTGCGAGGGTGTTTCCGGGGAGTGTCACAGAGGGGTCCGGCGGGGGTCCCACCAGGGGTTCGCGCGACCGGAGGGGCAGCTCACGGGGCCTTGACAACGGGTGCAACCGGACGCGGGGGCCGGTGCCCGGACCCACCCCTACACAAGGGGGCCGCGGAGTTTAACACAGGCCCCGTCGGACCTTGTGAAGGGGCGCACGAGCGACCCCCCTGGGGCAGGTGGATACTCGATGGCATGAGCACCACGGAGCGTCCCAGGATCCTCGTAGTAGGCGGTGGGTACGTAGGCCTGTACGCAGCTCGGCGCATCCTCAAGAAGATGCGCTACGGAGAGGCGACCGTCACGGTCGTCGACCCCCGGTCGTACATGACCTACCAGCCCTTCCTCCCCGAAGCCGCCGCCGGCAACATCTCCCCTCGGCACGTCGTCGTCCCGCTGCGGCGCGTGCTCCCGAAGGCGGAGGTCCTCACCGGCCGGGTCACCACCATCGACCAGGACCGCAGGGTCGCCACGATCGCCCCGCTGGTCGGCGAGGCGTACGAGCTGCCCTTCGACTACCTGGTGATCGCGCTCGGCGCGGTCTCCCGTACCTTCCCGATCCCCGGCCTCGCCGAGCAGGGCATCGGCATGAAGGGCATCGAGGAGTCGATCGGCCTGCGCAACCACGTCCTCGAGCAGCTCGACAAGGCCGACTCCACGACCGACGAGGAGATCCGCCGCAAGGCGCTGACCTTCGTCTTCATCGGTGGTGGCTTCGCGGGTGCGGAGACCATCGGCGAGGTCGAGGACATGGCCCGCGACGCGGCCAAGTACTACAAGAACGTGTCGCGCGAGGACATGCGGTTCGTCCTCGTCGACGCCGCCGACAAGATCCTCCCCGAGGTCGGCCCCAAGCTCGGCCAGTACGGCAAGGAGCACCTGGAGAGCCGGGGCGTGGAGATCTACCTCTCCACCTCCATGGACTCCTGCGTCGGCGGCCACGTGGTGCTGAAGAACGGCCTCGAGGTCGACTCCAACACCATCGTGTGGACCGCGGGCGTCAAGCCGAACCCGGCCCTCGCGCGCTACGGTCTCCCGCTCGGCCCCCGCGGCCACGTGGACACCGCGGCCACCCTTCAGGTCCAGGGCACCGATTACATCTGGGCCGCCGGCGACAACGCCCAGGTCCCGGACGTCATCGGCCGCAAGGCGGGCAACGAGAACGCCTGGTGCCCGCCGAACGCCCAGCACGCGCTGCGCCAGGCCAGGGTGCTCGGCGACAACGTGGTCTCCGGCATGCGGGGCTTCCCGCAGAAGGAGTACGCGCACGCCAACAAGGGCGCGGTGGCCGGCCTCGGCCTCCACAAGGGCGTCGCGATGATCGTCATGGGCAAGATGAAGATCAAGCTCAAGGGACGCCTCGCCTGGTACATGCACCGTGGTTACCACGGTCTGGCCATGCCGACCTGGAACCGCAAGATCCGCATCTTCGCCGACTGGACCCTCGGCATGTTCCTCAAGCGCGAGGTCGTGTCCCTGGGCGCCATGGAGAACCCCCGCGAGGAGTTCTACGAGGCGGCCAAGCCCGCCCCCGTGGCCGCGGCCCCGAAGACCGAGGAGCGGGCCAAGGCCTCCTGACCTCCGGTCCCCGTACGACCTGAAGGACCTCCCGCCATCCGTGGTGCGGGAGGTCCTTCGGCGTTCACACCCCCACCACACCCCTCCGGCCGACGCCACGTCAGACCCGCTGCGGCGCGCGCCGGGGGAGGGGCGGGAGCGG
Organism: Streptomyces sp. NPDC026672; assembly: GCF_040638185.1. Classification (NCBI taxonomy): domain Bacteria; kingdom Bacillati; phylum Actinomycetota; class Actinomycetes; order Kitasatosporales; family Streptomycetaceae; genus Streptomyces; species Streptomyces sp. NPDC026672. The sequence goes on from NZ_JBEZXS010000004.1 coordinate 281,763, forward strand.
TGTGCGGGGAACAGCGGCGGCGCCTGCCAGGTGACTTCCTGTCAGACGCCGTGTGGCGGTTGTGCCCGGAACCGGACTTGAACCGGTACGCCCGCGAGGGGCAGCGAGGTTTAAGCTCGCCGTGTCTGCATTCCACCATCCGGGCAGGCCATGGGCTCCGCTTTCGAGGCCACGAGCCTATCGGGATACATCTCCCGAACAGCGGGCGGGCGGACCGATGTTGTCTTATTTTATTGATGTCTGAGGGTGCATCAGCCACTGGTACGGGCCATCAGCACTTGCCAATAGCGTTACCTGCGGTGGGCGTCCGCGTACGCGGAATGACGGAATTTCACCGTCCGAACGAGGTGGCTCCACCCGTTCTCGGCCGGGGCGCGAGCGGCGGGGCCGTCATGCCACAGCCGGTCCCTGCTGTCATCCCCAGGTATGACAGCCCGGCTCCCGGTCCGACCGCAGTCGCCCCCGGGAACCGGAACAGCGGCTGACTACACGACCCCGGGCGGCCGGGACGATGGATTCGTCCGGTCCCCTCCAGGACCCACGAACGCCGTCGTCCCGACAGGAGCGCCCTCCCGTGACCACCACACCCACCGTCGACCGGACCACCGCCGTGGCCGCCCGAGCCACGGAACTGTCGAAGATCTACGGGCAGGGAGAGACCCGGGTGGTCGCCCTGGACCAGGTGTCCGTCGACTTCCGGCAGGCCGAGTTCACCGCGATCATGGGCCCCTCCGGGTCCGGCAAGTCCACCCTGATGCACTGCGTCGCCGGCCTCGACACGTTCACCTCGGGATCGGTGCGGATCGGCGACACCGAGCTGGGCTCCCTGAAGGACAAGCAGCTCACCAAGTTGCGCCGGGACAAGATCGGCTTCATCTTCCAGGCGTACAACCTGCTGCCCACGCTGACCGCCCTGGAGAACATCACGCTCCCCATGGACATAGCCGGCCGCAAGGCGGACAAGGAGTGGCTGGACTCCGTGATCCGGATGGTCGGGCTCGCCGACCGGCTCGGCCACCGTCCCGCACAGCTCTCCGGCGGCCAGCAGCAGCGCGTCGCCGTGGCCCGGGCGCTCGCCTCCCGGCCGGAGATCATCTTCGGTGACGAGCCCACCGGCAACCTCGACTCCCGCTCCGGCGCCGAGGTGCTGGGCTTCCTGCGCAACTCCGTGCGCGAACTGGGCCAGACGGTGGTCATGGTGACCCACGACCCGGTGGCCGCGGCCTACGCGGACCGGGTGGTCTTCCTCGCGGACGGCCGGATCGTCGACGAGGTGCACGCCCCCACGGCGGACACGGTGCTCGATCGCATGAAGCGATTCGACGCCAAGGGCCGCACGAGCTGACCGCCGTTCACTCCCGGACCCGAGGCATCCCCATGTTCCGTACCGCACTGCGCACCGTACTCGCGCACAAGGCCCGGCTGCTGATGACCGTGCTCGCCGTGATGCTCGGCGTCGCGTTCGTGTCGGGCACCCTGGTCTTCACCAACAGCATCTCCGAGGCGTACCAGAGGAGTTCGGCGAAGGGCTTCGACCACGTCGACGTCGCCGTACGGCCCAAGTCCCAGAAGTCCGAGGGCGACCGGCTCGGCAGCACACCCGAGCTGACGAGCGCGATGCTCGACACCAGCTCCCGGGTGCCCGGCGCCGAGTCCGCCGTAGGAGTCGTCCAGGGCTTCACCGCGATCGCCGGCAAGGACGGCAAGCTGATCGGCGGTGGCTTCCAGTCCGTCGGCGGCAACTACTCCGGCGACAAGGACCCCCGGTACCCGCTGACGGAGGGCACCGCCCCGCACGGCGAGGGCCAGGTCGCCATCGACTCCGAGACCGCGCGCCGCACCGGGTACGAGGTCGGCGACACCGTCCGCGTCTCCGTCGACGGCCCGGTCCTCACCCCCACCGTCAGCGGGATCTTCACCACCGACGACGGCAATGTCGCCGCGGGCGGCAGCCTCGCCCTGTTCGACACCGCCACCGCGCAGAAGCTGTTCGGCAAGCCGGGCACGTTCGACGAGATCGACGTGACGGCGAAGCCCGGCACCAGCCAGACCGCGCTGCGCGCGCAGCTCGACCGGGCGCTGCCCCGGGGCCTCACCGAGACCACCACGGGCCGGAAACTCGCCGACGACCAGGCCGAGATGATCGCCGCCTCGATGAGCGGCCTCAAGCAGGGGCTGCTGGTCTTCGCCGGCATCGCGCTGTTCGTCGGCACGTTCATCATCGCCAACACCTTCACCATGCTGGTCGCCCAGCGCACCAAGGAACTCGCGCTGCTGCGCGCGGTCGGCGCCACCCGCCGGCAGGTCACCCGCTCGGTGCTGATCGAGGCGTTTGTGGTCGGTGCGGTGGCCGCGGTGACCGGACTGGTCGCAGGCATCGGCATCGGAGCCGGACTCATCTCGCTGATGGGGTCGCTGGGCGCCCGGGTGCCGGACGGCCCGCTGATCGTGTCGCCGGGCACGGTGCTCGCGGCCCTCGTGGTCGGTGTCCTCGTGACGGTGCTCGCCGCCTGGCTGCCGGGCCGCCGGGCCGCGAAGATCCCGCCGGTCGCCGCGATGAGCAGCGTGCACGCCAAGGCGACCACCAGGTCCCTGGTGCTGCGCAACACGCTGGGCGCGCTGTTCTCGGCGGCCGGTGTCGCCGTGATCCTCGCGGCCACCACCATGAGCGGCTCCGACGGCCAGGCCCCCATGGGCTTCGGCGCGGTCCTGCTGATCATCGGCGTGTTCATCCTGACCCCGCTGCTGTCCCGCCCGCTGATCGCGGCCGCCGCCCCGCTGCTGCGCGTGTTCGGTGTCTCGGGCAAGCTGGCCCGCCAGAACTCGGTGCGCAACCCGCGCCGCACGGCCGCGACGGCGTCCGCGCTGATGATCGGCCTGACCCTGATCACCGGCATGACGGTGACGGCGGGCAGCCTCCAGCACTCGATCGACCGGATGGCGTCCGCCGCGCTCCGGGCCGACTACGTGGTGGCGATGGCGAACCGCAACCCGCTCTCCCCGGACGTCGACGCGAAGCTGAAGGACACGCGCGGCGTCACCGCCAGCAGCCCGCTGCGCAACGCCCCCTCCCGCATCGACGGCGAGACGGAGTTCCTGACCGGCGTAGACGGCGCGAGCATCGGTGAGCTGACCGACCTCAAGGTGGACGACGGGTCGTTCACGGTCGCGGGCGACCGGGTCGTGGTGGACCGGGACACCGCCGACTCCCACCACTGGAAGGCCGGTTCGGACTTCACGGTCGCCTACGAGGACGGCCGCAAGCAGACCCTGACGGTCGCCGGGGTCTACGAGGGCAACCAGATGATCCGCGGGATCATGCTCGACAACGCCACCCTCGCCCCGCACCAGAGCGATCCGGCCGACATGCAGGTCATGGTGAAGACGGCCGACGGCGCCTCCGCCGCCACCAAGGACAGGCTGGAGAAGGCGCTCGGCTCCAACCCGGCGATCCTGGTCCAGAGCAAGAAGGACATCTCCGACGCCATCGCGCAGGTGTTCACGCTGATGCTGAACATGCTCTACGGCCTGCTCGCCATGGCGGTGATCGTCGCGGTCCTCGGTGTCGTCAACACCCTGGCCATGTCGGTGTTCGAGCGCTCCCAGGAGATCGGCATGCTCCGCGCGATCGGCCTGGACCGCAAGGCCGTCAAGCGGATGGTCCGGCTGGAGTCCCTGGTGATCTCCCTGTTCGGCGGGGTCCTCGGCATCGGTCTCGGCGTGTTCTTCGGCTGGGCGGCCGGCCGGCTGCTCGGCACCCGGATGGCGACCTACGAACTGGTCGTGCCCTGGGACCGCATGGTGGTCTTCCTCCTCCTGGCGGCGGTGGTCGGCGTCCTCGCGGCGCTGTGGCCGGCCCGCCGCGCGGCCCGGCTGAACATGCTGTCGGCGATCAAGTCCCAGTAGCCGGGGGCGCACCGCGGACCGTACGGCGGAAGGGCCCCGCTCCGATCTCGGAGCGGGGCCCTTTCCGGTGCGCGCCTCAGTGCCAGGTGCGCGGGCGCAGCGGCAGCCCGGAGTCGCCGGAGACCGGCGTGCGGACCGCCAGCACCTGGTTGACGCCGATCCGGTTGTGCTCGAAGGCCAGCGCGGAGGCCGCCATGTACAGGCGCCAGACGCGGGCCCGGCCGGGGCTGGTGAGCCGTACCGCGCGGCCCCAGTCGGCCTCCAGGCGCTCCACCCACCGGCGGAGCGTGAGGGCGTAGTGCTCGCGGATCGACTCCACGTCACGGACCTCGAAGCCGGCCCGTTCCAGCTGGTTGACGGTGGTGCCGACGGGGGCCAGCTCGCCGTCCGGGAAGACGTAGGCGTCGATGAACTCGTCCACGTCGTACGCCGATTCGTCCCGCTGCGGGCGGCGGGCGATCTGGTGGTTGAGCAGCCGTCCGCCGGGCTTCAGCAGGGCGTGCAGATCGCTCGCGTACTCCAGGTACCGCTCGGCGCCGACGTGCTCGGCCATGCCGATCGAGGAGATGGCGTCGTAGGGCCCGTCGACGACGTCCCGGTAGTCCTGGACGCGGATCTCCACCTTGTCCGTCAGACCCTCGTCGGCGACCCGCTTGCGGGCGTAGGCCGCCTGCTCGTGGGAGAGGGTGACACCGACGACGTGCGCCCCGTGCTCGCGGGCGGCGTGGATCGCCATGGAGCCCCAGCCGCAGCCGACGTCGAGCAGCCGCTGCCCGGGGGCCAGGGCCAGCTTGCGGCAGACGAGTTCGAGCTTGTCGCGCTGGGCGGACTCCAGGGTGCCGCCGTCCTCCCAGTAGGCGCAGGAGTACACCATCGACGGGCCGAGGACGATCTCGTAGAAGTCGTTGCCCACGTCGTAGTGGTGGCTGATGGCCTGCTTGTCGCTGCGGCGGGTGTGCAGATGGCGGTGTCTGCGGACCTCCTCGCGGGGCGGGGGCGGCGGGACGGGCGGGCCGGCGAGCTTCAGCAGTTCCCGGCCGGCGGCGCGCACGTCCGGGTCGCGCAGGGCCTGGGCGAGCGTACGGGCGTCCTCGCCGCGCTCCCAGATGTATCCGGAGAGCAGGTCGAGGGCGGTGTAGAGGTCGCCGTCGACGTCGAGCTCGCCGGCGACCCACGCGCGGGCCAGGCCCAGTTCGCCGGGCTTCCACAGCAGCCGGCGCAGGGCCCGCCGGTGCCGTACGACCAGGGCGGGGGCCTCGGGCGGGCCCGCCTGTGAACCGTCCCAGGCGCGGATGCGCACCGGGAGCGGTGCCCCCACCAACTGTTCGAAGAGGCTCTTCAGCCGCAGCGCGGCGTCGGCCATGGCGCACACCTCCGTGACGAGGATTCCGGGTGACACCACGTAAACACGCGCGGGGCCCGGCCACAGTCCCCCATCCGCGTCACAGCTCAGCAAAATAGATGTACGCACCACTCGCCCCATGACTCCCATGGAAGTGCGACAGACCGCCCCACCGACCCGTCCGCGGGTGGCCGGAACTGGTCGGTCCGGGGGCCGACGACCCCTCCGACTAGGGAAAACGCCCTCGCGCCCATGGGGCCGCGACCTACCCTGGGCGCAGGGGCGCGCCCCTGTCGTGACCGACGCTGACTGAGGAACCACGTTTCGTGTCCATGCCGGCCGTACCCTTCGACGAGTTGCCCGCCCCCGTCCGGGAGGCGGTCGAGGCATGTGCGGGGGCCTTCGGGCCGACCCGCGCGGTGGGCGTGGGGGGCGACGGCGGTGCCGTCCTCGTGCTCGGCGCGGACCGCGGGGACGTCCTCGTCAGGGCCGTGCCCGGCCCGGCCGCGACGGCCGCGGACGAGGCCGTCGCGGACCTGCTGCCCGGGGTCTGCCCCCGGGTGTCGTGGCGGGCGCACGCCGACGGGTGGACCGTGCTCGGGTACGCCGGGGTCGGCGGCCGGTGCGCCGACTACTCCTCCGCCGCCGACCTGGTGCTCGTCCTGCGCGCGCTCGCCGAGGTGCAGGGGGCCGCGGCCCCGGGGGCGAACGGCCTCGCCACGGCCGAGGAACACTGGGGTGCGTACGCCGAGCCGGGGGAGGCCGAGCTGTTCCGCGGCGACACGCTGCTGCACGCCGGCTGGGACCCCGGCGACGTGCTGATCGACGACGGGCGGGTCCGCCTCGTCGGATGGGGGCGGGCGCTGCGCGGCGCGGCCTGGATCGACCCCTTCCTGCTCGCCCTGCGGATCATGGCCGCGGGCGAGACCGCGCCGCGCGCGGTGTCCTGGGTGCAGCGCGCCGCCTCCTGGCGGGCCTCCGAGCCCGAGGCCGTCGGCGCGTTCGCGACCGCCGTGGACCGCTACTGGCGGGAGACCGCGGCCGCCGACCCGGCGCCCTGGCGGGCCGCGGCGGCCGTCCACGCCGAGCAGCTGAAGAAGTTCCTCGTCAGTACCCCGTGGGCCGTCCGGCCGTGAGCGGACGACGCCGTTGACAGGCGCCGGGCCCGGTCGGAGACTCGGGCGATGCGTACCACGGTCGGGATCGTCGGAGCGGGCCCCGCGGGGCTGCTGCTCGCGCGGCTGCTGCACCGCGCCGGGATCGAGTCGGTCGTCCTGGAGAGCCGGGACCGCCCCTACGTCGAACAGCGCCAGCGCGCCGGAATCCTGGAACAGGGCACCGTCGACGTGCTGCGCGCGGCCGGGGCGGCCGACCGCCTGGACCGGGAGGGGCTGCGGCACGACGGGATCGAGCTGCGCTTCGACCGCAGGCGCCACCGCGTCGACTTCCCCGGCCGCACCGGCGGCCGGTCCGTCACGGTGTACGCCCAGACGGAGGTGTGCAAGGACCTCATCGCCCTCCAGCTGAAGGAGGGCGGCCCGCTGCTGTTCGGCGCGGAGGCGCTCGCGATCGAGGGCGTCGAGGGCGACCGGCCGCGCGTCCGTTTCCGGCACGAGGGCCGGGAGGACGTCCTGGAGTGCGCGTACGTCGCCGGGTGCGACGGCTTCCACGGGGTCGCCCGCGCCACCGTGCCCGACAGCGTCTCCCAGGTCTTCGAACGCTCGTACCCCTACGCCTGGCTCGGTGTCCTCGCCGACGTCGCCCCCTCCCACGACGAGCTGGTCTACGCCCGCCACGACCGCGGCTTCGCCCTGCTGTCCATGCGCTCGTCCGAGGTCTCCCGCCTCTACCTCCAGGTGCCCGCGGAGACCGACGCGCGGGAGTGGAGCGACACCGCCGTCTGGGACGAGCTGGAACGCCGCTTCGAGACGGCCGACGGCTGGCGGCTGCGGCGCGGGCCCCTCACCCAGAAGTCGGTCACGCCGATGCGCTCGTACGTCCACGAGCCCATGCGGCACGGCCGGCTGTTCCTCGCCGGGGACGCCGCCCACATCGTGCCGCCCACCGGAGCCAAGGGCCTCAACCTGGCCGTCGGCGACGTCGTCACCCTCGCCCGCGCGCTGGTCCACGCCGAGCGGACCGGCTCGCCGGAACTGCTCGATGCCTACTCGGCGACCTGTCTGCGCCGGGTCTGGCAGGCCGAGCGGTTCTCGTACGACATGACGACGATGCTGCACCGCGCGCCCGACGCCACCCCCTTCGACGACCGCCTCCAGCTCGCCCGCCTGGAGCGCATCGCCACCACCCGATCGGCCGAGACCGACCTCGCCGAGGCGTACACCGGATTCCGGTTCGACCAGGTTCCGGATGTGTAGCGGATCGGTCATGGAATGGGGCCGTCCATGGCTGGGAATGAGGCTTCCGCGTAGCGTGTTGCGCACCAGGGCGGGAAAGATCCTCCCCAGGTACTAGGGTCAATCCTTTGCCAGCCCATTACCCTTGAGGCCAAGGCCACGCACGGTGGCCATGGAGGAGTGAAATGAGGAGCAGCAACCCGGTCTTCTCGCGACGGGGGTTCAGCCGCGACAACGGCTACGCGGGCTTCAACACCGCGCCGCAGGCCGGGTACGCACAGGGCAACCCCTACGCGCAGAACCCGTACGCGACGAACCCGTACGCCCAGGACCAGCAGTACGGCGCCCCGCCGCAGGCCCCGGTCACCACCGACCGGATGACGATGGACGACGTCGTCATGCGCTCGGCCACCACGCTCGGTGTGGTCGCCCTCGGCGCGGTCCTCGCCTGGGCCCTGCTTCCGGTCTCGTCCGGCAGCTTCGGGCTGGCGATCGGCTCGGCGCTGGTCGCGATGGTCCTGGCGATCGTGCAGAGCGTCAAGCGCACCCCGTCCCCCGCGCTGATCCTGGGATACGCCGCCTTCGAGGGCATCTTCCTCGGCGTGATCAGCGAGATGTACAACAGCGCGTGGAGCGGCGCCCCGTTCCAGGCCGTGCTCGGCACGATGGCCGTCTCCGGCGCGACCCTCCTGGTCTACCGGGCCGGCTGGATCCGCGTCACCGCGCGGTACGCCCGCATCGGTCTCGCCATCGCGATGGCGTTCATCGTGGTCATGGCGGTCAACCTGCTGCTCGTGGCCTTCGGTGTCGCCGAGGACGGCGGTCTGCGCAGCTTCGGTCCGCTCGGCGCGATCGTGGGCATCATCGCGATCCTGCTCGGCGCCTTCTTCCTGACCCTCGACTTCAAGCAGATCGAGGACGGCATCGCCTACGGCGCTCCCCGCAACGAGGCGTGGCTGGCCGCGTTCGGCCTCACCATGACCCTGGTGTGGATCTACGTGGAGATGCTGCGGCTGGTGGCGATCTTCAGCAGCAGCGACTAGCGGCCGGCGGCCACCGCGGCCGTCGTACGCCCTGTGACGTGGAAGGGCCCCGGGATCCGTCCCGGGGCCCTTTCGTGTTCCGGATGTGCGCGCCTAGAGCAGTTTGCGCGCGGCCCTCCTCAGGTCGTACTCGTGGACGATCGCCTTGGCGTGGCCGTACGCCAGGTTGTACTCGTGGCGCAGCCAGGTGACCTTCTCCTCGAAGCGGAAGAGAGCGGGTCCTTCGTCGACCTCGCGAAGCCAGTCGGAGACTTCACGACCGGTGCAGTGGGGGATGCGGGCGAGCAGGTTGCGATGGGTCTCCTCGGAGAAGACTTGGGACATCGGCGCCTCCGGACGCATTCGAAGCCGGTCCTTCACGTCACCGTGCCTGAGCGTTGGCGTGTTGGCAACAGTCCTGCGGCGACGCGTTACGCTCGCGGCGTGGTTGATACGACGCCCCTGACCCGTGCCGTGGATCACTTCGCCGACCGGTTGCGGGCCGCTCCGCAGAGCCGGCTCCAGCGCAGCGGGGCCGCCGCGGCGCTGGCCCTGGCCAGGGAGATGGCGGTGCGTGCCCAGCGCATCGAGGACCCCTCGGGCGAGCCCCGTGAGATGCCGGAGGCGGGGATGTTCGCCGTGGCGGACCAGATCACGGTCGCCGGGCATGACCTGGCGGTGGTGCTGCGCAGCGAGGCCGAGGTGTTCGATGCCGTCCGTCTCGTCGAGGAGGCGCAGAAGAGGGCGGGGGTCTAGGCGCCGTTCGCGGCCCGCGGTGCGTCGTGGCCGGGCGCGCGGTTCCCCGCGCTCCTTCGGGGGCGCTGTCCCACAGGTCCTACAGGGACGCTATGACGCGGTCCGCCAGGATGTAGACCGTCTCCTCGCCGCACGTGAAGGTGAGGGTGTAGGCGCCCGAGACTCCGGAGCCGCCGAGCAGGACCGGGGTCTCGCCCGCGCGGAGGGCCGCGGCCAGGCGTTCCGCCGTCTCGCGGTGGCCCGGGGTCATGCACAGGGTGGTGCCGTCGGCGAAGACGTAGACGTCGAGGGTGCCGAGCGGGCCCGGCCGCACGTCCGTCAACTCGACGGCGTCGTCGGCCAGTTGCTCCAGCACGGACACGGTACGCTCATGGTCGTTCACGACCGGCGACTGCACCGGTACGAAGTCCGGGTGCGAGGGGTGGCGGCGGCGGGCCGCGGCCAGTTCGGGGGAGTCCCCGGCGAACTCGTCGGCCTCGGTCGCGGCCTCGGCCACCGGCTCCAGCGGCTCGAAGCCCGCGAAGTCGGTCTGGCGGGGCAGGAACGGCTCGTTGTCGAGACCGAGCGGCGTGGGGGCGTCGGAGGCGTCCCGCGCCTCCTGGGCGGCCCAGAACGCGCGGGCCTCGGCCAGTTCACGCTCCCGCTCCTCGGCCAGGGCCTCGGCCACGGCGGCGCGTATCCCCTCCGCATCGGCCGTGGAGCGGGCCGCGGGCAGCAGCGCCCGCATGGTGGCCGCCTGGCTCTCGGCGAGCTGGGTGTGCAGAGCGGCGACCTGTCGGCGCAGCAGCAGGACGGTGCGCAGGACGGCGACGCCCACGGCGCCCGTGGCGGCCGTGGTGAGCAGCAAGGCGATCGGCATGGCGCTCACTGACGTACTCCCGGTTCAAAGTCGACCCCCGACTTCCTACATCAGCTTGAAGGGTGGACTAACCAGCTGTCAGTGCGTAACGTCACGAAACGGACGGGACTTTGGCCCTGGGGATTACCTGTACAACCGCGCTGACCTGCGTAGATATCTCCCGGAAGGGAGATAGGTCACATCCTGGGGGAGATTGGATCACAAATCGGCCCGGCGTTCGAGGATCGCTCGAACGCCGGGCCACCGCATCACGTTGGGTCCCGCGACGGTCACCGAGCGGGCTCAGCTGAGGCGTTCGAGCACCATGGCCATGCCCTGGCCGCCGCCGACGCACATGGTCTCCAGGCCGAACTGCTTGTCATGCCACTGGAGGGAGTTGATCAGTGTGCCGGTGATGCGGGCGCCGGTCATGCCGAAGGGGTGGCCGACCGCGATGGCGCCGCCGTTGACGTTGAGCTTCTCCAGCGGGATGCCCAGCTCGCGGTAGGAGGGGATCACCTGGGCGGCGAACGCCTCGTTGATCTCGACCAGGTCGATGTCGTCGATCGTCAGGCCGGCGCGGCGCAGGGCCTGCCGGGACGCCTCGACCGGGCCCAGGCCCATGATCTCGGGGGACAGGGCGGAGACGCCCGTGGACACGATGCGGGCGAGCGGGGTCAGGCCGAGCTCGCGCGCCTTGGTGTCGGACATGACGACGACGGCCGCCGCTCCGTCGTTCAGGGGGCAGCAGTTGCCGGCGGTGACCAGGCCGTCGGGGCGGAAGACGGGCTTGAGGCCCTGGACGCCCTCCATCGTGACGCCCGGGCGGGGACCGTCGTCCTTGGAGATCACCGTGCCGTCGGGGAGCGTCACCGGGGTGATCTCGCGCTCCCAGAAGCCGTTCTTGACGGCTTCCTCGGCGAGGTTCTGGGAGCGGACGCCGAACTCGTCCATGTCCTGCCGGGTGATGCCCTTCTGGCGTGCCAGGTTCTCGGCCGTCTGGCCCATCGCGATGTAGGCGTCCGGGACGAGGCCGTCCTCGCGCGGGTCGTGCCAGGCGGTGCCCTCCTGCCGGGCGACCGCGGCGGTGCGGGCCTCGGCCTCGGCGAAGAGGGGGTTGTGGGTGTCCGGGAGGCTGTCGGAGTTGCCCTTGGCGAAGCGGGAGACCGTCTCGACGCCCGCGGAGATGAAGACGTCGCCCTCGCCGGCCTTGATGGCGTGCAGGGCCATGCGGCTGGTCTGGAGGGACGAGGAGCAGTAACGGGTGATCGTGCAGCCCGGCAGGTGGTCCATGCCCATCTGTACGGCGACGATCCGGCCGAGGTTGTTGCCCTGCTCGCCGCCGGGCAGGCCGCAGCCGAGCATCAGGTCGTCGATGTCCCCCGGGTCGAGCCCGGGGACCTTGGCGAGGGCGGCCTGGATGATCGTGGCGGTCAGGTCGTCGGGGCGCAGGTCCTTGAGGGAGCCCTTGAAGGCGCGGCCGATGGGGGAACGGGCGGTCGAGACGATCACGGCTTCGGGCATCACGGCTCCAGGGACGTACGGAGAGCGGGCAGGGCCGGTTGGGAAGTTACCCGCACGTAGGCTCCCGGTCACCCGTGCGGGTGTGTGACCCTGACCGCACTTGTCCAAGCGCTTGCTTTGCTCTCCGGGAAGGGTGTGGCAGGCCGGCCCTCACACGCCGGACGGGCTGGAGGGCGCGGACGTCGGCTCCGAGGCGTCCGGCTCCGGCACCCCGCGCCTGCGCCTGCGCTTCAGCAGGGCCCAGGGGCCGCGCGGACCGGTCGGCAGGGCCGCCGTGACCTCGGTGCCGGCCTCCGCCGCCGCCTCGGCCGCCGCCCGTGCCACCGGCAGGAAGCCCTCGCGGCGCGAGGCGTCCGGGCGCTCCTCGTCGGCCGGCCACAGCCCGAGCGCCGCGCACATCGTGGGCAGGACCGCCATCGCGGCCGTGGCGTAGCCCTCCGCCGAGGGGTGGTAGTTGTCGGGGCCGAACAGCTCCCGGGGGTTGGCCGCGAACTCGGGGCCGAGCAGGTCGCCCAGGGACACCGTGCGCCCGCCCTGCTCGATCACGCCGATCGTCTGGGCCGCCGCCAGCTGCCGCGAGGCCCGCCGGGCCAGCCAGCGCAGCGGCTGCTGGACCGGCTCGATCGTGCCCAGGTCGGGGCAGGTGCCGACGACCACCTCGGCGCCGGCGGTGCGCAGCCGCCGTACCGCCGCCGCCAGGTGCCGCACCGAGCGGGTCGGGGGCATCCGGTGGGTGACGTCATTGGCGCCGATCATGATGACGCAGACGTCGGGCACCGGCTCCGCCGCGCACATGACCAGGCCCACCTGGCGGTCCAGGTCGTCGGACTGGGCGCCCGGCAGCGCCACGTTCCGCAGCTCCACCGGCCGCTCCGCGACGGCCGCGAGCCCCGACGCCAGCAGCGCGCCCGGCGTCTGCCCCGAGCGGTGCACCCCCTGGCCCGCGGCCGTGGAGTCGCCGAGCAGGGTCAGCCGCAGGGGCGGGTCGCCCGGGGTGGTGTACTGCCTGCCGTACCGGCCCTCCGCCGTGGGCACCCGCCCGCCGTCCCCGTTGCCCACATGGCGCTTGGCCATCTGCACCTCGGCCAGCAGCAGCCCCACGGCCGCCGCTCCCACCAGTCCGACCCCGCCGCCGCCGTACGCCGCGCCGGCCGCGATCCGCCGGGCCACCCTCGCCCTCGACATGTTCGTCATGCGTCGCCGCCACCTCCTCGTTGCCGTACATCCACTCCTTGCCCCGTACGTGCCGTGCGCCAATCTCAACGGGGAGTGAACGCCCGGCCCCCCGACCCCGGGGGCCTTAGGCTGGCGGAACCACTAGGACCACTTCTTTTGCAAGCGACCGGAGACAACGGTGCGATTCCACGACTCGATGATCAGCCTCGTCGGCAACACCCCGCTGGTGAGGCTCAACAACGTCACCAAGGGCATCCGGGCGACCGTGCTGGCCAAGGTCGAGTACTTCAACCCGGGTGGCTCCGTGAAGGACCGCATCGCCCTGCGCATGATCGAGGCGGCGGAACAGAGCGGCGAGCTGAAGCCCGGTGGCACCATCGTCGAGCCGACCAGTGGGAACACCGGTGTGGGCCTGGCCATCGTGGCCCAGCAGAAGGGGTACAAGTGCATCTTCGTGTGCCCCGACAAGGTGAGCACCGACAAGATCAACGTGCTGCGCGCGTACGGCGCCGAAGTGGTCGTCTGCCCGACCGCCGTGGACCCCGAGCACCCCGACTCGTACTACAACGTCTCCGACCGGCTGGTGCGTGAGACGCCGGGCTCGTGGAAGCCCGACCAGTACTCCAACCCGAACAACCCGCTCTCGCACTATCACTCGACCGGCCCCGAGCTGTGGGAGCAGACCGAGGGGCGGATCACCCACTTCGTGGCGGGCGTGGGCACCGGCGGCACCATCTCCGGCACCGGCCGCTACCTCAAGGAGGCGAGCGAGGGCAGGGTGCGGATCGTCGGCGCCGACCCCGAGGGCTCCGTCTACTCCGGCGGCTCCGGGCGGCCTTACCTGGTCGAGGGCGTGGGCGAGGACTTCTGGCCGACCGCCTACGACCGGAGCGTGGCCGACGAGATCGTGGCCGTGTCCGACAAGGACTCCTTCCAGATGACCCGGCGCCTCGCCAAGGAGGAGGGACTGCTGGTCGGCGGCTCCTGCGGCATGGCCGTGGTCGCCGCGCTGCGCGTCGCCGAGCGGCTCGGCCCCGACGACGTCGTGGTCGTGCTGCTGCCCGACAGCGGCCGCGGTTATCTGAGCAAGATCTTCAACGACGAGTGGATGGCCGACTACGGCTTCCTGGAGGACGAGGGCCCGAGCGCCCGCGTCGCCGACGTGCTCGACGACAAGGCGGACGGCGCGATGCCCTCGCTCGTGCACATGCACCCGGAGGAGACCGTCGGCCAGGCCATCGAGGTGCTGCGCGAGTACGGCGTCTCGCAGATGCCGGTCGTGAAGCCGGGCGCGGGCCACCCGGACGTGATGGCCGCCGAGGTCGTCGGCTCGGTCGTCGAGCGGGAGCTGCTGGACGCGCTGTTCAGCAAGCGGGCCTCGCTGGAGGACCCGCTGGAGAAGCACATGTGCGCTCCGCTGCCCCAGGTCGGCTCCGGCGAGCCGGTCGCGGACCTGATGTCCGTGCTCGGGTCGGCGGACGCGGCGATCGTCCTTGTCGAGGGCAGGCCGACCGGTGTGGTCAGCCGACAGGACCTGCTGGCCTTCCTCGCCAAGGGCGGCAAGCAGTAGGAAACGTCCGGTGAACGGGCCGTGTCGGCGGGGAACTTGCGGTTCTCCCTCAGGGGCGCCGGACTTCGCGGAAGTGGTACGAGCGTGTCACGTGCGCGCAGCACCGGCTTAACACGGCTCCGGCAGATTAGGGGGTGTCGGCAGGGCGGGAGCGGCTCCCCGCCCCGGCCGACGCCGAACGGCGCCAAGGACCTCCGGAGCGGCTCCCGGACCTCCATGGACGCCTAGGACGCGCAAGCCCGGCCCTGACCCGGCCCGCGTCCCTCGCGGGGACCGCCGTCGTCCCGCCCCCCGGCAACGGGGGTGCGGCGGTCCCCGCGCATAATCTTTCCGGCCCCGGCCGGATCCATGCGCCTCGACGCCGGGTCCGTACCCGTGGTGTCCGTACCGGTCGTGCTCCGCCGGTCGTCCCGCGCCGGCCGTGTCCGTGCGAGGGAGTGTCAGTCCTCCCAGCCGGAGCTCTCCGGGGACCTTCCGCGACGGCGGCCGAAGAGGCCCGGGTTGGTGCGGGCCGCCTGGACCACGTTGACGCCGACGATGCCCACCCAGGTCACCAGGAGGCCGGGCAGATGCCCGATGCCGCCGCCGATCGCGGACAGCGGGACCGCCAGGACCAGCGAGACGATGGCGAAGCCGAACCGCTCGCCCCAGGAGTCCGTGGGGCCCGACGAGCGCGGACCGCGGGCCACCTCCATCCGCTGCTCGGCGAGCGTCCTGCGCAGCCGTCGCTCGACCGCGCCGTCGATGCGCCGGTCGATCTTCTCCAGGAACGAGTCGACCAACGCGGACTCGTACTCCTCGCCCAGTTCCCCGCGGGCCCGCAGCGTGGCGTCGAGTTCCTTCTTGAGGTCGGGGTCGCGCGCGTCCATTCCGGTCATGTTCGCCAGGCTAGGGAGGCGCCGGGCCCGCCGCACTGGGGTTAGCCCCCGGGTTGCCCCGGGGGTCCGCATCCGGCGGCCCGGCGGCCGAGTCCGGCCGGTCCCGGCTACTTCACCAGGCCCTTGCGACGGGCGTAGGCGTCCGCCACGTCCTCGGGGTCCTTCTTGTCCTTGTCCACCTGCCGGTTCAGCTCGGTCAGGTCGGCCGTGGTCAGGGTGTTGCCGAGCCGGGCGAGCGCCTTGCGGACCGTGTCGTCGGCCTTGCGGTCGGCGATGAGCGGCACGATGTGCTGGCTCGGGATCAGATGCTTCGGGTCGGCCAGCACCACCCAGCCGTTGGCCTCGATGTCGGTGTCGGTGGTGAAGAGGTTCGCCACGTCGACGTCGCCCTTCTTCAGGGCGCCCTTGACCAGCGGGCCGTCGGAGTCCAGCGACTTGAACTCCTTGAACTCCACGCCGTACACGTCCTTCAGGCCGACCGCGCCGACCTGACGCTTCTTCACCTCGGGCGCGGCGCCGATGACGAGCCTGCCGTTCTGCTTGCGCAGGTCGGCGAGGGAGGCCAGGCCGTACCTGGCCGCGGTCTCGCGGGTGACGACGAAGGCGTCCGAGTCCTCGGCCGCGCCGTACGGCAGCACCTGGAGGCCGGCCGGCAGGGCGAGCGTGAGGGAGTTCTGCATCTCGCCCTGCTCGGTGGGGGTGGCCTTGGGGTCCAGGTAGTTGAGCAGGGCGCCCTGGTACTCGGGCAGCAGGTCGATGTCGCCGCCCCTGAGCGCGGGAATGACGATCTCGCGGGTGCCGAGGTTGGGCCGGACCTTCGTCTTCACGCCCGCCGCCGTGAGGACGGCCGCGTAGAGGTAGCCGAGGATCTGGTTCTCGGTGAAGTTGGCGGTGCCGATGGTGACCCCGCCCTTGCTGGAGCCGCCGCCACCGGAGGCGGAGCCCTGTCCGTCGAGGGAGGTGATGCCGTTCGCGCAGGCGGACAGCGCGGGGACGGAGGCGGCCGCGAACAGGCCGCCGAGGAGGGTGCGTCGATTCATGGGCGTGTGTCCCCTAGGCGGTGCGGTGTCGGAAGAGGAAGCGCTGGAGGCCGCTGAGGGCCAGGTCCAGGACGACGGCGATCACGGCGACCAGGACCGCGCCGCCGAGCACCTGGACCAGGTCGCGCTGCGCGAGGCCGTCGAAGACGTAGCGGCCGAGGCCCCCGAAGGAGACGTACGCGGCGATGGTCGCCGTCGCGACGACCTGGATCAGCGCCAGCCGCAGGCCCGTCATGATCAGGGGGAGCGCGAGGGGCAACTCGACCTGGAACAGCACCTGGTGGCCGCGCATGCCCTGGCCGCGCGCCGCGTCGCGCACGTCCGGGTCGACGGAGGTCATGCCGGCGTAGGTGTTGGTGACGATGGCCGGGACCGCGAGGGCGACCAGCGCGACGTACACCGGCAGCATGGACAGGCCGCCGGCGAGGAAGACCAGGACGACCAGGCCGACGGTGGGCAGGGCGCGGCCGAAGGACGCGAGGTTGATCGCGAGGAAGGCGCCCTTGCCGGTGTGGCCGATCAGCAGGCCGACCGGAAGGCCGATCGCGGCGGCGACCAGCGTGGCCAGCAGGGAGTACTGGAGGTGTTCGGCCACCCGGTGGGCGATGCCGTCGGGGCCGGACCACTGACTTCCGCTGACCAGCCACTTGCCGAGGTCGGAGAAGAGTTCGTACATCAGGCCCGCCTCCTTCGCCACGGGGTGAGGACGTACTGGAGGGCGACCAGCAGGGCGTCCGCGACGACGGCGAGCAGGAGGGTCAGGACCACTCCGGCGATCACCGGGGTCGGGAAGTCGCGCTGGAAGCCGTCGGTGAACAACTGGCCGAGGCCGCCGTCGCCGATGTAGGTCGCGACGGACACCAGGGAGATCGACATCACCGTGGCGATCCGCACGCCCGCCATGATCACGGGGAGCGCGAGCGGGAACTCCACGGTCAGGAGGGTGCGCAGCGGGCGGGTGCCCATCGCCTTCGCGGCCTCCTTGGTGCGGGCCGGGACGGAGTCGAGGCCCTCGACCGTGTTCCGCAGCAGGACGACCAGGGTGTAGACCGTCAGGCCGATCACGGTGGTGGTGCGGGTCAGACCGCTGACCGGCAGCAGCAGGACGAAGATCGCGATGGATGGGATCGTGAACAGGACGTTGGAGACGCCGAGCAGGAAGCCGCGCAGCGGGCGGACCCGATGGGCGAGCACGGCCAGCGGGAGCGAGAACACGAGCCCGAGCAGGACGGCGGTCAGCGCCGCCTCCAGGTGCGAGACCGTGAGCGTGAGCAGGTCACCGGCGTGCTCCGTGACCCAGGACCAGTCGACGGTCATGCGGCGGGCTCCCGGGTGGGGGCGGAGGCGAGCGGAGCGGCGGCCGTGTGGGCCGCGCCCGCGTGCTCGTGGATCAGCTCGCGCGAGGTGACGCCGGTGACGGCACCGTCCTCGTCGACCCGTGCGACGAGGCCGCTGGGCGAGGCGATGGACTCGTCGAGCGCCGAGAGCAGGGAGTCGGTGTCGCGCAGGGCCCGGACGGGCAGCAGCGGCGCGTCGCCGGCCGGGCCGGTCACGGGGCGGTCCGTGTCGAGCCACCCGAGGGGCCGGCCCGTGGCCGAGGTGACGAGCCGCCAGCGGCCGTCGCCGGCGCCGGCCGGGGACTCGTCGGCGCGCAGCGTCGGGGCGGTCGTCTGCGGTACGTCGGTGAGCGGGGTCAGCGACAGCAGCTTCAGGCCGCGTTCCGCGCCGAGGAAGCCGGCCACGAAGTCGTCGGCGGGGCGGGCGAGGAGTTCGGCGGGCGGGGCGCACTGCACGAGGTGGCCGCCGGTGCGGAAGATCGCGATGCGGTCGCCGAGCCGTACCGCCTCGTCGACGTCGTGTGTGACGAAGACGATCGTCTTGTTCAACTCCTTCTGGAGCCGTAGCAGTTCGTCCTGGAGCTGGGTGCGCACGACGGGGTCGACCGCGCCGAAGGGCTCGTCCATGAGCAGCACGGGCGGATCGGCGGCCAGCGCGCGGGCGACGCCGACGCGCTGCTGCTGGCCGCCCGAGAGCTGGTGCGGGTAGCGCCGTCCGGCGTCGGCGGTCAGCCCCACCGTCTCCAGGAGTTCGGCGGCGCGGGCGCGCGCCCTGCGGCGGTTCCAGCCGAGCAGCAGCGGCACGGTGGCGATGTTGTCGAGGACCGTGCGGTGCGGGAAGAGGCCGGCCTGCTGGATGACGTAGCCGATGGAGCGGCGCAGCTCGGCGGCGTCCTGCTCGGTGACGTCGCGCCCGCCGACGTGGATGGTGCCGCTGCTGGGCTCCACCATCCGGTTGATCATCCGCAGGGTGGTCGTCTTGCCGCAGCCGGAGGATCCGACCAGGACGGTCACCCCTCCTTCCGGCATCTCCAGGGAGAGGTCGTGGACCGCCGTCGTGCCGTTGGGGAAACGCTTGTGGACCGCGTCGAACTGGATCATGAGATGTCCCTTGCCCGGCTGTATAACGTCATGCAGAGTTCTTGGTGTCTGAATAGGTTGTCAATGCTCCGGTGTTAATCCGCCGTAACTGATGACCGGGGAACAAGATCGGATGTCCCGATTGAGGGGAGTTTGGGCTTGATGTCGTCTCGGATCGTGGACGCCCGGGGATCTGTACGCGGCGACCTGGTTGTCCTCGACGGGATCGGACTCGGCGTCGGGGACGTCGTACGGCTCGCCGACGGCGCCGCACGCCCCGTGCCCGGGAACGACGCGCTGCGCCGGGCGGAGGAGTCCTGGGACGCCGCCCGGAAGATCGCCGCCACCGGACGGGTGTACGGCCGCTCCACCGGCGTGGGCGCCAACCGCACCGAGGACGTGCCCACCGAGGCCGCCGCCGGGCACGGGCTGCGCCTGCTGCGCAGCCACGCGGGCGCCATCGGCGAGGAACTGCCCGCCCGCCAGGTCCGCGCGATGCTCGCGGTCCGCGCCAACCAGCTCCTCGCCGGGGGAGCCGGACTGCGGCCCAGCGTGGTCACGGCCCTGTGCGAGGCCCTGGAGTCGGGCGCGCACCCCGTCGTCAACGAATTCGGATCGGTCGGCACCGGCGACCTCGCGGCCCTCGCCCAACTGGGCCTCGCCCTCGCCGGCGAACACCCCTGGCGCGGCACCGGCGCCCCCGCCCCGCAGCCCCTCGACAACAACGACGCCCTCGCCCTGATCAGCAGCAACGCCCTCACCCTCGGACAGTCCGCGCTCGCCCTGCACGAGCTGCGCGCCCTCGTCGAGGCCACCCAGGTCGTCGCCGCGCTCTCCCTGCTCGCCGTCGACGGCTCGCACGAGGCGTACGCCGCCCCCGTGCACGCCGCCCGCCCGCACCGCGGCAGCGTCGAGGTCGCCCGGCGCATGCGGGTGCTGATCGGCGCCGCCGACCGGCCCACCCCGCCGCTCGGCCGCATCCAGGACCCCTACGGCTTCCGCTGCCTGCCCCAGATCCACGGACCCGCGCACGACGCCGCCGACGCCCTGGAACAGGTGCTCGCCGTCGAGATCAACGCGGCCGCCGAGAACCCCCTCATCCGCGCCGAGGACCTGGCCGCCTATCACCACGGCGGCTTCTACCAGGCCCAACTGGCCCTCGCCCTCGACCACTTCAGGCTGTCCCTCACCCAGGTCGCACGGCTGTCCACCTCACGGCTCTCCACGCTCAACGAACCCGCCTACACCCGGCTGCGGCCCTTCCTCGCCGACCAGGAGCCCGCCTCCTCCGGCGTGATGATCCTGGAGTACGCCGCCTCGGCCGCCCTCGGTGATCTGCGCGCCTTCTCGGCCCCCGCCTCCCTCGGCCACGCTGTACTCTCCCGGGGCGTCGAGGAACAGGCCAGCTTCGCCTCGCTCGCCGCCCGCCAGACGCTGCGCGCGTGCGCCGCGTACCGGCTGGTGGTGGGCTGTGAACTCGTCGCCGCCGTACGGGCGCTGCGCCAGCGCGACCTCAGGCCCGACCCGGGACTCCCGGCGGGCCGGGCCCTGGAGCTCGCCGAGGCGGTCCTCGACGCGGACCCGGCCGACCGGCCGCTCACGGACGACGTGACGGCCGCCGCCGCACTGCTCGACCGGTTCACCGACATCTGGAGGGGGAGCACGTCATGAGCGTGACCGACAGCCCTGCGACCCGACTGCAGGCGCTCTTCGAGGGGCACCGGCTCACGCCCACCCAGCGGCGCATCGCGCACAGCATGGTGCGGCGCGCCTCCGACGTGCCGTTCCTGTCCAGCGTGGAGCTGGCCGAACTCGCCGGCGTCAGCCAGCCGTCCGTGACCCGCTTCGCGGTCGCCCTCGGCTTCGACGGCTACCCCGCCCTGCGCAAGCACCTGCGCGAGGTCGTGCCGGCCGAGCCCGCGGCGGACGCGGCCTCGTACAACGAGTACCAGCAGGCCGTCGAGGCGGAGATCGAGAACCTGCGGCACCTGGCCGAGGTGCTGGCCGACCCCCGGCCCGTGCGGCGGGCGGGCCGGATGCTGGCCGCCTCCCGCCCGCTGCCCGTGCTCGGCCTGCGCGCCGCCGCCTCCCAGGCCTACGGCTTCTCCTACTTCGCCGCCAAGGTCCACCCGGACGTCCGGCTGCTCGACGAGGGCGGCACGATGATCCACGACCGCATCGACGCCGCCGTGCGCGCCGGGGCCACCGCCCTGCTGTGCTTCGCGCTGCCCCGGCACCCGCGCGAGGTCGTCGACACCCTCGGCTACGCCAAGGAGGCAGGCCTCTTCGTGGTCACCGTCGCCGACTCCGCCTTCGCCCCGGTCGCCAAGGCGTCCGACCTCCTGCTGCCCGCCGCCGTGGGCACCGGCCTCGCCTTCGACACCGCCTGCGCGCCCATGCTCCTCGGCCGGGTCCTGCTGGAGGCCATGTGCGACGACCTCCCCGAGGCCCAGGCCCGTCTGGAGGAGTTCGACGCGCGGGCCGCGGCCCGGGGGCTGTTCGTGGAGTGACCCGCCCGGCCGCTCTCAGGCTCGTCTCACGTTGGTCGCCTAGCCTGCGCCTCCTCGGACGTGGACGCGGATGTGACGCGGGAGGACGGCGTGGCACGAGGAGGACAGGGACTGGCCCGGGTGGCCGTCGTGGTGCGGGCCGGAGCGGGCCCGCTGTGGTGGGCCGGGGTGTTCTCCGCGGGCGTCGGTGTGCTCCCGCCCGGACTGACCGGGCGGCGCATCGGCGTCCTCGCGGGGGCCGCGCTGTTCCTGGTGGCCGCGGCCGTCGTCGCGTACACCCGCAGGCGGCGCTACGACCGGCTGCTGCGCGCGGCCGTCCGGGCCGGCAAGCACGACGTGCTCCAGGACCGGTCCGTCAGCGTGCGCACCTGGCGGCGCGGGCACCGCTGGTGGCTGCTGCTCGCGTGCGCCGCCGCGCTCGGCGTCTCCTTCGCCGTGCCGGCCGCGGGCGGCATGCTGCTCGCCGGGACCGGCGCCGGGCTGCGCCTGAAGGCGGCCTGGCTGGGGCGGCGCGAGCGGGCCGCCGACACCCTGCTGTGGGTGCGCGTCGACTGGCTCGACCGCCGCGGCGGCCGGCCCGCGGGCGAGGCCGTCAAGGCGTACCGCGCCACCGGCGTCGCGGCCGGCGACGCGGCCCCCGGCGGGGCCCGCCGCCGCACCGCCGCACTCGTCTGACCTCAGACCTCCAGATCCTGCTCGATCCTGCGCAGCTGGTGCCGGGCCATCGCCAGGTTGGCGCGGCCCGCGTCCAGCACGAGGTAGAGGAACAGCCCGTTGCCGCCGCGGCTCTTGAGCAGCCGGATCAGGTGGTACTGGTCGCTCAGCGTGATCAGGACGTCCTCGATCTCGCCCTTGAGGCCGAGGTGTTCCATCGTGCGCAGCTTGGCCCGTACGACGTCGGTGTTCCCGGCGGCGGCCACGTTCAGGTCGAAGGTCTTGCTGCCGCCCATCGTGCCCAGCGCCATCCCGCTGGTGTAGTCGACGAGCGCGACGCCGGTGGCGCCCTCGATGGAGGTCAGGGCCTCTTTGAGCGCGGTCTCGGTGTTCGCCATGGGTGAGTCTTCCTCTCGGCTGTTCAACTGTCGGTAGCGGTCCGCGCGTCGGTGGCGGCACCGCGGGGTGTGCGGGTGGGTCTGGTGCGGGCGGCGGGCGGCCGGGCGGCGGCCCGCGCGGGCACCTCGGCGGCCGTGTCCTCGGCGGCGTCGAGCAGCTCCCCGATCCGGGCGCCGAACCGGCGGCCCTCCAGATGCAGCCGGCCGACGTTGATCCGGTCCTCGGCGAGCAGCGTCAGCACCGTGCTGCGGCCCGCCGCGTAGGTCGCGACGTAGCCGCCCGTGCTGTGCAGCAGCAGTTCGCGGAAGCTGCCCTGCGCGGTCGCGTCCGCGATCAGGACCGAGCCGCCGAGCGCGGACGCGGTGAGCGCGGCCAGTCCCTCCGGGTCGACGCCCGGGGTGTCCTGGGCGACGACCAGACCGTCCACCCGGGCCGCGAGCGCACCGGTCAGCCGGGGGAGACGGGTGCGCAGCCGGCGCAGTTCGTCGAGGACGGCGTCCCGTACCGGCTCGGACGGCATCACATCGCTCCTTTCGGCGGGTCGGAGCCGTTCAAAGGGCCTCCAGCGCATCCCTGAGCCTCTTCAGCAGCGCGATGTCGGGGTCGGTGGTCGGGTCTGTCGTCGGGTGGGTGGTCAAGTGGACGGTCGGGTGGACGGCCGGCCGGGCGGGCGGGGCGGTGGTCGAGGGGCCGGCCGGGGGAGGGGACACGGGCGGCGCCGGTCCCGGGACGACGAATCCGGCCGCGGCCAGCCGCCGTACCTCCAGCAGCGTGTGGAACGCCGGACGGCCCAGCTCCCGGGCGATCTCGCGCGCCGTGCGCACACCGTCCATCCGCTCCAGCACGGCCCGCGCGCGGGCCGGGACGGGCGGGGCGGCCACGGGACGGGCCCGCACGAGCGGCCGGGCGTCGGTGGCCGGATCGGGCCAGGCCCGCTCCAGCAGCTCCCGGCGGCGCAGCGTCTCCCGCTCCAGCTCCGCCACCGGGACCGGGCGCGCGGGGGCCGGCGCGAGCGGGTCGCCGTAGCGGAAGCGGCCCGGGGTGCTGCTGGGCGCGAGGGCGAAGTACCCGGCGTCGTACAGCGCGCCCAGCAGGCACATCTCCAGCGCCGCCGTGCCCAGCGCACCCGTCTCGCCCAGCAGCCGGACGGCCCCGGCCGCGCCGCCCGCCCGGTCGGCGGCCCGCCGCCAGGTGTCCGGGTCCAGGGGACCACGGGCGGTCAGGAGCACGTCGAGTCCGGGGGCGTGCGGGCTCTCGGCGTGCACCACGCGGCCCTCGGTCAGGTGCAGCGAGCCGTGCTCGCGGACGAGGACGCCGGTGGCGCGCTCCTCGGCGAGCCGGGCCAGCATCGGGGAGACGGCGCCCAGGGCGCGGGCCCGGGCCCTCGCCTGGTTGGCCGCGCGGTCCCGTACGGGCAGCGGCGGCGGGGAGCCGGTTCCGACCACGGTCATCCCAGCACCAGCCGCCCCGCCATCTCGCCGAGCCGGATGCGGGCGAGGGCCAGGTTGCCGTCCTCGCGGGCCAGCCACAGGTGCAGCAGCACGGTGCTGTCGAAGGGCGTGTCCACGAACCGCAGCAGGTGGTAGCTGTCCCGGTTGCTGACGATCAGGTCCTCGACCGGTGGCCGTCCGTCGTCTCCGCCGGTGGCGAAGGCGACGTGCTCGGCGGCCGTGCGCGCGAGTTCCGCGGCCTCGGCGGCGGCCGTCTCGTGGTCCTCGCCGGGCGCGTCCCCGACCGTGCCCAGGGCCAGCCCGCTGGTCCAGTCCACCAGTGCGGCCCCCCGGGCTCCGGGCAGGCGCATGGCGTCGAGCAGGCACTCGTCGATTCCGGGCACAGTGGCTCCTCTCCTGCCTGGGCGTCCGGCTGAGTGACGTAGAAACTACGCACCGTGTGCGGGGCAGGTGAGCCTTCTGGCATTTTCCGGTGGAACATGCGTCCGGTGGACTAGGGTCGGTCAATTGCGCACGTGTTCAACCCCGTTGAGCGGGTGCGCGCAGGGCGGTGAGCGCGTCGGTGTGCGCCCCGCCGGACTCGGCGACGATCTCCTCGGGCGTCTGCGGTGTGCGCACGGTCGCGAAGGACACGCCCCCGGACCCGTCCGGCGCGAAGCCGTGGACACCCGGCCGGGGCAGGGAGTTGTACGCGTAGTGGTGCGCGAAGAAGTACGCGCCCGTGTCCAGCGCCGCCGCGTGGTCGCCCTGCTCCAGCAGCGGCAGCCGCCGCCCCTCGGCGAGCAGGTCCCCGGCGAAGCAGGCCGGTCCCGCCACGTCCTGCACCACGTCGGGCCCCGGCTTGGGCCGGCCCTTCGTGTCGTAGGCGGCGATCCTGAGCGGCCAGGTCCCCGGCGCGTACACCGTGCGGGTCGCCACCTGCACGCCCGCGTGCGTCACCGCGACCGCCCGCCCGCCGGAGCGCTTGGTGTACTCCACGCGCGCCACCACGGTGCCGTGCTTGGCGAGCAGCGACCGCCCGAACTCGGTCACCAGCCCGTACCGCCCGTCGAACAGCCCCGGCACCGCCTCGCTCAGCAGCCGCGCGTACTGCGCGTACGTCGGGGTCGTCGCGTCCGAGCCGAAGTTCACCGGCAGCCCGCCGCCGATGTCGAGCGTGTCGACCTGCCGCCTGCCCGCGCGCCGGTTGATCTCCTCGGCGAGCCGGTACGTCTCCTCGACGCCCCGGGCGATCACGCACAGCGGCACACCCTGCGAACCGGCGTGCACATGCAGCCGGGTCAGCCACGGCCGGTCGAGATACGCCCGCACCACCCACTCCCTGGCGCCCTCGTCCCCCAGCGCCACCCCGAACTTGGAGGTCGCCGTGGCCGTCGACAGCGCCTCGATGGAACCGGCGCCGACCTGCGGGTTCACCCGGATTCCCAGAGGGGAGCGGTGGTCCGCCGCCCGGTGCAGGGCGTCGAGCCGGTCCAGCTCCTGCGGGTTGTCCACGTGGACGGTGGCCCCCAGCGCCAGCGCCTCCCGCAGCTCGGCCGGTGTCTTGGCGGGCGCGTCCAGCACGATCCGCTCCCCGGGCAGCCCCGCCGCGCGGGCCAGCGCCAGCTCGCCCGGGCTCGCCACCTCCGCGCCGATGCCCTCCTCGTGCAGCAGCCGCACCACCGGCACCAGCGGGCACGCCTTGACCGCGAAGGCGTGCAGCACGGGGGTGCCGGCCGGCAGCACGCGCGCGAACGCCTTCCGCAGCCGGGCGGCGGACTCCCGGATGCCGACGACGTCGAGCAGGCCCACGATCGGACGGTCGGGGCCCAGCAGGCCCTGCTCCACGGCGGCCCGCACCGCCTCGTCCCGGCGCGCCGCCCGTGCGGACGCCTCGGTGCGACCGGCCGCCTCGTCGTCCACGACGTCCCCCGGCCTGTCCGCGCTCGACTCCATGCCTCCAGCGAAGCACCTCCACCGCGCCACCACCGGACGTACGGCGTATTGACTAGCTCTATTCAGCAAGCGAGGATGTGAATAACCGCAGTAAAACAGTCCGTCGGGAGCAACCGCCAGGAGGCAGACCATGTCAGGACCACGGCCCGTACGAGCGCCGCGCGGTACGGAACTGAGCGCCCTGGGATGGCAGCAGGAGGCCGCCCTCCGGATGCTCCAGAACAACCTCGACCCCGAGGTCGCCGAGCACCCCGACAAGCTCGTCGTCTACGGCGGCACCGGCAAGGCCGCCCGCGACTGGCGCTCCTTCGACGCCATGGTCCGCACGCTGCGGACCCTCAAGCAGGACGAGACCATGCTCGTCCAGTCAGGCCGCCCGGTCGGCGTCATGCAGACCCACGAATGGGCCCCGCGCGTCCTCATCGCCAACTCCAACCTCGTCGGCGACTGGGCCAACTGGGAGGAGTTCCGCCGTCTGGAGGCCCTCGGCCTGACCATGTACGGCCAGATGACCGCCGGCTCCTGGATCTACATCGGCACCCAGGGCATCCTCCAGGGCACCTACGAGACCTTCGCCGCCGTCGCCGCGAAGAAGTTCGGCGGCAGCCTCGCCGGGACCATCACCCTCACCGCCGGCCTCGGCGGCATGGGCGGCGCCCAGCCCCTCGCGGTCACCATGAACGACGGCGTCGCCCTCTGCATCGACTGCGACCCGCGCGCCATCGAGCGCCGCATCGAGCACCGGTACCTCGACGTGCGCGCCGACTCGCTGGACCACGCCCTCCACCTGGCCGTCGAGGCGCGCGACGCCCGCAGGCCGCTGTCCATCGGCGTCCTCGGCAACGCCGCCGAACTGGTCCCGCAACTGCTCGCGATGGACGCGCCCGTCGACATCGTCACCGACCAGACCTCCGCCCACGACCCGCTCGCCTATCTGCCGGTCGGCATCGCCTTCGAGGACATGGCGACCGCCGCCGCCAAGGACCCGGCCGGGTTCACCACCCGCGCGCGGGAGTCCATGGCCAGGCACGTCGAGGCCATGGTCGGCTTCCAGGACGCCGGCGCCGAGGTCTTCGACTACGGCAACTCCATCCGCGGCGAGGCCCAACTCGCCGGGTACGAGCGGGCGTTCGCCTTCCCGGGCTTCGTCCCCGCCTACATCAGGCCGCTGTTCAGCGAGGGCAAGGGCCCCTTCCGCTGGGCCGCGCTGTCCGGCGACCCGGCCGACATCGCCAAGACCGACCGGGCCATCCTCGACCTCTTCCCGGAGAACGAGTCGCTGGCCCGCTGGATCAAACTGGCCGGTGAACGCGTCCACTTCCAGGGCCTGCCCGCGCGCATCTGCTGGCTCGGCTACGGCGAGCGCGACAAGGCCGGCGAGCGCTTCAACGACATGGTCGCGAGCGGCGAACTGGCCGCCCCGCTGGCCATCGGCCGCGACCACCTCGACTGCGGCTCCGTCGCCTCCCCCTACCGCGAGACCGAGGCCATGCTCGACGGGTCCGACGCGATCGCCGACTGGCCGCTGCTCAACGCCATGGTCAACGTGGCGTCCGGGGCGTCGTGGGTGTCCATCCACCACGGCGGCGGCGTGGGCATGGGCCGCTCCATCCACGCCGGGCAGGTGACGGTCGCGGACGGCACGAAGCTCGGCGGCGAGAAGATCCGCCGTGTGCTCACCAACGACCCCGGCATGGGCGTCATCCGCCACGTGGACGCCGGCTACGACATCGCCGAGTCGGTCGCCCAGGAGCGGGGCGTGCGGGTGCCCATGCGCGAGGGGGACGACGCGTGACGGTGCGAGCGGACGACGGTCCCGGGCCGGTGCGGGGCGACGGCCCGCCGCCCGGTCCGTCCGCGGACTCCTTCCACACGATGTGGCGGGAGCTGCTGCCCATCGGGCGGGACCGCGGGTCCGGTGGCTACCGGCGGTTCGCCTGGACCGGCGCCGACGGCGAGTGCCGGGCGTGGTTCCGGCAGCAGGCCGAGGCCCGCGGCCTCGCCTACGAGGTCGACCGGAACGGCAACCAGTGGGCCTGGCTCGGGGACCCCGCGCAGGGCGACGCCGTGGTCACCGGGTCCCATCTGGACTCCGTGCCGGACGGCGGGGCCTTCGACGGCCCCCTCGGCGTCGTGTCCTCCTTCGCCGCGCTCGACGAACTGCGCGGCAGGAACGTCCGGTTCACCCGGCCCCTCGCCGTCGTCAACTTCGGCGACGAGGAGGGCGCCCGGTTCGGGCTCGCCTGCGTCGGCTCCCGGCTGACCGCGGGACACCTCACCGTCGAGCAGGCCCACCGGCTCACCGACGGCGACGGGATCACGCTGCCGCGGGCCATGGAGGCCGCGGGACACGACCCCGACGCCATCGGCCCCGACCCCGAACGGCTCGCCCGCATCGGCGCGTTCGTCGAACTCCACGTCGAGCAGGGCCGCGCCCTCGACCTCACCGGCGACCGGGTCGGCGTCGCCAGCGCCATCTGGCCGCACGGCCGCTGGCGGTTCGACTTCCGGGGCGAGGCCAACCACGCCGGCACCACCCGGCTCGTCGACCGCCACGACCCGATGCTGTCCTACGCCGAGACCGTGCTCGCCGCCCGCCGCGAGGCCGGCCTCGCCGGTGCCGTCGCCACCTTCGGCAAGATCTCCGTCGAACCCAACGGAGTCAACGCCGTCCCCTCACTGGTGCGCGGCTGGCTCGACTCCCGCGCCGCCGACCAGAAGACCCTCGACATCGTCGTCGGCGGCATCGAACAGGCGGCCCGCGAATACGCCACCGTCCACGGCGTCGACCTCGACGTCGTCCGCGAGTCGTTCACGCCTGTCGTCGAGTTCGACCACGCCCTGCGCGACGAACTCGTCCGCGTCCTCGGCCGGGACACCGACCTCAGGGTGCCCGTCCTCGGCACCGGGGCCGGACACGACGCCGGCATCCTCTCCGGGAGCGTCCCGACCGCCATGCTGTTCGTGCGCAACCCCACCGGCGTCTCGCACTCCCCGGCCGAGTCCGCGGCCGAGGACGACTGCCTGGCCGGGGTGACCGCGCTCGCCGACGTACTGGAAGGGCTCGCCACGTGACCAAGCGGACGTACTGGCTGGAGCACGCCTGGCTCGGCACCCACGTCGAGCAGGGCGTGGCCCTGGAGACGGACGAGGGCCGGATCACCGCCGTGCGCACCGGCACCCCCGCGCCGCCGCCCGGCGCCGAGGTCCTGCGCGGACTCACCCTGCCGGGCCTCGCGAACGCGCACAGCCACGCCTTCCACCGGGCGCTGCGCGGCACGGTCCAGGTGGGCTCCGGGACCTTCTGGACCTGGCGCGAGGTCATGTACTCCGTCGCCGGCCGGCTGACCCCCGACACCTACCACGCCCTCGCCCGCGCCGTGTACGCGGAGATGGCCCTGGCCGGCGTCACCTCGGTCGGCGAGTTCCACTACCTGCACCACCAGCCCGGCGGTACCCCCTACGCCGACCCCAACACGATGGGCGAGGCCCTGATCGCGGCCGCCGCCGAAGCCGGTGTCCGCATCACCCTCCTCGACACCGCCTATCTGTCCTCCGGCTTCGGACAGCCGCCCACCGCCCATCAGCTCCGCTTCTCCGACGGCGACGCGGACGCCTGGGCCGAACGCTGTGCACTTCTCAAGGAACGGGATCACGCGCGGATCGGGGCGGCCGTCCACTCCGTACGGGCCGTGCCCGCCGACCAGTTGGCCACCGTGGCGCGCTGGGCCGAGGAGCGGCGGGCCCCGCTCCACGTGCACCTGTCCGAGCAGACCGCCGAGAACGACGCCTGCCAGGAGGCCCACGGCCGCACCCCCACCCGGCTCCTCGCCGACCACGGTGTGCTCGGGCCGCGCACCACCGGTGTGCACAACACCCACCTCACCGCCGCCGACATCGACCTGCTCGGGGACTCCGGCACCGGCACCTGCATGTGCCCGACCACCGAGCGGGACCTCGCCGACGGCATCGGACCCGCCGCCGCCCTCCAGCGGGCCGGCTCCCCGCTCTCCCTCGGCTCCGACAGCCACGCCGTCATCGACCTGTTCGAGGAGGCGCGCGCCATGGAGCTGGACGAGCGGCTGCGCACCCGCACCCGGGGCCACTGGACGGCCGCGGCCCTGCTGCGCGCCGCCTCCGCGGACGGTCACGCGGCGCTCGGCTGGGACGAGGCCGGCACGATCGCGCCGGGCGCGCTCGCCGACCTGACGACGATCGCCCTCGACTCGGTCAGGACAGCGGGACCGGAGCCCCGGCTCGGCGCGGAGACCGCCGTATTCGCCGCGTCCGCCGCGGACGTGCGGCACACGGTCGTGGGCGGGCGGCACGTCGTGCGCGACGGGGTCCATCTGCTCGTCCCCGACGTGCCGTCGGCGCTGGCCGGCGCGATCCGAGCCCTGCGCGGCTGAAGCCCACCGCCATCACCGAGGACGCCATGAGCAGCAGCACCGTCATCACGAACATCGCCACACTGGTCACCAACGACTCCTCTCTCGGTGACAACTCCCCGCTCGGACTGGTCCGGGACGCGGCCGTCGTCATCGAGGGCGACCGCGTCGTGTGGACCGGTGAATCCAGCAAAGCACCCGCCACTGACAATCGGGTCGACGCGGCCGGCCGGGCGGTGCTGCCGGGCTTCGTCGACTCCCACTCCCACCTGGTCTTCGCGGGCGACCGCACACAGGAGTTCAACGCCCGTATGTCGGGCCGCCCCTACAGCGCGGGCGGCATCCGCACCACGGTCGCGGCGACCCGGGCGGCGAGCGACGCGGACCTGTCGGCGAACGTCGCCCGCTATCTGCGGGAGGCCCTGCGCCAGGGCACGACCACCTTCGAGACCAAGTCGGGCTACGGCCTGACGGTCGCCGACGAGGCCCGCGCCCTGCGCATCGCCGCCGAGCACACCGACGAGGTCACCTTCCTCGGCGCCCACGTCGTCCCCCCGGAGTTCGCCGACGACCCGGCGGGCTACGTCGCCCTGGTCACCGGCGAGATGCTCGACGCCTGCGCGCCCCACGCCCGCTGGATCGACGTCTTCTGCGAGGAGGGCGCCTTCGACGGGGACCAGGCCCGCGCGATCCTCACGGCGGGCCGGGCGAAGGGCCTGCACCCGCGCATCCACGCCAACCAGCTCTCGTACGGCCCCGGTGTCCAGCTGGCGGTCGAGCTCGACGCGGCAAGCGCCGACCACTGCACCCACCTCACGGACGCGGACGTGGACGCGCTCGCGAGCGGCGGCACGGTCGCCACGCTGCTGCCCGGCGCGGAGTTCTCCACCCGCGCCCGGTGGCCGGACGCGCGCCGGCTGCTGGACGCGGGCGTGACGGTGGCCCTGTCCACGGACTGCAACCCGGGCTCGTCCTTCACCTCCTCCGTCCCCTTCTGCGTCGCGCTCGCGGTGCGGGACATGGGGATGACCCCGGACGAGGCGGTGTGGTCGGCGACGGCGGGCGGCGCGGCGGCCCTGCGCCGCACCGACGTGGGCCGGCTCGTGCCCGGCGCCCTGGCCGACCTGACCCTGCTGGACGCGCCGAGCCATGTCCACCTGGCCTACCGGCCGGGCGTGCCGCTGGTGAGCGGCGTGTGGCGGCGGGGCGTACGCGTGGTCTGACCCGCGTGCTCCCGGCCTGGTCCCACCGGGGCCCGCGGGACGTACGGACACGGCAGCGGCCCGGCGCGAGTGCGCCGGGCCGCCTCCCACGTCACCCTGGGGAGCCGGAGGTCACTCCTCCAGCGTCAGGCCCCTGCGCAGTCGCACCAGCGTGCGGGACAGCAGCCGTGACACGTGCATCTGGGAGATGCCCAGTTCCTCGCCGATCTCGGACTGGGTCATGCCCGCCACGAAGCGCAGCGAGAGGATCCGCCGGTCGCGGGCGGGGAGTTCGGCGATCAGCGGTTTCAACGACTCGACGTACTCGATGCCTTCGATCCCGTGGTCCTCGTACCCGATGCGGTCCGCGAGGGCGCCCTCGGAGTCGTCCTCCTCGGGCTGGGCGTCCAGCGAGGCGGCGGTGTACGCGTTCGAGGCGGCCATGCCCTCGACGACCTCGTCCCTGGACAGGCCGAGGCGCTCGGCGAGTTCGGGCACGGTCGGGGCGCGGTCCAGCTTCTGGGCCAGCTCGTCCCCGGCCTTGGCGAGGTCGAGGCGCAGCTCCTGGAGCCTGCGCGGCACCCGCACCGACCACGAGGTGTCGCGGAAGAACCGCTTGATCTCGCCGATGATGGTGGGCATCGCGAACGTGGGGAACTCGACCCCGCGGGACAGCTCGAAGCGGTCGATCGCCTTGATCAGGCCGATCGTGCCGACCTGGACGATGTCCTCCATCGGCTCGCTGCGGGAGCGGAAGCGGGAGGCGGCGAACTTGACGAGCGCCAGGTTGAGCTCGACGAGGGTGTTGCGCACGTACGAGTACTCGTAGGTGCCTTCCTCCAGCGACTCCAGCCGCTCGAAGAGCGTCTTGGACAACGCCCGCGCGTCGACGGCGTCGACCTCGTCGTACGGGGGGATCTCGGGAAGCCCCTCGATGGGATCCAGTTGTTCCGGTGGGGGTGTCGACGTCGCGTGGGGGGTAGGCGATGCGTCGAGCCGGGGTGACATGGTGTCCTCCATCGTTCTCGGCATATGGCTGCCGAAGCCGTGCGTGCACTGCGGTGTGCGGCGCCTCCAAAGCCGGCCGTGTCGGTGTACGTGTCCTACTAGCCCTACCCGTTTCACCGAGCCCTCCGCAAGTGCGTTCTGTGAGCATATGCCCGATTATGTGCGTTTGTTCGGGTGTCGGAGTGCGTGTGGAGGGCGTAGTGTTCGAGGGCATTCAGTCAGCAGCCACGACCTCGGGAGAGAGACGGCATGGACCGCGGGACAGTCGGCAGCGCACAGTCGGGCCGGCTTCTGGTGGAGGTGCGCCAAGAGGGCACCAGCGCCGTTGTGACACCGGCGGGTGAGCTCGATCACCACACCGCCGACCTATTGCGTGAGCCCCTCGACGACCTGCTGGCCAAGGGCTTCGCGCGGCTCGTCGTGGACTGTTCACGGCTGGAGTTCTGCGACTCCACGGGGCTGAACGTGCTCCTGGGGGCCCGCCTGCGGGCCGAGGCCGCGGGGGGAGGCGTCCACCTCGCGGGAATGCTCCCGGTCGTGGCCCGCGTGTTCGAGATCACAGGGGCCGGAGCGGTCTTCACCGTCCACGACTCCGTCGAGGCGGCCCTGGCCGGCGAAAGCGGCTGATCGGGTCCCGCGGCGGTCGAAGGGGTGTTCCGTGGGACAGGCCGGGCAGGAGAGATCCAGAGCCCGTCGCCCACAGGGCCCCGGGCGGACCACGAACGACCTGCGTACGACGTACGTATTGAACCTGTACCGAGTACTGACTACTGAATCGCGAACCGGCGAATCGGTGAGGTGAAGCGCTGATGAGCACCGAGGGGGCGACGGCCGTGCCGTCGGAGGGCCGGCAGGTCCGCAGGCTGCGCCTCGACGGCGAGAGCGGTGTCGTGCCGCTCGCACGCGACTACGCCCGTCAGGCGCTGTACGCGTGGGGCTGGCTGCCCGCGGCGTCCGCCGACCGGCGGGCCGCCGCCGAGGACGTACTGCTCGTCGTCTCCGAACTGGTCACCAACGCCTGCCTGCACGCCGACGGGCCCGACGAGCTGTTCCTCTCCTGCGACAACAAGGTCATCCGGATCGAGGTCTCCGACCGCGGCAGCGGTCAGCCGGCCCCCCGCACCCCCCATCGCTCCGGCCGCCCCGGCGGCCACGGCATGTTCATCGTCCAGCGCCTCTGCCTGGACTGGGGGGTCGTGCGCACCCCGGGAGTCGCCGGCAAGAAGGTCTGGGCCGAACTCGGCGCCCCGGCGTAGCGCCGTGGCGACCGCCCGCCCACCGCCTCCCGGGACCGGGGACGACGGGCGTGCGGTGGCCACGGCGACGGCGGGAGCGTCAGCTCACGTCGCCCATGAGCCGCTTGACCTTGGCGCGGTACATCCAGACCGCGACACCCGCGAGCACGGCGAGCACGGCCTCCAGGGTCACGATGCCCGTCGTGTTGAGGTCGACGCCGGCGACACCGAGCAGACCGGTCGTGGCGTCACCGGCGGTGACGGCCAGGAACCAGACGCCCATCATCTGCGAGGCGTACTTCGCGGGCGCCATCTTCGTGGTCACCGACAGGCCGACGGGGGAGAGCAGCAGCTCACCGACGGTCTGCACGAAGTAGATCGCCACCAGCCACAGCGCCGCCGCCTTGTGGCCGCCGTCCGCGATCGCCAGCGGGGCGAGGAACAGGAAGAAGGACGCGCCGACCAGGACCAGGCCCAGGGCGAACTTCGTCGCCGTGCCCGGCTCCCTGCCGCGCCGGTTCAGCGCGAGCCACAGCGAGGCGAACACCGGCGCGAACGCCATGATCATGACCGGGTTGACCGACTGGTACCAGGAGACCGGGAAGCCCCAGCCGAACACGCTGTTCTTCGCCGACTCGTCCGCGAAGATCGACAGGGTCGAGCCGCCCTGGTCGTAGATCATCCAGAACACGGCCGCCGCGACGAAGAACCAGACGTACGCCGACATGCGCGACTGCTCGCCGCGGTCCAGGTCCTTGTCCCGCTTGATCCGGGCGAGCACCACGACCGGGATGACCAGGCCGGCCACGATGATCGGGACCATCACCCAGTTCAGGGTGTAGGCGCCGGAGAAGCCCACGATCGCGTAGAAGACCACCGCGACGGCCGCCCACAGCGCCGCCTTGCGCAGCGTGGCCGCCTTCTCCGCCGCCGACAGCGGGGTCGGTACGACGTTGGAGGCCGGGCTCAGATGGCGCGTGCCGAGCAGGAACTGCCCGAGCCCCACCGCCATGCCCAGCGCGGCGAGCGCGAAGCCGAGGTGCCAGTCGACGTTCTGGCCGACGGTGCCGATCACCAGCGGCGCGGCGAAGGCGCCGACGTTGATGCCGATGTAGAAGAGGGTGAAGCCGCCGTCGCGGCGCGGGTCCTCGGGGCCGTCGTAGAGGTGGCCGACCATCGTCGAGATGTTGGCCTTCAGCAGCCCGGAGCCGATCGCGACCAGGCCGAGGCCCGCGTAGAACGTGCCGGCGCTCGGCAGTGCCAGGGTGAGGTGGCCGAGCATGATGACCGCGCCGGCCACGGCGACCGTCTTGCGGGGGCCGAGCACCCGGTCCGCGAACCAGCCGCCCGGCAGGGCGAGCAGGTACACGAGGGAGAGGTACACCGAGTAGATCGCCGTGGCGGTCGCCGCGTCGAGGTGCAGCCCGCCCGGGGCCACCAGGTACAGGGGGAGCAGGGCCCGCATGCCGTAGTAGGAGAAGCGCTCCCACATCTCGGTCATGAAGAGCGTGGCCAGGCCGCGGGGGTGGCCGAAGAAGGTCTTCTCGGACCCGGGGGTGCCCGGGTGGACCGAGTCCTTCGTCAGGCTGGTCGCCATGGTCGTTCCTTGCTGTCGGGACGCGCGGCTGAGCGTTGCGCGCCCGTGGGGGGAGTCCGCCCGCACACGAAAAGGACCTTCAGCGACAGATCCCGCCGAAGGTCCCCTATGTGCTACAGGCGTTCAGCTCACCATACGGCAGGACACTGACCGATATGGAAGGACTTGAGACAGGGATCACAGGTGTCCGGGGAACCGCAGTGACTGTTTCGAAGGTCCCACCACCCTCTCACCTGTCGCACGGAGGTTCGTCCCGCTGTGCCCGAAGGTAAGAATCCCGGCGGGCGATCACACCCCAGCTCCGTGCGCGGGCGGTCTACCATCACCTCATGACCCGTGTACTGCTCGCCGAGGACGACGCGTCCATCTCGGAGCCGCTGGCCCGCGCCCTGCGCCGGGAAGGTTACGAGGTCGAGGTGCGCGAGGACGGACCCACCGCGCTCGACGCAGGAATGCAGGGCGGGGTCGATCTGGTCGTGCTGGACCTGGGCCTGCCCGGCATGGACGGCCTGGAGGTCGCCCGCCGACTGCGCGCCGAGGGCCACACCGTGCCCATCCTCATCCTGACCGCGCGCGCCGACGAGGTGGACACCGTCGTCGGCCTCGACGCGGGCGCCGACGACTACGTCACCAAGCCCTTCCGGCTCGCCGAACTGCTCGCCCGGGTCCGGGCCCTGCTGCGGCGCGGCGCCGCCGAGCCCCAGCAGCCCCCGGCCACGCACGGCGTGCGCATCGACGTCGAGTCGCACCGCGCGTGGATGGGCGAGGAGGAGCTCCAGCTCACCGCCAAGGAGTTCGACCTGCTGCGGGTGCTGGTGCGCGACGCGGGCCGGGTCGTCACCCGCGACCAGCTGATGCGCGAGGTCTGGGACACCACGTGGTGGTCGTCCACCAAGACCCTGGACATGCACATCTCCTGGCTGCGCAAGAAGCTCGGTGACGACGCGGCGAACCCCCGCTACATCGCGACGGTGCGCGGCGTGGGCTTCCGGTTCGAGAAGAGCTGAGCCCCCTCGGGGCTCGTGCGGGTGACAGCTCATGCGCCGACGACTGATCCAGTCCACCCTCGCCGTCGTACTCGTCGTGATCGCCGTGTTCGGTGTGTCGCTGGTCATCGTCGAGACCCGCACCATCAGCAACAGCGCACAGGAGCGCGTCGACTCCGAGGCCCTGCGGCTCGCCAGCATCGTCGACAGCCGGCTGCTGGGCGCGGAGAACGTGTCCGCGGAGATACTCGGCAACCAGGTCGCCAGGGAGCAGTACGCCGTCATCCGCATCCCCGGTCAGGAGCCCATCGAGCTGGGCACCCGGCCGGAGGGCGAGGTGATCCACTCCAGCGCCCGCGGCGAGGAGGGCGAGGAGGTCACCGTCCAGGAGCCGCGCTCCTCGGTGACCCGCGAGGTCGGCCGCACCCTGCTGATCATCGGCGCCGTGGCGCTGCTCGCGGTGATCGCCGCGGTGCTGCTCGCCGTGCGCCAGGCCAACCGGCTCGCCTCCCCGCTGACCGACCTCGCGGAGACCGCCGAACGCCTCGGCTCGGGCGACCCGCGCCCCCGGCACAAGCGGTACGGCGTGCCCGAGCTGGACCGGGTCGCCGACGTCCTGGACCGCTCCGCCGAGCGCATCGCGCGGATGCTCACCGCCGAGCGCCGGCTGGCCGCCGACGCCTCCCACCAGCTGCGCACCCCGCTCACCGCCCTGTCGATGCGCCTGGAGGAGATCACCCTCACCGACGATCCCGACACGGTGAAGGAGGAGGCGAACGTCGCGCTGACGCAGGTGGAGCGGCTGACGGACGTGGTCGAGCGGCTGCTGACCAACGCCCGCGACCCGCGCACCGGCTCCGCCGTCGCCTTCGACCTCGACGAGGTCATCCAGCAGCAGCTCGCCGAGTGGCGCCCGGCCTACCGCAGCGCGGGGCGCGCGATCGTCTCCTCGGGCAAGCGGCACCTCCAGGCGGTGGGCACACCGGGGGCGGTGGCCCAGGTGCTGGCGGCACTGATCGAGAACTCGCTGATGCACGGCGGCGGCACGGTCGCGCTGCGCACCCGGGTCACCGGCAACCAGTCCGTGGTCGAGGTCACCGACGAGGGGCCCGGCGTCCCGGCCGACCTCGGCGCGCGGATCTTCGAGCGTGCCATCAGCGGCCGCAACTCGACGGGCATCGGCCTCGCCGTCGCCCGTGACCTGGCGGAGGCCGACGGGGGACGCCTGGAACTGCTCCAGGCCCAGCCCCCGGTGTTCGGCCTGTTCCTCTCGCGCACCCCGCCGCCCCGCAAGCCGGAGGACGAGCCGGAGCCGATGGTCCGCTGACGCGGTCGTGTCGAAGCGGTCCGCCGGGGGCCCGCGGGCGAGGTGTGGCGACCGGAAGGTCAGGCGCGCTGGCGGGCCTCACGCGCCGCCGCCTGCTGCTGCGGCGCGAGGAACGGCTCGGCGGACCCGGCGGCCTCGGGCCGGGGGAGCGCCTTGAAGACCCAGGAGCGGTACGACCAGAAGCGGAACAGGGTCGCGACACCGATGCCGAGGAACTTGAAGACGTTGCTCTGCAGCGGGCTGTCCCAGCCGAAGCCGTAGGTCGCCGTGTACAGCACGCCGTTCTCGATCACCAGGCCGACCACGCTGAACAGCAGGAACAGCGTGAGCTCCCGGGTACGGCCGCTCTTGTCGCGGTCCCGGTAGGTGAAGTAGCGGAACCCGATGTAGTTGAAGACGATCGCCAGGACGGTCGCGATCACACTGGCCCGGACGACCTGGAGGTCGGTCACGTGCCGCATCAGGTTGAAGACGCCGAGGTTGACGAGGAGGCCGGCACCGCCGACGGCGCCGAACTTCGCGACCTCGTGCGTGAGCCGTTGCAGCCCCGAGGAACCACGTTCCATGGTTGGGCAGTCCCCCGTTCGTGAGTGTTCGCCGACCCAGTCATGCTAACCACCGGACCTAGGGCACGCCTCTGGACGAGCTCAAGAGTCGGACATGAGTCGTGAAGAGGACGGCTAAAGGGCCACTGGAGGGTGAAAGCGGGACAGGAGCAGGTGAAAGGGAAGGTAAGAGCCACCGCGGGGCGCGGAATCAGGCCGTGGTGGCGCGGCGGATACCCTGGGGGCGTGACGTTCCCGGTAGTCGGCATGGTCGGCGGGGGTCAGCTCGCTCGTATGACACACGAGGCGGGCATCCCGTTGGGCATCAGGTTCAAGCTTCTCAGTGACACCCCCCAGGACTCGGCGGCGCAGGTCGTGAGCGAGGTCGTCGTCGGCGACCATCGCGACCTCGACACGCTGCGGGCCTTCGCGCGGGGCTGCGACGTGATCACCTTCGATCACGAACACGTACCCACCGAGCACCTCCGTGCCCTGGAGGCGGACGGCATCCCGGTCCGCCCGGGGCCGGACGCCCTGGTGCACGCCCAGGACAAGGGCGTGATGCGCGCGCGGCTCACGGCGATCGGTGTGCCCTGCCCGCGGCACCGCATCGTCTCCGACCCGGAGGACGTGATCCGCTTCGCGGCCGAGGGCGAGGGGTTCCCGGTCGTCCTCAAGACCGTCCGCGGCGGCTACGACGGCAAGGGCGTGTGGGTCGTGGAGTCCGCGGAGGAGGCCGCCGACCCGTTCCGCGCGGGCGTCCCGGTGCTCGCCGAGGAGAAGGTCGACTACGTCCGCGAGCTGGCCGCCAACGTCGTCCGCTCCCCGCACGGCCAGGCGGTCGCCTACCCGGTGGTCGAGTCCCGGCAGGTCAACGGCGTCTGCGACACCGTGATCGCGCCCGCACCCGGCCTCGACGAGGACCTCGCGATGCACGCCGAGGAGATGGCGCTGCGCATAGCCAAGGAACTCGGTGTCGTCGGCCACCTCGCCGTGGAGCTGTTCGAGACCCGCGACGGCCGCGTCCTCGTCAACGAGCTCGCGATGCGCCCCCACAACTCGGGCCACTGGAGCCAGGACGGCGCGATCACCAGCCAGTTCGCCAACCACGTCCGCGCCGTCCTCGACCTCCCGCTCGGCGACCCGCGCCCGCGCGCGAAGTGGACCGTCATGGTGAACGTGCTCGGCGGCGACTACCCGGACATGTACTCGGCGTATCTGCACTGCATGGCCCGCGACCCCCAGCTCAAGATCCACATGTACGGCAAGGACGTGAAGCCCGGCCGCAAGGTCGGCCATGTCAACACCTACGGCGACGACCTGGACGACGTCCTCGAACGCGCACGTCACGCTGCCGGTTACCTGAGAGGCACGATCACCGAATGAGCCCTGTTGTTGGCATCGTCATGGGGTCCGACTCCGACTGGCCCGTGATGGAGGCCGCCGCCCAGGCCCTCGACGAGTTCG
This sequence comes from Streptomyces sp. NPDC026672, assembly GCF_040638185.1. NCBI lineage: Bacteria > Bacillati > Actinomycetota > Actinomycetes > Kitasatosporales > Streptomycetaceae > Streptomyces > Streptomyces sp. NPDC026672. The sequence goes on from NZ_JBEZXS010000004.1 coordinate 321,290, forward strand.
AGATCGCCTACGAGGTCGACGTCGTCTCCGCGCACCGCATGCCGCGCGAGATGATCGCGTACGGCGAGCAGGCCGCCGGACGCGGACTGAAGGCGATCATCGCCGGGGCGGGCGGCGCCGCGCACCTGCCCGGCATGCTCGCCTCCGTGACCCCGCTGCCGGTGATCGGGGTGCCCGTGCCGCTGAAGTACCTCGACGGCATGGACTCGCTGCTGTCGATCGTGCAGATGCCGGCCGGTGTCCCCGTCGCCACGGTCTCCGTGGGCGGTGCCCGCAACGCCGGTCTGCTCGCGGCCCGCATCCTCGCCGCGCACGACGAGGAACTGCTCGCCCGCATGCGCGAGTTCCAGCAGGAGCTGAACGACCAGGCCACCGAGAAGGGGCGGCGGCTGCGCTCCAAGGTGGAGGGGTCGAACGGCTTCGGCTTCGGGAAGTGACGGGTATGACCACTTCACCGAACCGGCCGACCCCGCCGCCCCCGTCGTTGTCGCCGTCCTCGCTCGACGAGGCCCGGGAGCTGCTGCGCGAGTTCCCCGTCGTCGACGGGCACAACGACCTCCCGTGGGCGCTGCGCGAACAGGTCGCCTACGACCTGGACGCGCGTGACATCGCAGGCCACCAGCACGCCCATCTGCACACCGACATCCCGCGGCTGCGCGCGGGCGGCGTCGGCGCGCAGTACTGGTCGGTCTACGTCCGCTCGGACCTGCCCGACCCCGTCCCGGCGACCCTCGAACAGATCGACTGCGTACGGCGGCTGATCGACCGTCACCCGGGCGACCTGCGGGCCGCGCTGACCGCCGCCGACATGGAGGCGGCGCGCGCGGAGGGCCGTATCGCCTCGCTCATGGGCGCGGAGGGCGGGCACTCCATCGCGAACTCCCTCGGCACCCTGCGCGGTCTGTACGAGCTGGGCGTGCGCTACATGACGCTCACCCACAACGACAACGTCGCCTGGGCGGACTCGGCGACCGACGAGCCCGGGGTCGGCGGTCTGTCGGCGTTCGGCCGCGAGGTCGTGCGGGAGATGAACCGCCTCGGCATGCTCGTCGACCTCTCGCACGTGGCGGCGACGACGATGCGCGACGCGCTCGACACCTCCACGGCGCCGGTGATCTTCTCGCACTCCTCGTCGCGCGCGGTGTGCGACCACCCGCGCAACGTCCCCGACGACGTGCTGGAGCGGCTGCCCGCCAACGGCGGCATGGCGATGGTGACGTTCGTGCCCAAGTTCGTGCTCCAGGCGGCCGTCGACTGGACGGCCGCCGCCGACGAGAACATGCGCGCGCACGGCTTCCACCCCCTCGACGGCACCGCCGAGGCGATGAAGGCGCACCGCGCCTTCGAGGAGGAGCACCCGCGCCCGGTGGCCACCGTGTCCATGGTCGCCGACCACCTCGACCACATGCGCGAGGTCGCCGGCATCGACCACCTCGGCATCGGCGGCGACTACGACGGGACGCCCTTCACCCCGGAGGGCCTGGAGGACGTCTCCGCCTACCCCAACCTCGTCGCGGAACTCCTCGACCGCGGCTGGTCCCGGCCCGACCTCGCCAAACTGACCTGGCAGAACGCGGTACGGGTGCTGGGCGCGGCGGAGGACGTCGCCCGTGATCTGAGGACGACCACGTCCCCGTCCCACGCGACCCTGGAGTCCCTGGAGTCCCTGGACGGCTGAGCGGCCTCAGGGCTGTTCGATCCGGCACAGGCAGAACGGGTGCCCGGCCGGGTCCGCGTACACGCGCCAGGAGCGGGAGCGGTCCTGGGTCTCCAGGGGCTTCGCGCCCAGGGCCAGGACCTCCTCCTCCGCCGTGTCCAGGTCCGGCACGTCCAGGTCCAGGTGGAACTGCTGGGAGCCGTCGGACGAGGGCCAGCGGGGCGGTACGTACCCGGGGGACGCCTGGAAGGAGAGCGTCTGGCCGTCGGACAGCTTCAGGTCGATCCAGTCGTCGTTCTCCTCCGTCGTGCCGCCCACCACGGCGGCGTAGAAGGCGGCGAGCGCGCGGGGGTCGGGACAGTCCAGGACGACGGCACCGAGTCGAGCGAGAGCCATGACTCCTCCTTGAGCGGCTGGTGTTACCCATGACGGTGTTACCCATAGCGGCTTACAGGTGGTAACCGTTACTCCATGGTCCCGTACAGGAGGTAACGTCGCAAGCATGAGTGAGCGAGCGCCCGCGCCGGGCGGGCTGGCCCTCGTCGAGGCCCTGGTGAACACCCTCGACATCGAGACGGGCGACGACACGCTCGGCACCGAGGAGGGACGGGCGCGGTTCGGGCTCACGCGGGACGAGGTGCCGTACGCCCGGGAACTGCGCGAGTCGCTGCGGGTGACGCTGCTCGCCCACGCGGGGCATCCGCCCCACCGCGCGGTGACCCCGCTGGGGCGGCTCCTGTCGGACGCCCCGCTGTACGTGACCGTGGACCAGGACGACGGCACGGCGGCGCTCGCCCCCGCGGAGGACGCCCCCCTGGTCTCCCGGGTCGCCGCGGCCGTCGCCGGCGCGCTGGTCGAGGGCACCTGGCAGCGGCTGAAGGCGTGCGAGTCGGTGACCTGCCACTGGGCGTACTACGACCGCAGTCCCGCGGGCCGGGGCCGCTGGTGCTCCATGGAGGTGTGCGGGGCCCGCGCGAAGATGCGCCGCTACCGGGCCAAGGAACGGTAAGGCGGACCTGACGGGCACTCGGATTGGTGCAGAATGCGACCAGGCACCGGTTCGGCCGACTGAGCCTCGGCCGAACCGGTGTCACCCCGGCCGGAGGGTCACGCCGTGGGGCGGCCCATCGCCCGGTAGGTCCAGCCCGCGCGGCGCCAGGTCCGGGGGTCCAGGGCGTTGCGGCCGTCCAGGATGATCCGCGCGGCCACCGCCTCGCCCAGCGCCGCCGGGTCCAGCTCGCGGAACTCCGGCCACTCGGTGAGGTGCAGCACCACGTCGGCGCCCCGGACCGCGTCGAGCGCCGTGCGGGCGTAGCCGAGGGTCGGGAAGACCCGGCGGGCGTTGTCCATGCCCTTGGGGTCGTACACCGTGACCTGGCCGCCCTGGAGGTGTATCTGACCGGCCACGTTCAGCGCGGGCGAGTCACGGACGTCGTCCGAGTCGGGCTTGAAGGCGGCGCCGAGGACCGCGACCCGCTTCCCCAGGAACGAGCCCCCGCCCAGCGCCTCCCGGGCCATCTCCACCATCTGGCCGCGCCGGCGCATGTTGATGGAGTCGATCTCGCGCAGGAACGTCAGCGCCTGGTCCGCGCCCAGCTCGCCCGCCCGCGCCATGAACGCCCGGATGTCCTTGGGCAGACAGCCGCCGCCGAAGCCGATCCCGGCCCGCAGGAACTTCGGGCCGATCCGGTCGTCGTGCCCGAGCGCCTCCGCGAGCTTCGCGACGTCGCCGCCCGCGGCCTCGCACAGCTCCGCCATCGCGTTGATGAAGGAGATCTTCGTGGCGAGGAACGAGTTCGCCGAGGTCTTCACCAGCTCGGCGGTCGGGAAGTCGGTCACCACGAACGGCGTGCCCTCGGCGACCGGCGTCGCGTACACCTCGCGCAGCAGCTTCTCCGCCCGCTCGCCGCGCACGCCGACCACGATCCGGTCCGGGTGCAGCGTGTCCTCGACGGCGAAGCCCTCGCGCAGGAACTCCGGGTTCCAGGCCAGCTCGGCGTCGGCCCCGGCGGGCGCGTTCTCGGCCAGGTAGGCGGCCAGCCGGTCGGCCGAGCCGACGGGCACCGTGGACTTGCCGACGACCAGCGCGGGCCCGGTCAGATGCGGGGCGAGCGAGGCGATCGCGGCGTCGACGTACGACATGTCCGCCGCGTACTCGCCGTGCTTCTGCGGGGTGTTGACGCACACGAAGTGCACGTCGCCGAAGGCCGCGACCTCGGCGAAGTCCATGGTGAACCGCAGCCGGCCCGACGAGCCGTCCAGCCCGGCCACGTGCCGGCGCAGCAGTTCCTCCAGCCCCGGTTCGTACATCGGGACCTCGCCGCGCTTCAGCATCTCGACCTTCTCCGGCACGACGTCCAGGCCGAGCACCTCGAACCCCAGCTCGGCCATGGCCGCGGCGTGCGTCGCGCCGAGGTAGCCGGTGCCGATCACAGTGATCTTGAGGCTCATGGGTAGCTCCAGAAGGGGACGTCGGGAGGTCGAGGCCGAGCATAGCCGGGGTGTGGATCAACCCCTCGGCGGGCAACTTCCCCGCTGTCGTCAAGCTCACGTAGGCGTCCCGCGGACGGCCCCCTAAAATTTGAGTTACTTAACGGTAATTAGCGTCATGCTGCGTCAGTATCACTGCGTCTTTGGAGCGTGAGAGACCTTGGCCGGATCGGCTGACTTCGACCTGTACCGCCCCGCCGAGGAGCACGACATGCTCCGCGACGTCGTCCGCTCGCTGGCGGAGACGAAGATCGCGCCGTACGCCGCCGCGGTGGACGAGGAGGCCCGCTTCCCGAAGGAGGCCCTCGACGCCCTGGTCGCGAACGACCTGCACGCCGTGCACGTGCCGGAGGAGTACGGCGGCGCGGGCGCCGACGCGCTCGCCACCGTCATCGTGATCGAGGAGGTGGCCCGCGCCTGCGTGTCCTCCTCCCTCATCCCGGCCGTGAACAAGCTGGGCTCCCTGCCGGTGATCCTCTCCGGCTCCGAGGACCTGAAGAAGAAGTACCTCGGCCCGCTGGCCAAGGGCGACGCGATGTTCTCGTACTGCCTGTCCGAGCCGGAGGCGGGCTCCGACGCGGCCGGCATGCGGACCAGGGCCGTGCGCGACGGCGACCACTACGTCCTCAACGGCGTCAAGCGCTGGATCACCAACGCGGGCGTCTCCGAGTACTACACGGTGATGGCCGTCACCGACCCCGAGAAGCGCTCCCGCGGCATCAGCGCCTTCGTCGTCGAGAAGTCGGACCCGGGCGTCTCCTTCGGCGCCCCGGAGAAGAAGCTCGGCATCAAGGGCTCCCCGACCCGCGAGGTCTACTTCGACGAGGTCCGCATCCCCGCCGACCGCATGATCGGCGCCGAGGGCACCGGCTTCGCCACGGCGATGCGCACCCTCGACCACACCCGCATCACCATCGCCGCCCAGGCGCTCGGTGTCGCCCAGGGCGCCTTCGACTACGCCAAGGGCTACGTCCAGGAGCGCAAGCAGTTCGGCAAGCCCATCGCCGACTTCCAGGGCATCCAGTTCATGCTCGCCGACATGGCCATGAAGATCGAGGCCGCCCGCCAGCTGACCTACACGGCCGCCGCCAAGTCCGAGCGCGGCGACAGCGACCTCACCTTCCAGGGCGCGGCGGCCAAGTGCTTCGCCTCCGACGTGGCCATGGAGGTCACCACGGACGCCGTCCAGCTCCTCGGCGGCTACGGCTACACCCGCGACTACCCGGTGGAGCGCATGATGCGCGACGCCAAGATCACCCAGATCTACGAGGGCACCAACCAGGTGCAGCGCATCGTCATGGCCCGCAACCTGCCGTAGTCGGCGGCCGGGTCCACCGGAAGGCGTCCCGCGGGGCGCCTTCCGTGTTTCCCGGATGGCAGGGCCGGGCGGCCGGGCGTAGGACGGAACCACACGGGGTCCGCCCCGGATCCCTCTCCCTCGTCCTGGAGGAGCCATGACCCAGCCCGGAACCATGAGCGCCATGAGCAAGGAGATGCAGGACTGCGTGGAGGCGTGCATGGCCTGCCACAGCACCTGCGAGGAGACCATGAGCGCCTGCATGTCCATGGGCGGCCAGGCCCAGATGCAGATCATGCGCGCGCTCATCGACTGCTCCGAGATGACCCGGATGTGCGCCGACATGATGATGCGCCGCTCACCCCTGTCGGCCGAGATGTGCGCGATGTGCGCCAGGGCGTGCGACATGTGCGCGGAGGCGTGTATGGCCCTGCCCGACGATCCCCAGCTGATGCGCTGCGCCGAGTCCTGTCGCCGCTGCGCCGAGATGTGCCGGACGACGGCGGGCGCCCGGATGTGACGTCCCTCCCCGCACACGCCCGGGGGCACCCCTTCGCGGAGTGCCCCCGGGCGGTCGGGCCGAGCGGCCCCGCGGTCGCCGTCAGTTGCCGGTGACCGTGACCTTCTCGTCGTTGTTCAGCTCGTTCACCAGCGTCTTGACCTTGGCCTTGTCCCACAGGAGGTTGCCGCCGCTGGAGCCCGAGACGGGCATGTTCAGCGACGTGCCGTCACCGCCGTTGACGCCCTTCATCGCCCAGAACATCGACGCCAGGCTCCACAGGCTCATGTCCTTGTCGACGGTCAGCGAGTCGAGGCCCGCGCCCATCGTCGGATAGAACTTGAACGGGTTGAGCACCGTGGACGGCGTCGCCACCTGGTGGGCCAGCGCGGCCAGGAACTTCTGCTGGTTCTTCGTGCGCTGGAGGTCGGAGGCGGCGAAGGCGTGCCGGGTGCGGACGAACGCGAGGGCCTCCTCGCCGTTCAGGGTCTGCTTGCCCGCCTTGAAGTCGGCGCCCGAGTACTTGTCCTTGAAGCCCTTGTCGATGTCGATCTCGACACCGCCGACCGCGTCCACGATGTTCGCGAAGCCGGCGAAGCCGATCTCCACGTAGTGGTCGATGTGCAGTCCGGTGTTGAACTCGACGGTCCGCACCAGGAGGGTCGGGCCGTCCTCCGCGTAGGCGGCGTTCAGCTTGGTGTGCCGGCCGGTCGCCGGGTACGTCTTGCCCGACGCCGAGCCCTTGTACGAGGGGATCTCCACGTCCGAGTCGCGCGGCAGCGAGATCAGCGTGTCGCCGTTGCCGCCGACGTGCAGGATCATCATGGAGTCGGTGCGCTGGCCCTCGGCGGAGCCGGTGTGCAGTTTCTTCTTCTCCTCGGCCGACATGCCCTTGCGGCTGTCGGAGCCGACGATCAGGTAGTTGGTGCCGTCGCCGGCCTCGGGACGGTCGATGACCTTGGACAGGTCGACGTCCCGGTGCAGCTTGGAGTCGGCCCAGAAGTAGGTGGCCACGGAGGTGACGACCAGCACGGTGACCACGGTGATCGCGGTCAGCTTGATCCGCCGGCGCCAGTTCGGCGCGGGCCGCCCGTACTCGGGTCCGCCGCCGTGTCCGCCCGAGCCGCCGCCGGGGGCGCCGTAGACCTGGCCGGTGTTGTACCCGCTGTCGTAACCGCCCTGGCCGCCGTCGTGTCCCGGCTGCTGCGGCACTCCGCCGTACGGCGGCGCGGACGGGCCGGGGCCGTAGCCGCCCTGCCCGTGTCCGCCCTGTCCCGGCGCGGGCGCCGGGCCGCGCGGTATCTGTCGCATCACGCGGGCGCCCTCGGGCTGCGCGCTGCCGCTGCCGCGGCCGTAGCCGTTGCCGCGGTTGTGGTCGGACCATCCCTCGGGCCAATCATTCATGCCGCCCAGTGTGCCGGGGAGGGCCAGGCCCGTTACAAGGGTCGTCGGAAAATAAGAGCGGTGCTGTTGCCAAGCTGACACAAAATTCCCGGATGTTGCTTCGGCATAAGGTGGAGGCCATGACAGACCAGGACCCGACCGCAGAGTCCGACATCCCGGGCAGGCCCACGTCCGCCTCGCGGACCACGCTCAGCCACATCATGACCCACAACGACACCAACCTCCTCGGCACGGTGCACGGTGGCGTGATCATGAAGCTCGTGGACGACGCGGCGGGCGCGGTGGCCGGCCGGCACAGCGGCGGGCCCGCCGTGACCGCCTCGATGGACGAGATGGCGTTTCTGGAGCCGGTCCGCGTGGGTGACCTGGTCCATGTGAAGGCGCAGGTCAACTGGACCGGCCGGACCTCCATGGAGATCGGCGTGCGGGTCCTCGCCGAACGCTGGAACGAGTCGGCCCCCGCCACCCAGGTCGGCTCCGCGTACCTGGTCTTCGCGGCCGTGGACGCCGACGGCAACCCCCGCCGGGTCCCGCCGGTCCTGCCCGAGACGGAACGCGACGAGCGCCGCTACCAGGAGGCCCAGATCCGCCGCACCCACCGGCTGGCCCGCCGCCGCGCCATCCGGGAACTCCGCGAGAAACGAGCGGCGGAGGGCCTGGAGGACTGACGGCCGCGCCGGCCCCCGCCCCGGTCGGGCCGCGGACGCTCGTCCGGACCCGCGGGGCACGGGCCCGTGCCGGGCCGAGAGCGCGGCACGGGCCCGTGCCGGGCCGAGAGCGCCCGCCATGTGCCGCGCGCCCCTCGTCCCGGGCGGGAGGTCGTCTTCCGGCCGGCCCCCGGAGGGCTACGCCTCGTTGCGGCACACCGCGTCGTCGCCGTGCAGGACGCCGTTCGCGTCCTGGGTCTGGTCCTCCGTGCGGACCCTGCGGACCGTGTTCGCGTCCGTGCCCGTGATCACCTTGAGGACCGGGCCCTGGCCGGGGACCGCGCGCGCTTCGCTGCCCGGCAGGGCCGCCTCCAGGGACGTGGCCGAACGGTCCCAGCGGGGGTCGTAGAGGACCAGCGTGCGCCGCACGTCGTGCTCCTTCGCCGTCACCGGCTTCCGGGTCGTGGCGAAGCCGGTCGCCGCCAGCGCCGCGTCCACCCGCTGGGCGAGCCCCGCCGTGTCCGTGCCGTTCTCCACCCGCACCCGGATCGACGACGGCGGCACGTCCACCGTCACGGCCGGCGGCCGCGGCGGACGGTTGGCGGCCAGCGGCCGGTCGTCGCGCAGCGCCTGGAACAGCCGCGCCGACTTCGCGCCGTCCCACTTCAGCGTCGAGCCGACGCCCTTGACGGCGTATCCCATCCGCCCGATCGGAACGGTCGTGAACTCCGACGACGAGGGCGAGAAGTTCCGCATCGCCCGCCCCAGGTCGAGCAACTCGTCCGTGCCGAAGCCCTCGTCCGCCCGCACCGACCCGAGCACCGACCGCGTCACGTCCCGGAACCGCATCGGGTTCAGCAGCATCCCGGACGAGGTCGCCCGGTCGATCAGCGCCGCCATGAACCGCTGCTGCCGCTTCATCCGCCCCAGGTCGCTCGCCCCGTCGACGTGCCGCGCCCGGACGTACTGCAGTGCCTGCCCGCCCATCAGCGTGTGCGCCCCCGCCGGCAGGTCAAGACCGGTGTACGAGTCCTTCATGGGCGCCGCCGTGCAGATCCGCACGCCGCCGAGCACGTCCACCGTCTTCATGAAGCTGGTGAAGTCGACCTCCAGATAGTGGTCGATCTTCACATGGGTCATGTTCTCGACCGTCCGCACGGTCAGCTGCGGCCCGCCCTCCGCGTACGCCGCGTTGATCTTGAGGGGATGCGGCGCGTGCCGCTTCCCGGTGGTCCCGTCGACGTGCTCGGGCACCTCCGCGTACGAGTCCCGCGGCAGGCTCACCACACTGGCCCGCTCCCGGTCCTCCGAGATGTGCACGATCATGAGCGTGTCCGTGCAGTGGCACGGCGCCCCGCCCAGCCGGTACCGGCGCCGCTCCTGCTCGCTGATCCGGTCCCGGCCGTCCGTGCCGACCAGCAGCACGTTCATGCCGTGCCCCGCCTCCGGCCGGTTCTTCATGTCCCTGAACGGGTCGACCCGCGCGATGTCCGCGTCCAGGCTCGTCACCACCGCGTGCCCGATCCCGGCCGAGGCCAGCACCACCACCGACAGCGTGGTCGCCGCCCGCATGGCCCAGCGCGGCCGGGTGCGCCGTACGGGCGCCGGCCGCGGCCGCCGTGCGGGCCGCGGCTCGGGCGGCCGGGGCGGGCGCGGCGGCCGTGCGGGGGAGCGGGGCGGCGTGGCGGGCATGGAAACCTCCGCGGGGCAGGGGCCCCTGGGCCGTACGTGGGATCGTGAGCACCGTAGGCCCATACGATCTCCAGCCCGCGGCGGCGACCCGGCGGCGCGCACCGGTGTCCCCCGTTCGCGGTAACGTGAGCCCTCTATGAACGCCAACTCCGACGTGCGGCGGCCCGCCGTTTCCGTGATCATGCCGGTCCTCGACGAGGAGCGGCACCTGCGCGGGGCCGTCCAAGCGATCCTCGCGCAGGAGTACGCCGGCGAGATGGAGGTCGTCATCGCCCTCGGTCCGTCCACGGACCGCACGGACGAGATCGCCGCCGAACTCGTGGCCGAAGACCCCCGCGTGCACACCGTCCCCAACCCGACCGGCCGCACGCCCGCCGCGCTCAACGCCGCGATCAAGGCGTCCCGGCACCCGATCGTCGTCCGTGTCGACGGCCACGGCATGCTCTCCCCGAACTACATCGCCACCGCCGTACGGCTCCTGGAGGAGACCGGCGCGCAGAACGTCGGCGGCGTCATGCACGCCGAGGGCGAGAACGACTGGGAGCACGCCGTCGCCGCCGCGATGACCTCGAAGATCGGCGTGGGCAACGCGGCCTTCCACACGGGCGGCGCCGCGGGCTCGGCCGAGACGGTCTACCTGGGTGTCTTCCGGCGCGAGGCGCTGGAGCAACAGGGCGGCTACAACGAGGAGTTCATCCGCGCCCAGGACTGGGAGCTGAACTTCCGCATCCGTGAGGCCGGCGGCCTGATCTGGTTCTCGCCGGAGCTGCGGGTGTCGTACCGGCCGCGCCCGAGCGTGCGCGCCCTCGCCAAGCAGTACAAGGACTACGGCCGTTGGCGGCACGTCGTCGCCCGCTACCACGAGGGCTCCATCAACCTCCGCTACCTCGCCCCGCCGACCGCCGTGTGCGCGATCGCCGCGGGTGTCGTCGTCGGCGCGGCCGTGACCCCGTGGGCCCTCCTCGTCCCGGGCGGCTACCTCGTGGCGATCGCCGCGGGCTCGTTCCCGGCCGGCCGTGGCCTACCCCTGAAGGCCCGCCTCCGGATACCGGTCGCCCTCGCCACGATGCACATGTCCTGGGGCTGGGGCTTCCTGACGAGCCCCAGGTCCCTGGCGAAGAAGGTCATCGCCTCCCGGCGCCCGGCGGTGCCGAGCGCGCACTGAGCGCGGAGCGTCAAGGGGAGGGGGCCCCACCCTTGCGGGTGGGGCCCCCTCCCCTTGGGCTCTCTCGGCTCGCTACCACTGGTAGGGCTTGTAGACGTCCATGCACTGGCCCTCGTCCGCGCCGTTCAGGGCGTCCGCGTTGCTCGGCAGGTCACCGGCCTTCGGCGGGGACTGCTTCGGATAGGCCGTGCCCGTGCGCCAGTCGGCGCCCACGGCGACCGTCACGCCCGAGACGTCGGTCGACTGCTTCACCGAGGCGAGCGGGATGCCAAGCGACCTGGCGACGGCCTCGGCGTCGCCCTTCAGGTCCGCGCTCGGGTAGCGCACGACCGTCCGGTCCTCCGAGAGTCCCGCCGTCCGGTCGGCCTGCGCCCGGGTGTAGCCCTGTCGGCCCAGCGCCCGCGCGATCGTGTTAGCCCGGCCCGGGACCGGCGCCTCGGTGGACGTACGGGTGGCGTTGCTCACCAGCACACCCAGCCGGTCCGGCGCGGTCGTGGGGGCCTGGCTCCGCTCCGGCTGCGCCGTCTTCGTCGCGTCCGCCTCCTTCGCGTCGTCCGTGCCGTTCTTGTCGAACGACACGTCGTCGCGGAGCATCTGCCACATCTTCTCGGCGTTGGCGCCGTCCGGCACGACGTGGTTGGCGTCCAGCGGGTCCTTGACGTTCGGCATCGTCGTCATCGTGATGCGGTCCGTCGGCACCGACTTGAGCTCCATCGCCAGGTCGTACAGCTTCTTGACCGTGCCGATCTCCTCGGAGACCTGGAGCGACCTGGTCGCCGCCTCCGCCAGGCCCGTCAGCCGGGGGGTGTCCGTGAAGACGTTCTGCGCCTTCAGCGTGCGGATCATCGAGTTCAGGTACATGTGCTGGGCCCGGGCCCGCATCAGGTCGCTGCCCCAGGCGTGCCGGGTGCGCAGCCACTGGAGGGCCTGCTTGCCCACCACCTTCTGCGTGCCCGCCCTCAGCTTCAGGCCCGAACCGCCGGGCACCGACGCCGTCGGCCGGTCCCACACGTTCTGGTTCACGCACACGTCGACACCGCCGATGGCGTCGGCCATGTCCACCACACCCGCGAAGTCGATGGTCATCCAGTGGTCGATGTAGACACCGGTGAGGTTCTCCCAGGTGGAGAGGGTGCATCCGGCCCCGCCGCGGGCCAGCGACTCGTTGATGATCGTATTGGTCGCCGGGTACGTCTTCCCGCTCTCCGGGTCCGTGCACTTGGGGATGTCGACGCGGGTGTCGCGCGGGATGCTCACCATGGCCGCGCTCTTGCGGTCGGCGGACAGGTGGATGAGCATCTGCACGTCGCCGAGCGGCGGGTTGCCGCGGTTGGCCCTGCTGCCGCCGAGCTTCACGTTCTCGTCGGAGTTACGGCTGTCCGAGCCGATGAGCAGGATGTTCAGCGGGGTCTGGCCGGCCGCGTTGGGCTTCGCCCTCTCCGCCTTGGAGTCGCCGGTGCTGCGCCGCCCCTTGTGGATGTTGTCGTTGAGGTGCTGGTAGTAGAGGTAGCCGGCTCCCGCCGTGCCGAGTATCACGACCGCCAGTACCGTCGCCGACCAGCGCAGCACCCGCCGTCTGCGCCGTCTCCGGTCGCCCTTGGAGCCGCCGTCGCCCGCTCCGCCCTCGCCCGCTCCGTCCCCGCCCTCGCCGCGGTCGTCGGCCGTCTCCCGGCCCCGCCCCGCGTGCGACGACGTGTCGTCGACCGCGAGCGCGTCCCCCCGCACATCGCTCTGCGTCAATTCCTCGCCCTCCCCACCCTGCTGCGCCACACACGGGCCCCTCCCGCGTCCGGTTAGACGCGCGAGGGGCCCGCGGGGTTACCTGTGAAAGTCCTACAAATGTGCGACGACCGCTTGTGCTACGACGCGCACTGGGCCTTGTCGGCCGTGGACTTGTTGTCGTCGCTTATCTCCGGCGCCTTCGTCGGCGCGGTCAGGCGCACCCCGGCCCCCTTGAAGTCCTTGCCGAGGGTCAGTGTCATCGCGGGCAGGCCCTGCGAGTTCGTCACGCTCTTGCCCGGCTTCAGCGCCGACCCCGGCAGACCCATGACGGCGGCCAGCTTGCGAGCCTGGTCCGCCTGGTCGGGAGCGTACTCCAGCGTGGTCTTGTCGAGCTCCGCGGGCGCGTTGCCGGCGTTCTCCGACTTGGTGATGCCCTCGTCGTTCTGGAGCCACCCGAGGGTCTCCTGCGCGCCGCCGGACACACCGCTGCCGTTGAGGATCCGCACCCGCACGTCGGCGGCGTCGGACTGGGGGCCCTTGAGCCGCGCGGCCTGGGCGTCCTTGGCGGCCTTCTCCTTCTTCTTGACGTCGGTGAAGGAGACGTCGTTCTTGATCGCGTCGAAGACCGGCGGGGCGGTCGGGCCGACGATCACCGTCTTGTGGACGACACCGTCGGCCGGGTTGTCCACCACCGGCACCGTGAGGAACGTGATGTTCTTCGGCGGCACCTTCTTCAACTCCAGGGCCACGTCCTTGAGTGTGCTGACGCTGCCGATGCCCTTGTCGACGGTGAGCGCCTTGGTGGCGGCCTCGGCCAGCTTCACGAGCTTGGCCGGGTCGGTCAGGGTGTCGCCGGAGGACATCTTGCGCATCAGGGAGCCCATGAACTGCTGCTGCACCTTGATGCGGTCCAGGTCGCCCTGGTTGCCGAAGCTGTGCCGGGTACGGACGAACGCCAGCGCCTGCTCGCCCTCGACCGTGGACTCTCCGGCGGGCAGCTTCAGGTGCGAGTCCTTGTCGTTGACGGCGTGCGCCAGGCACACCTTCACACCGCCCACGGCCGTCGTCAGCGTCTTGACCGCGTTGAAGTCCACCATCATGAAGTGGTCGGGTTCTATCCCGGTCACTTCCTTCACCGTGCGCATGGTGCACCCGGGGTCGCGGCCGTCCTGGCCGAGGCTGGTGTTGAAGCGCTGCTGCGAGGTCCCCGGGATGACCTCCTCGGAGCCGTCGGGCTGCTTCGTCTGGCAGTCCGGGATGTCGACGACCAGGTCGCGCGGGATACTCAGCGCGGTGGCGTTCGACCGGTCCTTCGCGACGTGCAGCAGGATGTTGGTGTCGGCGTGCCCGACGCTGCCCTTGTCGCCGTACCCCTCGTTGCCCGCACCCGTGCGCTTGTCGGTGCCGATGATGAGGATGTTGAAGGCCTCGTCCTTGCTGAAGCCCTTCGCGCCCGCGCTTCCGATGTCCGTCGTGCTGACGTTGCCCTCTAGGTGCTTGAGGTAGAGGTAACCGCCGGCCGAGACCGCGACCAGCACGAAGGCCATCGTGCCGCCGGTCCAGAGCAGCACCTTCTTCGCCTTCGACTTCTGCTTGACCGGCGCCCGCCTGCCGCGGCGCCCCGGCGGCGGCTCGGGTTCACCGCGCCGCCTGCGCTGCGCCGGGACCTCCCGGCCCTGCGCCGCGGCGTCCCGGCCCGTCTCCCGGCTCGCTTCCCGGTCCGTCTCACGTCCGGGCGCGGCGGTGCGACCCCGGGGATTTCCCCCGGAGTTCCGCGGTCCCGAACGACGAGGTCCCGGAACCGGCGATTGCGGTGCGGAAGGAGCCAGTCGCAGTTCGTATTCGCCGGTGTTCGGATTGAGCACCCACTGGTCTGCGGGATCGATGTTGTCCGCCCGCCCACGGCCTTGCGCGTCCACGGTTGTCCAAATCCTCCGTCGGGGCCACGCGGCGCCTTCCCCCTCCAGGCGCTCGGTTCACTGTCAAACAGTGCACGGCCCCAGGACGGACCTCGTGGCATGGTGCACCGGGTCGCTCACACTATCCGTCAAGTTCATCGTCAAACGACGGTGGTGACAAATTCCACGTCCATACATCGGGCAATCCGCCGCATATTCCTGAAGAGAAGTACCCGAGCTTGGGATCGGCTTTACCGGCAGCCGTCATCGGCGGCCGTGTAGCCCCGGAACGAGGGCGACGCGGACGGATCGTCCTTGCGCCCCGAATTGCCGCTGCCCGTGTCCGATTGCCCACGGGCCGTATTCGTGACGGTGACGGGCCCGTCGGTCCGCAGCAGTGCGAAGAGCTTCTCCGCCTCGGGCTCCACGAGCTGGTCCCGGTTCGCGTTGTAGACGTACGACTCCCGCGGCACCGTCAGGAACTGCACCCGGGCCGTGGGGACGTTCCGCAGTCCTCGGACGAGTTGGTACAGACCGCGCAGACTGGCCAGCTCCGGGTCGGTGGTCAGCGACGAGGTGGCCGCGTCCAGCACCGGGTACAGTTTCGCCGGGTTCAGCAGGACGTCGTCGCCGCGGACCTTGTTGACGAGCGCGCCGAGGAACCGCTGCTGCCGCTCCATGCGGTCGGTGTCGCTGCCGTTGCCGAGCGACTTGCGGGCGCGCACGTACCCGAGGGCCTGCTCGCCGTCGAGCGTGACCCGGCCCGCGGGCAGCTTCAGCTTGGCGGCCTTGTCGTCGATCGGCTTCGCCAGGCACACGTCGACCCCGTTCACCGCGTCGACCATCGCCTTGAAGCCGCTGAAGTCGACGACCACGTGGTGGTCGACACGGATGTCGGTCAGTTTCTCGACCGTGCGGATGGTGCAGGCCGAACCGCCCATCTGGAAGGCGTAGTTGAACATCGCGAAGGTCGGCTCGCTGCGGCTGCCGTCGGGCCGCCGGCAGCTCGGCACGTCGACCATCAGATCGCGGGGCAGCGAGACGGCGGTGGCGCTGCGCCGGTCGGCGGCCAGGTGCAGCAGGATCGTGGTGTCGGACCGCTCGGTGCCCGAGTCCTTGCCGTACTTGCGGTTGCCGTCGCCCGCGCGCGAGTCGGAACCGATCAGCAGGATGTTCTGCGCGCCGTGCACCAGCGCGGTGGGCCGCTCGCGCTCGTAGCGGGCGAGTTCCCTCGCGGCCGCCTCGTCGGCGGTGATGTTGCCGTTGAGCTTCGCGTAGACGGCCCACCCGGCGCCCGCGGCCACCACGAGGAGTGCCCCGGTCCCGAGCGCCGTCCCGCGTATCCACCTCCGCCGTCGCCGTCGTGCGAGCCCGTCGCCGGTGGCGGAGGCCCCCGTACCCGGGATGTCGGTCACGAGCCGCACCCCCAAGCCGTACGAGCGCATCGTCCTTGCACCTACGACGATGACCCGGAACGAACCGGGGGGCGGCCGGTACTACTCCATACGGGTGACAGTCCGGCCTTCACCGGGGCATCCCGGGCGACCGCACCCGACGACGCACGGCGTCCGGCGGTCCCCGGTCACCGCCGCACCGAACTCACCCGCTCGCTCTCGATCCGCTTGGCGAGCCCGTCCTCGTCCAACTGCTCCAGGTTCCGGCACAGCACGACGGACCCCCCGACCGCGAGCGGCGCGAACAGCCCCGCGCTCAGCCCCTCCCACGTGTCGTACGCCAGCCCCGACAGCAGCCGGGACCCGGGCCCGGTCAGATCCAGCGCCGGCGCGTCCGCGCGCGCCCGCTCCACGACCTCCGCCCCCGTGTACTCCGCCCCGGCGACGATCAGCGCGGGCGCCTCAGGATCGACGGGCGCGTACGGAGCGAAGCGGTCCCCGTGCCCCGGGACGGCCACGGCGTAGTCGGTGTAACCCTCCGGCGGGGTCGGGAAGCGCCGGCCGAGCGGCGCCAGCGACAGCGCGTACCGCTCCCCGCCGCACCCGAGCCCCGCGTCCAACGAACCCGGCCCGGCCACGACGAAGTCCGCGCGCGCGGGATCGCCCGCCACGTCCGCGACCACACCCACCGACGAGCACGCCAGCAGCCACACGGCCGTCTGCCAGTGCGCGGGCAGCAGCAGCGCGAGCCGGTCGCCGGGTCCGGCGGACATCTCGTCCTGGAGGAGGTTCGCCGTCTTGGCCACCCAATTGGCGAAGGTGGCGACGGACAGTTCGACGCGTTCGCCCGTGGCGTCGTCGTAGAAGGTCACCAGGGGGCGGCCGGGATCCGCGGCGAGCGCGGAACGCAGCAGGTCGGCGGGGGTGCGATCGGTGGCGTTCACCCGCGCAAGCGTACGCCGGGCCGGGCCCGCGCACCGGGCGTCCGGGCCACCGGTTCGGCGGAACGGCGCCCGACGGGCCGTCAAGTCCCCGATGGACAGATATGTCTGATCATGTCGAAGATCGGAAACATGCGTGGATTCGGATACCTCACCGCCTCGATCGGTGTCACGTGCGCGGCCGCCCTGGCCCTGCCCCCGGCCCTGCCCGCGGCCGCCGCGCCCGCCGGGTCGGCACCGGCCGCGGACCGGGCCACGAGCGGCGGACGGACCGCCGCGGCGGCCCCCGCCGGCAGCACCCGGTCCCTGCCCCTCGTCCCCCTCACCCGTGACCGCGTCCTCGGCACCGCCCCCCAACAGGGCCTGTACCGGGCGGACGTACGCCACTTCTCACTCGTCGGCGTCGTCTGGGACGACCCCACCACCGAACTGCACGGCCGGGTCCAGGTCCGCACCCGCGACGCCGCCACCGGCACCTGGTCCGGCTGGCAGGACGTCGAGACCCACAACGCCGACCACGGCGCCGACCCCGGCACCCGGGAGAGCACCTCCGGCCGGGTGCGCGGCGCCACCGCCCCGCTGTGGGTGGGGGATTCCGACGGCGTCGACGTCCGGGTCCGCGCCGACACCGGACGGAGCGCCGCCGACGGCCGCACCGCCCCCGCCCGGGCCACGCTGCCCTCGGGGCTGCGCCTGGAACTCGTCGCCCCCGGCGCCGAACCCCCGCGCGCCGCCGCCGTCCCGGCCCTGAACAAGAAGGACACCGAACGCGAACTGCTCACCGCGCGGGCCGGCGAACCGCCCGCGGCCGAGCGGGCGAAGCCGTACGTGGGACCGCGCCCGCGCATCGTGACCCGGAAGGGCTGGGGCGCGGACGAGAAGCTGCGCGAGCGGGGCTTCTCGTACACCCAGTCGGTCAAGGCGGCGTTCGTGCACCACACGGCGTCGGGCAACAAGTACACCTGTGCACAGGCCCCGTCGGTCATCCGCAGTATCTACCGCTACCACGTCAAGAGCATGGGCTGGCGGGACATCGGCTACAACTTCCTCGTCGACAAGTGCGGAAACATCTACGAGGGCCGGGCCGGTGGCGTGACCAAGGCCGTCATGGGCGCCCACACCCTCGGGTTCAACTCGAACAGCATGGGCATCGCGGTGATCGGCTCCTTCGGCTCGTCCAAGCCGCCCGCCGCCGCGGTCACCGCCGTCGCCAAGCTCACCGCCTGGAAACTCGGCCTCTTCGGCGCCAATCCGAAGGGACAGACATACCTGAAGTCCGGCGGTGGCAATCTCTACCCAAAGGGGAAGAACGTACGACTGAACGTGATCTCCGGCCATCGGGACGGGTTCGCCACGGAGTGCCCGGGCAAGCAGCTGTACTCCAAGCTCGGGTCGGCCCGTTCCACCGCCGCGCGCTACCAGGGGCGCTGAGGCAGAGGGTCGCGTTCATCGCCGTCGGGGGGCGGTCGGGGGAACCGTACGCGGAATCCGCGTGACTTCACGGGACACCGCGCGGCCAACGAGGGCACCGTCGCACGGTCTGCATACACTGGCCGGCCGAAAGACAGTTCGGCCGGTCCCGTCAGGAAGCAGAGACGACAGGTGACAGAAGCGATCCTCCTGGTCGGCGGCAAAGGCACCCGGCTGCGTCCGCTCACGGTGTACACGCCCAAGCCCATGGTCCGGGCGGCCGGGGTCCCGTTCCTCACCCATCAACTGGCCCGCGCGAGAGCGGCGGGCGTCGACCACATCGTCCTCGCCACGAGCTACCTCGCCGAGGTTTTCGAGCCCTGCTTCGGCGACGGCGCCGCGCTCGGCCTCCACATCGAGTACGTCACGGAAGAAGAGCCCCTCGGCACCGGCGGCGCCATCCGCAACGCCGCCGCGCACCTCCACTCCGGGCCCGACGACCCCGTCCTGGTCTTCAACGGCGACATCCTGACAGGGCTGGACATCGGGGCACTCGTGGACACCCACGAGTCGACGGGCGCGGACGTCTCCCTCCACCTGACCCAGGTCACCGACCCCCGTGCCTACGGGCTGGTCCCCACCGACGGCACGGGCCGGGTCCTCGCCTTCCTGGAGAAGCCGCAGACCCCCGAGGAGATCGTCACCGACCAGATCAACGCGGGGGCCTACGTCTTCCGCCGTTCGGTGATCGACACCATCCCGGTGGGCCGCCCGGTGTCGGTGGAGCGCGAGACCTTCCCCGACCTCCTCGCGGCCGGCGCCCATCTCCAGGGCATGGTCGACTCCACCTACTGGCTCGACCTCGGCACCCCGGCGGCGTTCGTGCGCGGCTCGGCGGACCTCGTCCTCGGCCGCGCCCCCTCCCCGGCCGTCCCCGGCCGCTGCGGCGACCGCCTGGTCCTCCCCACGGCGCGCGTCGCCCCCGACGCCAAGCTGACGGGCGGCACGGTGGTGGGCGAGGGCGCGTTCGTGGCGGGCGGCGCACGGGTCTTCGGCAGCACGATCCTGCCCGGCGCCGTCATCGAGCCCGGCGCGGTCGTCACCGACTCCCTGATCGGCACCCGCGCCCGCGTCGGCGAACGCTCGGTCCTCACCGGCACCGTCATCGGCGACGGCGCGGTCGTCGGCCCCGACAACGAACTCCGCGAGGGTGCCAGGATCTGGTGCGACGCCCAGATCCCCAGAGGCGCGGTGAGATTCTCCTCGGACCTGTGACCACCCGTTTCCCGGCAGCCAGGGGCGAGCGCCGCCGACACCAACTCTCAGCTGCGCTCCTCCATCCAGGGAACCGGCTACAACCTGCCGATGTCCCCGCGGGGCATCCTCGGTGCGCGCCGTGCGGGGGTCCTGCCGCTCAGGAGGATCAACCGCGCCGCCCGGTGCCGCTGCCCCGCGTACGGCTCCAGCAGCGACAGCATCACCGCGTCGTCGGCGTACCGGTCCCCCGCGAGCGCCCACCCCACGATCCCCGGCAGATGCAGATCCCCCACGGTCACCGCGTCCGCCGCCCCGTGGCTGCGCTGCACGGTCTCCGCCGACGTCCACGGCCCCACGCCCGGCACCACCTCCAACCGCGCCCGCGCCTCCGTCTCCGGCATCCCCACCGCCTGCTCCAGCCGCGCGGCGACCCGCACGGCCCGCAGGACGGTCGACGCCCGCTTGTCGTCCACCCCCGCCCTGTGCCACTCCCACGACGGGATCAGCGCCCACGTCCGGGGCTCCGGCATGACCCACATCCGCCCGCCGACCACCCCGGAGGGCCCCGGCGCCGGCTCCCCGAACTTCCGTACGAGCAACCGCCACGCCCGGTACGCCTCGTCCGTCGTGACCTTCTGTTCCAGGACCGACGGGATCAACGACTCCAGCACCAGCCCGGTCCGCGTCAGCCGCAGCCCCGGCCGCCGGTGCCGCGCGAGCGCCACGACCCGGTGCCGGGGAGCGAACACGTCGGGATCGTCCGCGGCCCCCATCAGCTCGGGCAGGCCGTCGAGCAGCCACTCGGCCCCCGGCCCCCACGCCTCGCCGCGCACCTCACCGCCGTACATCGACACCCGCAGCGTCCCGGGTCCGGCCGGGGTCCGGCTGGCCCGCCACACGGAGCCGTCCGGCAGCGCGCGGAACGTCGGATCGGCGGGACCGCGCCGCAACGGCCCGAGCACCAGCCCGAGATCGAGCGGTCCGCGCGGCGCCCACGTCCGCACCCGCCCCGCGCCGGTCTGCCTCGGCACCCCGGCGGGTACGGCGACCTCCCCGCCGCGCACGGTCGTGCGGGTGGGCCGCGGAGCGAAACGTCCTGCCACGGGTGAGTCCCCTGAGTCGCCGGAATGGTCCTACGAGACTAAGCGCACGAACGGGGTCCCCCGCGATGCGACGACGCCCCGAGCGGGAGCGCCCCGAAGGTGCGCGGGGAACTGCGCGAGCGACCACGATGCACGGTCACTCGGCAACGCACACGAACTCCCGCGGCGCACCCCGGCCCAACCCGCGACGCACCCGCGGACGAAGGCGGAGCACACGACATCGCGGCCGACCCGGCGAAGCGCCCCTCACCGCACTTCGGTGAACGCCTCCGCCTCCCGCGCGGGCCGGGGCCGGGGCGCCTCGGCCGGATGCCCGACCGCCACCGCGCCCATCGGGTCCCAACCGGCCGGCAGGTCCAGCACCTCGCGCACCACGTCCCGGCAGAACATCGTGGACGACACCCACGCGGAGCCCAGCCGCTCCCCGGCGAGCGCGACCAGGAAGTTCTGCACGCCCGCGCCCGCCGCGACCACGAACATCTCCCGCTCGGCCGCGTCCCGCCGCGCGTCGCCGTAGGTGTGCGAACCCTCCATGACGAGGCACGGCACCACCAGGTAGGGCGCGTTGCGCAGCACGTCCCCGCGCCGCACCCGTTTGGCGACGGACTCCTCCGACTTGCCGTCCCGCCGCAGATCGGCGATCCAGGCGTCCCGCATCGCGTCCAACAGCCGGGTGCGCGCCCCGGGCGACTCCAGCAGCACGAACCGCCACGGCGTCGTGTGGTGCGGTGCCGGAGCGGTCACCGCGGCGGCCACCGCCCGCCGCACCGCGCCGGGGTCGACGGGCTCGTCGGTGAAGGACCGCACGGTGCGCCGCTGCGTCACCGCCTCCCGCACCGCCTCGGAGGTGCCCAGCCGGAACATGTCGTCCCGCGCGGCGCGCACCATCGCCCGCGCCCCCGGCTCCCCGTCCCCGGCCACCACGTGCCCCAGACCGCGCACCACGGCGACCGGCAGCCCGGCGGCCTTGCCCTTCACCAGGTCGCCCGCGGCGGCCAGTTCGTCGGCCGTCGCGACGACGGTGGCGCTCAGCGGATTGCCGTGGGCGTCCGTGCCCCCGCGCAGGTCGTCCAGGACGCGCACGCCCGCCGCGCCGATCGCGACGTCGGTGAGCCCCGCGCGCCAGGGACGCCCGAAGGTGTCGGTGACGACGACACCGACGTCCACGCCGAGCGTGTCGCGCAGCCCGTCGCGGATCGCCCGCGCGGACGCGTCCGGGTCCTCGGGCAGCAGCAGCACCGTCCCCGCCGGGGTGTTGGAGGCGTCGACCCCGGCGGCCGCCATCACCAGGCCCTGCCGGTTCTCCACGATCCGCAGCGGCCCGCGCCGCGCCACGACCCGCACGGTCTCCGCGTCGATCGCGGCCTCCCGGTCGTCCGCCGCGACGATCCGCCCCTCGGCCTTGGAGACGATCTTGGACGTCACCAGCACGACGTCCCCGTCCACGAGCCCCGGTTCGCCCGCGGCTATCACCTTGGCGAGGTCGTCCCCCCGCTGCACCTCGGGAATCCCCCCGACGGCCCACACCCGGTACGAGCCACCCGCACGCCCGCCCGTGTCCCCGGAACCCGGGCCCGGCACACCGCTCACGCCCCCCGCACCTCCTCCGCCAGCGTCAGGGCCTCCTGGGCCATCCGGGCCGCCGCGTCCAGGTCCGTCATCATCAGCGGCACCGCGCGGCAGCGGATACCCGCCGCCTCGACCCGCTCGACCGTACCCGCGTCCACGGTGTCGACCAGCCAGCCGTCCAGCAGCCCCGAGCCGTAGTGCTCGGCCACCGCCGCCGCCGTGGACTCCACGCCCACCGCCGCGAGCACCTTGTCGGCCATCCCGCGCACGGGCGCGTCCCCGACGATGGGGGACAGGCCCACCACCGGCACCCCGGCCTCGGCGATCGCCTCCCGGATGCCGGGCACCGCCAGGATCGTGCCCACGGACACCACGGGGTTGGACGGCGGGAACAGGATCACGTCCGCCTCGGCGATCGCCTCCAGGACACCCGGCGCCGGCTTCGACTGCTCGGCCCCCACGGGCACGACCGCCTCGGCCGGCACGGACGCCCGCAGCCGCACCCAGTACTCCTGGAAGTGCACCGCCCTGCGCTCGCCGTCGACCTCGACCGCCACATGTGTCTCCACGCGGTCGTCGGTCATCGGGATCAGCCGCACACCCGGCTTCCAGCGCTCGCACAGCGCCTCGGTCACCGCGCTCAGCGGATATCCCGCGCCCAGCATCTGCGTCCGCACGATGTGTGTGGCGAAGTCCCGGTCGCCGAGCCCGAACCACTCGGGCCCGACACCGTACGCCGCGAGCTCCTCCTTGAGGTGGAAGGTCTCGTCGGCCCGACCCCAGCCCTGCTCCTCGTTGATGCCGCCGCCGAGCGTGTACATCACCGTGTCGAGGTCCGGGCAGACCTTCAGCCCGAAGAGGTGGATGTCGTCGCCGGTGTTGCCGATGACCGTGACGTCCGCGTCCGGCGCGGTCTTCTTCAGACCGCGCAGGAACCGGGCACCACCGATGCCGCCTGCCAGAACCACAATGCGCATGGGGACAAGTCTGGCAGGCAGGTCCGACAGACGTGTCAGGCAGTCACCGGTCGGGCCTCGCAGGGGGTGCCGCCGAGCGCACGAGGGCGGGACGGCGGGAGCATCGGCATCTCGGTCAGGCCCGGGTGGTAGACGTGCAGGCTGACCGCGGGTTCCAGCGCGTCGTTGACCACCTCGTGCACATACCCGGGTGCGAACACCCGTTGTGCGCCCGGTGCCAGCGCACGCGTCCCGCGCGCGGTCCGTTCCGTCAACACGCCCTCCAGGACGGTCAGCACTCCGGAGGACCCCCCGTGGCCGTGCGCCCCGCTGCCCTGCCCGGGCAGCCAGGACAGCAGCCACACCTCGTAGCCGGGGCCGGTGCGCAGCCGGTGGTACCAGCGGGTGGTGGCGTCGTACTCCACGAGGTGCGCCCACCGGTCGCGGTCGGCGGCGACCGAGCGGGCCAGGCCGGCGAACTCGGCGACGGTGGCGGGATGCTCGCGCGGGGGCTGGAGCAGATGCGGGACTTCGAGGATGTCGCCGGCGATCTGGAGGTCGTTGTCGCTGTTCATGGGGTGCGGTGGTCCTCGGCGGGAGAGTGCGGGCTGGCTGGGTGTCAGGTGCCGGCCGCCCGGATCGCGGACGGGAGGGTGGCCCCGGACGAGGGGAGTGGGAAACAGCAGCAGCCGAGTCGGGATGGACTCAGGGACAGCCGGAGCGCGTTGGGCTCAACAGCTGGAACAGCGGCGACAGCTACAGCGAGCGCGGGCAGCACCGTGGGACCCGGCGGTGCGGGTCGGGGTGGATGCCAAGTTCGCGAGCATGCCCACTAGGACATCGGTTCACACCTTCACTGTCAACTCGAAGCCCGGATCGTGGGATGTGTTTCACCTCATTCGGTTCATCTGGAAGGCGAAAGGTTTGCTCACCCGTTTGCCGGGACACATGGCGCACAACCGGACGGACGAGCCTCGCGGAACGCGATCGAACTCGTGAGCGTCTTCCTCCGTAGAGGTGTCCGGGAGGGCATCCGTGGGAGTCGGGCACCCTGTGCGGCCGCTTCTGCGCGTCAAGGTTTATGGCGATTTGAACACTTTCCGCTCGGCCTTGGTTCCGCAGAGTGAATAAGGGGCCCAATAGCAGATCTCGGCTTGACTCGCCCGGAGCAGCACACTTGTAATTTCACTCGTGTCGTTCAGCCGGGAAACGGTGACGGCCGCAACACGGGGACGCGAAAGACGGACGAGGGGCGCACATGACCGAGCTGGTGCAGCAACTGCTGGTCGACGACGCGGACGAGGAGCTCGGCTGGCAGGAACGCGCGCTCTGCGCCCAGACCGACCCCGAGTCCTTCTTCCCCGAGAAGGGCGGCTCGACGAGAGAGGCCAAGAAGGTCTGCCTCGCGTGCGAGGTCCGCTCCGAGTGCCTCGAATACGCCCTCGCCAACGACGAGCGCTTCGGCATCTGGGGCGGTCTGTCCGAGCGGGAACGCCGCCGGCTGAAGAAGGCGGCCGTCTGATTCCGCCGGGCCGGCGTCCGAACGGCACGGAACCTTCACGTACACACGACAAGAACGGCCCGTCGCATGTGGGTTGTCCACAGGCGGCGGGCCGCGGTCATGCCCAGCCGATAGTGTGGTCGCTCGTCCGAGACGCCCCGTGCTCCCCCGTGGGCACAGGCGTCCACCGCAGTCCACCGAACCGGGGCCCGTACCTCGATGTCCGTGCAGAGCCATCCGGCAGCGTCCCAATCCACCGCTGCCACACCTGAGTTCCCGCGTCACGTGGTGACCGCGGTCCTCGTCACGCACGACGGCGACCGCTGGCTGTCCGACGCGCTCGCCGGTCTGCTCCACCAGGAGCGCCCGGTGCAGTACGCCGTGGCGGCAGACACCGGCAGCGCGGACGACTCCGCGCGGCTGGTCACCGACGCGCTCGGCGACGACCACGTGCTGCACCTCGCCCGGCGCACCGGCTTCGGCCAGGCCGTCGAGGAGGCCAACCGCCTCGCCCCCGTCCTCACCCCGGAGGACCTGCCGTACCTCAAGCGCCCCAGCGGCTGGGACCCCGTCACACGCACCTGGCGCGACGACGCCTACGACATGCCGGAGCTGCCGCACGGCGAGCCGGTCCAGTGGCTCTGGCTGCTGCACGACGACTGCGCCCCGGAACCCGACGCGCTCGCCCAGCTGCTGCGCGTCGTGGACAACGAACTCGAGCTCGGCCGTGACGACGTGGCGGTGGTCGGCCCCAAGCTGCGCGGCTGGTACGACCGCCGGCAGCTGCTGGAGGTCGGCGTCTCCATCGCCAACTCCGGCCGCCGCTGGACCGGCCTGGACCGCCGCGAGCAGGACCAGGGCCAGCACGACCACGTCGGCCCCGTGCTGTCCGTCTCCACCGCCGGCATGCTGATCCGCCGCGACGTCTTCGAGGAACTGGGCGGCTTCGACCGCCGCCTGCCCCTCATGCGCGACGACGTCGACCTGTGCTGGCGCGCGCACGCCGCCGGCCACCGCGTCCTCGTCGCCCCCGAGGCCGTCGTACGGCACGCGGAGGCCGCCTCCCGCGAGCGCCGCACCGTCGACTGCGTGGGCCGCACCGCGGCCTCCCCGCACAAGGTCGACAAGGCCGGCGCCGTCTACACCCTGCTCGTCAACACGCGCACCGCGGCGCTGCCCTGGGTGCTGCTGCGCCTCGTGCTCGGCACGGTCCTGCGCACCCTCGCCTATCTGGTCGGCAAGGTTCCCGGACAGGCCCTCGACGAGATCCGCGGCCTGCTGGGCACCCTGCTGCGGCCCGAGCGGATCATCGCCGGACGGCGCGACCGGGGCCGCCCGGTCATCGACAAGGACGAGCTGCGACCGCTGTTCCCGCCGCCCGGCGCGACCGTGCGGGCCACCGTCGAACAGGTCGCGGGCGACTTCCTCGGCGGCTCCGACCCCGAGCTCTCCTCCGCGGGCCGGCACGGCGGCGCCGTGGAGTCCGGACCGGGCGGCGACGACGCCGACTTCCTGGAGATCGAGCAGTTCGCCCGCCTCAAGCGCATCGCCCGCAAGCCCGGACCTCTGCTCTTCCTGGTCCTGCTGCTGGTCTCGCTGGCCGCCTGCCGCGGACTCCTCGGCGGCGGCGCGCTCTCGGGCGGCGCCCTGCTGCCCGCCCCGGCCGACTCCGGCGAACTCTGGTCGCGCTACCTGGACGCCTGGCACCCGGTGGGCGCGGGCGGCACCCCGTCCGCGCCGCCCTACCTCGCGATCGTCGCGATGCTCTCCTCCCTGCTGTTCGGCTCGACCGGACTCGCGGTCACCGTCCTGCTGGTCGGCTCGGTCCCGCTGGCCGGGTTCACGGCGTACTTCGCCTCCCGCCCCCTCGTCACCTCGCGCCTGCTGCGCGCGTGGGCGGCCGTCGTCTACGCCTTCCTGCCCGCCGCCACCGGCGCCCTCGCGGGCGGACACATCGACACGGCCGTCCTCGCGGTGCTGCTGCCGCTGATCGCGCGCGCCGCCGTCGCCGCGAGCGGCCTCGCCAACCCGCCGGACGTCCGCGGCAGCTGGCGTGCCACCTGGGCGTACGCGCTGCTGCTGACGATCACCACCGCCTTCACGCCCGTCGTGTGGCCGGTCGCGCTGATCCTCGGTGTCGGCGTGCTCGTCGTGCGCCGCGGCGACATCGTCGCCTACGCCCCGCGCTTCCTGGCCCAGGTGGGCAGCCCGCTGCTGATCCTGGCGCCCTGGTCCCTGTCGCTGCTTCCCTTCGGCTTCTTCACCCAGGCCGGACTGGACTACGGCTTCTCGGCGGCCTCCGCCGTCGACCTGCTCGGCGCGAGCCCCGGCGGCCCGGGCACGGTGCACGGGATCATGCTCATCGGTATCGTCCTGGCCGCGCTCGCCGCACTGCTGCGCGGTGAGCGCCAGGCCGCGGTCCGCACCGCCTGGGCGGTCGCCCTGGTCGGCCTCGTCCTCGCCGTCCTGTCCAACAAGTCCGCCTGGGCCGGCCCCGCCACCCTCGTCTACGGCATCGCGCTGCTGGCCGCCGCCGCGCTCGGCGCCGACGGGGCCCGCGCGCGGGTGGCCGAGCAGAGCTTCGGCTGGCGCCAGCCGGTGGCCGCGCTGATCGCCCTGGCCTCGGCCGTGGGGCCCCTGCTCGTCGCCGCCGGCTGGATGATCGGCGGCGCCGACGGGCCCGTGGAGCGCCGCGACCCGGTGCAGGTGCCCGCGTTCGTCGCCGAGGAGAGCGGCACCCGCGACCAGGCCCGCACGCTGGTCCTCGACAGCGACTCCGAGGCCCTGGTCCGCTACAGCCTGGTGCGCGGCTCGGGCGCCCGCATGGGTGACGCCGAACTGGCCGCGGCCGACGGCGGCAACACCAGGCTGGACAAGGTCGTCGCCAACCTCGTGGCCGGTTCCGGCGCCGACCAGGCGAGCCAACTCGGCGGCTTCGCCGTGCGCTACGTCCTGGTGCACAAGGGAGCGCCCCGACAGGTCAGCCGCGTCCTGGACGCCACGCCCGGCCTGTCCCGGCTGAGCCAGCAGGACGGCAGCGGGCTGTGGCGGGTCGACCAGCAGGTCTCCCGCGCGGCCATCGTCCCCGCGGGCTCGGGCACCCGGGAGGCCGTCGCCGCGGGCCCGGTCGACATCCACACCACGATCCCCTCCGGCGGCGAGGGCCGGGTGCTGCGTCTCGCCGACACCGCCGCCGAGGGCTGGACCGCCACCCTGGACGGCAAGCCGCTCACCCCCACCACGGTCGACGGCTGGGCCCAGGGCTTCGAACTCCCCGCCTCCGGCGGCCGGCTGGACGTCACCTACGACGACCCGTTCGGCCACACCGCCTGGCTGTGGACCCAGGGCTCGCTCGCCGTCGTCCTGGTCGTGATGGCCCTGCCGGGCCGCCGCCGCGACGTCGACGACGACCTGCCCGACGAGGAGGCCGCGCTCGCCGAGGCCGCCGCGGGCGAGGGCCGCCGCGCCCGCCGCCTGCGCGCCCAGGCGGAAGCCGAGGCGGAGGCCGAAGCCGGGAACGGTGCCGAGTACCACGGGGCTGAATACGAGGAGGCCGCCGAGGCCGCCGAGCCGGTCGCGTACGACCCCGGCACCCAGCCTGCCGCGGAGGAGGCCCCGGCCACCGTCCCGCACCAGCAGGGCTACGACGAGTGGGACCCCGCCTCCTATCCGAACGCCGAGTACGGCGGTTACGCCGAGCAGTACGAGGGCGCCGGTCAGTACCAGGGGGCGTACGACCAGCAGGCGTACCAGGCGGACCCGTACCAGAACGGCCGGCAGGACGCCCAGTACCAGGAGGGCGGCCAGTACCAGGACGCCCAGTTCCAGGAGGGCGGTCAGTACCAGGAAGGCCAGTTCCAGGAAGGCCAGTACGACCCGTACGGGTACGGCGGCGGGCAGGGCTACGACCCGACGTACCAGCAGGGCTACGACCCGGCCTACGACCAGGGTCGGCCCCCCCACCCCCACGGCACCGGCAATGAGCGCCCCGACGGGAGCCAGCAGTGAACCGCACGACCCTGTCCCTGATCGCCGGCACGGCCGCGCTGGCCGCCGTCACCGGATTCGCCGTGCTGAGCACACCCGACGCGTCCGGCACCGACACGGCGACGGCCGCCGCCCGGCTGCCCGTGGAGCGCACGAGCCTGCTGTGCCCGGCGCCCAGCCTGTCCGACATCGCGGAGACGTCGTACACGTCGTTCACCCCGGTCACCCAGGGCGCGGCGGGCTCGGGCAAGGCCCAGCTCCTGGCCGCCACCGAGCAGACCGCGGACGGCTCGGGCGACTCCGGCTCGGACGACTCGGGTTCGGGCGACTCCGGTTCGGACGACGGCGCCGGGAAGAAGGAGGCCAAGCCCGTCCTCACCCCCGAGGACCCCGGCACCCCGGCCACCGGTGACACCTCCGGCGGCGAGGAGCCCGCGCTCGTGGGCACGGCCGACGGCAAGTTCGCGCCGGGCTGGACCGTGCAGGAGACCACCGAGGTCGCCGCCGGCACCGGGCGCGGTCTCCAGGGCGTCACCTGCACCGCCCCGGACACGGAGTTCTGGTTCCCCGGCGCCAGCACGGCCACCGAGCGCACCGACTACGTGCACCTGACCAACCCCGACGACGCCGCCGCGGTCGTCGACGTCGAGCTGTACGGCAAGGACGGCGCGATCAAATCGGAGTCGGGGGAGGGCATCACGGTGCAGCCGCACGCCAGTGAGCCCGTCCTGCTGTCCACGCTCACCGACGAGCGGCAGAGCGACCTGACGGTCCACGTCACCGTCCGCAGCGGCCGGGTCGGCGCGGCCGTGCAGGCCCTGGACGACAAGCTGGGCGGCGACTGGCTGCCCGCGTCCGCAGACGCGGCGAGCAGCCTGGTGCTGCCCGGCATCCCGAAGGACGCCACGTCGGTCCGGCTGATCGCGTTCACCCCGGGCGACCAGGACGCCGACCTGAAGCTGCGGCTGGCCTCCCCGAGCGGTTCCTTCACCCCGGCGGGCAACGAGACGCTGCACGTGAAGGGGGGCATGACGACCGCGGTCGACCTCGGTGACGTCACGCGCGGCGAGGCGGGCTCCCTGCTGCTGACCCAGGCCGACGGGTCCGTCCCGGTCGTGGCAGCCCTGCGTGTGATGCGCGGCAAGGGCGACGGTCAGGAGACGGCGTTCATCCCGGCGACGGCCCCGGTGGACACCCGCGCGACGTCCGCCGACAACAGCGACAAGGGCACCACGCTCACCCTCACGGCTCCGAAGGGCGCCGCGAAGGTCAAGGTCACGGCGTCGGCGGGCAGCGAGGGCGGCACGGCGGCGTCGAAGACCTTCACGATCAGGGCGGGCACGGCACAGAACGTCGACGCTCCGGTGCCGAGCGGTGTGAAGGGCACGTACGCGCTGACGGTCGAGCCCCTGTCCGGCGGTCCGGTCTACGCGGCCCGCACCCTGGCCGCGACCGAGTCCGGCGTGGCCGGCTTCACGATCCAGACGCTCCCGGACGACCGGGGCACGGTGTCGGTGCCACGGGCCGAGCAGGACCTGGGCGTGCTCCAGAAGTAGCTCCAGAAGTAGTTCCGCAAGGAGCTTTGCCCGGCGGTGCCGGGAGCAGCCGTTCGGCCGGTGCACATCCCTGTGCACCGGCCGAACGGCTCAGTCCTCCCCGTAGCGGGGGTCCACCGTCTCCGGGGTCAGTCCCAGCAGCTCCGCGACCTGCTCGACGACGACGTCGTGCACCAGTGCCGCCCGCTCGTCGCGCCCCTTGGTGCGGATCTCCACGGGCCGCCGGTAGACGACCACCCGGGCCCGGTGCCCGTCGCGCGCGGGCGCGGTCCCGCCGAGCGGTACCGCCTCGTCGCTCCAGGCGTCCCCCGGGCGGCTCTCCAGCCGGGGCACCTCCAGCACCAGGAAGTCGATCTCGGCGAGCTGGGGCCAGCGCCGCTCCAGCCGTTCCACGGAGTCCTGCACCAGGTCCGCGAACGCCTCGGCGCGGGACGCCGCGAGCGGAACCTGCGGCGGCGCGATCGGCCCGCGCATGCCCCTGCCGTGGCGGTCGCGACGGCGGGGCCCGGGGCCTGCGGCTCGGGGCGGTACACGGTTGTCCATCACTGGTGAAGCGTAGTCCTCGCGGGGTCCGCCCGCTCCGTCCCGCGCGGCGTCCCGCGCCCCCGCCGCGACCCGCCGTGCGGCATCCGGCCACCCCGCGCGGCGTGTCCGATGATGACCATTCAAGCCAAGGTTCGGCTCGTTTCCGTATCTCTCCAAGACCGCCACCCACAAGACAATTGACGGTGTTTGTACCGACTCATGAACGGAAGTGACCCGTCCGGGATCGTCGCCCGGAGGGGTCCGCCCAGGTCAGAAGGTCGCCTTCGGGGCGGTATGTGACGCGTCGCACAACACGACACGGTGGGGTGACCAGGTGGAGAGTCGTCGCGGCCCGCTCAAGAGTGCGGTACCGTCCAACATCGTGAGCCCTGTACGTCGTTGTTCGCGAACCGCCTGCGGCCGACCCGCCGTCGCGACGCTGACGTACGTCTACGCCGACTCGACCGCGGTCCTCGGCCCGCTCGCCACCTACGCCGAACCCCACTGCTACGACCTGTGCGCCGAGCACTCCGAGCGGCTGACCGCCCCGCGCGGCTGGGAGGTCGTCCGGCTCCTCGACGGCTCCGCCCCGGCCCGCCCGAGCGGTGACGACCTGGAGGCGCTGGCCAACGCCGTGCGCGAGGCGGCGCGCCCGCAGGAGCGGGCGGCCGGCGCGGGTGGCGGGGCACGTACGGCGGACCCGATGGAGGTCGCCCGCAGGGGTCACCTCCGAGTGCTGCGCTCGCCGGACAACTGACCCGCCGCCGATCTCGCGACCGACCCGCCGACCGGGTCGTCGGGCGTCCTTCCGCTTCCCCGCGCCCGGTTTTCCTCGCCCCCTTGTTCATCCGGATGGCGCACGCTTCTTGACGCGCGCTTGTCGCGGACACGACCATTCCGCTAGCCGGAACGAGAAATCGCTTTCGCATGACGGAATCCGGGGAGGCGCCCGTGTACGTCCAGAAGCTGGAACCGCTCGCCGATTCGCTCGGTCTGTCCGCCCTCGTCGCAGCCCTGCCCCTCGTCATCGTCCTGATCCTGCTCGGCGGCGTCCGCCTCAAGGCGCACCTCGCGGGCCTGATCGGCCTCCTCTCGGCCGTTCTCGTCGCCTGGCTCGCCTACGGCATGCCGCTCGACCAGACGCTTTCCAGCGCCGCCCAAGGGGCCGCCTTCGGCCTCTTCCCCATCCTGTGGATCGTCGTCAACGCCCTGTGGGTGTACCGGATGACCGTCCGCACCCGGCACTTCGACATCCTGCGCCGCTCCTTCGGACGGCTCTCCGACGACCCGCGCATCCAGGCCCTCGTGGTCGCCTTCTGCTTCGGCGCCCTGCTGGAGGCCCTGGCCGGCTTCGGCGCCCCCGTCGCCATCTGCTCCGTGATGCTGGTCGCCCTCGGCTTCGACCCGGTGCGCGCCGCCGTGGTCTCCCTCGTCGCCAACACCGCGCCCGTCGCCTTCGGCGCCATGGGCACCCCGGTCGTCACCCTCGCCCAGGTCACCGGCCTGCCCCTCGACTCCGTCGCCTCCGTGGTCGGCCGGCAGACCCCGCTGCTCGCCCTCGTCGTGCCGCTCGTCCTCGTCGGGCTCGTCGACGGGCGGCGCGGACTGCGCGAGACCTGGGTGCCCGCCCTGGTGTGCGGAGTCGCCTTCGCCGTCGCCCAGTTCGCCGCCTCCAACTACGTCTCCGCGCAACTCGCCGACATCGCCGCCTCCCTGGCCGGCGCCGGCGCCCTGGTCGCCGTGCCCCACGCGCGGGTGCCCGCCGCCGAGGCCGTCCGCGCGTCCGTGCTCACCGGGGACCGCAGCGCCGACCTCGACGAACACGACCCGCGCCCCGAGGTCCTGCGCGCCTACACCCCGTACGCCCTCATCGTCGTGATCTTCTCCGTCGCCCAGATCCCCGCGGTCAAGGACTGGCTCGCGCGCACCACGCAGACCTACGACTGGCCCTTCCTGGACGTCGCAGGACCGGACGGGGACCCCGTCGGCGGCAATGTGTTCAGCTGGCCGATCGTCTCCACCGGCGGCACCCTCGTCCTGATCGCCGGCGTGCTCACCGCCGTCGTCCTCGGCGTCCACGCGCGCGTGGCGGTGCGCGAATGGGCCGCCACCGTCGTGGAACTGCGGTTCGCGATCCTCACCGTGACGTCCGTGCTGGCCCTCGCCTACGTCATGAACCTCTCCGGACAGGCCGCCACGATCGGGGCCTTCGTGGCCGCCGCGGGAGCCGGGCTCGCCTTCCTGTCGCCCGTGCTCGGCTGGTTCGGCGTGGCCGTCTCCGGCTCCGACACCTCGGCCAACGCCCTGTTCGGCGCCCTCCAGGTCAGCGCCGCCCGCGAGTCGGGGCTCTCACCCGAACTCCTCGCCGCCGCCAACAGCTCCGGCGGCGTGCTCGGCAAGATGATCTCCCCGCAGAACCTCACCATCGCCTGCGCCGCGGTCGGGCTCGCCGGACGCGAGGGCGACCTGCTGCGCAAGGTGCTCCCCTGGAGCCTCGGACTGCTGCTCGTCATGTGCCTGATCGTCGTCGGACAGAGCTCCCCCGTACTGGACTGGATGCTTCCCTGACCCCCCGGCTTCGCCGACCTCACCGGCCTCCCCGCCCACGTCTGGAAGTCCGCCTGGATCCACGCCGAGTGCACGGGCCACCCGCCCCGCGCGGACGGTAGCTTGTGCTGACCCAGAGGACCTTCAGGAGGTTTCGGCCGTGGCTGCTGATCTGTCGCAGATCGTCAAGGCGTACGACGTACGCGGAGTGGTCCCGGACCAGTGGGACGAGGCGCTGGCCGAACTCTTCGGCGCGGCGTTCGTCCAGGTGACCGGTGCCGGGGCGATCGTCGTCGGCCACGACATGCGGCCGTCTTCGCCCGCCCTGTCCGGCGCCTTCGCGCGCGGCGCGACCGCGCGCGGGGCCGACGTCACCGAGATCGGCCTGTGCTCCACCGACCAGCTCTACTACGCCTCCGGCGCCCTCGGCCTTCCCGGCGCCATGTTCACGGCCTCGCACAACCCGGCGCGGTACAACGGCATCAAGCTGTGCCGCGCCGGGGCCGCGCCCGTCGGGCAGGACACCGGGCTCGCCGAGATCCGCGAACTGGTCGAGGGCTGGCTGGAGTCGGGCGCCCCCGAACCGGTCGCCGCGCCGGGAACCACCGCGCGGCGCGACACGTTGGAGGACTACGCGGCGTACCTCCGCTCCCTCGTCGACCTGACCTCGGTCCGCCCCCTGAAGGTCGTCGTCGACGCGGGCAACGGCATGGGCGGCCACACGGTGCCCACCGTGTTCGCCGGTCTGCCGCTGACCCTGGTCCCGATGTACTTCGAGCTGGACGGCACGTTCCCCAACCACGAGGCCAACCCGCTCGACCCCGCCAACCTCGTCGACCTCCAGCACCGTGTCCGCGAGGAGGGCGCCGACCTCGGCCTCGCCTTCGACGGCGACGCCGACCGCTGCTTCGTCGTCGACGAGCACGGCGACCCCGTGTCCCCGTCCGCGGTCACCGCCCTGGTGGCCGCCCGCGAGCTGGCCAGGAACGGCGGCCGGGGCACGGTCATCCACAACCTCATCACCTCCTGGTCCGTCCCCGAGGTCGTCCGCGAGCATGGCGGCACGCCGGTCCGCACCCGCGTGGGCCACTCCTTCATCAAGGCGGAGATGGCGAGCACCGGCGCGATCTTCGGCGGCGAGCACTCCGCGCACTACTACTTCAAGGACTTCTGGAACGCCGACACCGGCATGCTCGCCGCGCTGCACGTCCTCGCGGCCCTCGGCGGCCAGGACGGCCCGCTGTCGGCCCTGGTCGCCGAGTACGACCGGTACGTCGGCTCGGGCGAGATCAACTCCACGGTCGCCGACCAGCGGGGCCGCCTCGCCGCCGTGCGCTCCGCCTACGAGGGCATGGCGGGCGTCACCCTGGACGACCTCGACGGGCTCACGGTGACCAGCGCCGACTGGTGGTTCAACGTCCGCCCCTCCAACACGGAACCCCTCCTCCGCCTCAACACGGAGGCCCGCGACGAACCGACGATGACCAAGCTCCGCGACGAGCTTCTGACCCTCATCAGATCCTGAGCCTCGGCCCCGCCGGGCAGGGCGGCCGTCGTACGGGCCAGGCCACCGGGTTCCGCGGCGCCGGGCAACCATCCCGGTGCCTACCGACAGGTCCCGCCCGCCCGGACGGTCGTCGTCCGGGCTTGACCACTGGGTTTGCCGCACCGGGCCCGGCCACCGGCTCCCGCCGGGCAGGGCCTGTCCGAGGCGCCACACAACCGGGGCACGACCGCTGACCGTGCGGCCCACCGGCCGAGGCTCGGCGCGGAGGCGCTTGCGTGTGCGAGACCAGACTCGATCGGGTCCGCGTGTGTGGGCCGCGTGACCGGATCGGCAGGGCTGTGCCGGTGGTCGGTCTGGGCGAGGCCGGTATGGACGGCCTGGCCCGGTCATTCGCCGGAACCTGGTGGTGGCGCGGTCGGGCTGCCCGGGCGGGGCCCCGGTTCCGCGGCGCGTCGGACACGGCCCCGTCGCGATCGTGCCCCCGCTCGGCCGCAACGTCCCCGATTCGTCCGGACGTCGCACGTGAGGGGGACGGCGGTGGCGGCGTCAGCAGGTCATCGCGTGTTCGCCCGGCCCGGCCCGCCGCCACGGGCCGGTTGCGAGGGCGCCCGCCCCCGCACGGTGGCCCCCTGCGGCGGTACCCTGACCAGGCACATCCGTCCACGCAACCCCGCCCGAAGGGACACCCCATGCCGCTCGAAGCCGGACTTCTGGAGATCCTCGCCTGCCCGGCCTGCCACGCGCCCCTCAAGGAGCAGGAAGACGAGCTGATCTGCACCGGCCAGGACTGCGGTCTGGCGTACCCGGTCCGCGACGGCATCCCCGTCCTCCTGGTCGACGAGGCCCGCCGCCCCGCCTGACCCGGCGCCCCCGGGACCCCGTCCCGGACACCCGCGCGGACGAGACGAGCCGCCCCAAGGACCCCGGCCATCGGAGGCTGTCGCCCATGCTCGACGAATCGCTGCTCGACACCCCGGAGGGCCTCGCCGAGGCCGACCGCCGCGGCCTCCTGCGAGGCGCCGCCGAAGCCGGCGCCCGGGTCCGCACCGCCGCGCGGCAGGCCGCCGAGGCCGGTGTGAACGACCTCAAACCGGACGGCCGCCCCCGCGCCGTCCTGATCGCGGGCCCCGGCGCCTCCGCCACCCACGCGGCCGACCTCCTCGGCTCGCTCGCAGGCCCCGGCAGCCCCGTCATCCGGCTCGCCGCCACCGGCGTCGCCCCCGCCGCGGGCGCCCTGCGCTGGGAGCTGCCCGGCTGGGCCGGCTCCGTCGACCTGCTGCTGATCGCCACCCCGGACGGCACCGAACCCAGCCTGTCCCTGCTCGCCGAACAGTCGTACCGCCGCGGCTGCTCGGTCGTCGCCGTGGCACCCGCCGGCACCCCCCTCGCCGAGGCCGTCGAGGGCGCCCACGGCCTGTTCCTGCCCATGGCCACCGCCCCCTACGACCACGAGGAACCCCTCGCCGCGTCCTCCCCGGGCGTCCTGTGGGCCCTGCTGACCCCGCTGCTCGCGCTCCTCGACCGCGTCGGCCTGGTCATCGCCCCTGCCGAGGCCCTGGAGAAGGTCGCCGACCGGCTCGACCAGGTCGCCGAGCGCTGCGGCCCGGCCATCGTCACCTACAGCAACCCCGCCAAGACCCTCGCCGCCGAGCTCGCCGACGCGCTCCCGGTGATCTGGACCGAGGGCCCCTCCGCCGGACCGGCGGGCCGCCGCTTCTCCGCCGCCCTCGCCGAACTCGCCGGCCGCCCCGCCCTCGTCGAGGAACTCCCCGAGGCCCTCGCCGCGCACACCGCCCTGCTCGCCGGACCGCTCGCCGCCAGCGCCGACCCGGACGACTTCTTCCGCGACCGCGTCGACGAGCCCGCGGCGCTGCACGCGCGCGTGGTGCTGCTCCGCGACCGCCCGCTCGGCGGCCTCACCGCCGCCCCCGCCGCCCGCGACCTGGCGCTCACCCACGACACGCCGATCAGCGAGCTGGAGCCCGAGGACGGCGACGACCTGGAGACCCTCGCGGAGCTGATCGCCACGACGGATTTCGCCGCCGTTTACCTCGCGCTCGCCTCCGGGGCCTGATCTTGTCGACGACGATGACGCCCTGACCGCCGTACCCGGAGCGCCCCCTGCCGTACGCAACCCGGCGTACGTGCGAATGAAGACAGGCAGAGAGAACTCGATGGACCGCCTCGACAACACCGTCCGCCCCTACGCCTGGGGATCCCCCACGGCCATCCCGAAGCTCCTCGGCGTCGAGCCGACCGGCGAACCGCAGGCGGAGATGTGGATGGGCGCCCACCCCGGCGCCCCCTCGCGCACCGCGCGCGGGACCCTCGTCGACGTCATAGACGCGGCCCCGGAGAAGGAGCTGGGCCCCGAGGCCGTCGCCAGGTTCGGCCCCCGCCTGCCCTTCCTGCTGAAGATCCTCGCCGCAGGCGCCCCGCTCTCCCTCCAGGTCCACCCCGACCTGGAGCAGGCCAGGGACGGCTACGCCGACGAGGAGCGGCGCGGCATCCCCCTGGACGCCCCGCACCGCAACTACAAGGACGCCAACCACAAGCCCGAACTCATCTGCGCGCTGACCGAGTTCGACGGCCTGTGCGGCTTCCGCGACCCGCTCGCCGCCGCCGGCCTGCTCGACGGGCTCGGCGTCGACTCCCTCAAGCCGTACGTCGACCTCCTGCACGCCCACCCCGAGGAGGCGGCCCTGCGCGAGGTCCTCACCGCGATCCTCACCGCCGACCGCGAGGAGCTGGCCCACACGGTCACCCTGGCCACCGCGGCCTGCACCCGCCTCGGCGGCGACTACGAGCCCTACGCCGACATCGCCCACCACTACCCGGGCGACCCCGGCGTCATCGCCGCCATGCTCCTCAACCACGTCCGGCTCCAGCCCGGCGAGGCCCTGTTCCTCGGCGCCGGTATCCCGCACGCCTACCTGAACGGCCTCGGCGTCGAGATCATGGCCAACTCCGACAACGTCCTGCGCTGCGGCCTCACCCCGAAGCACGTCGACGTCCCCGAACTCCTGCGCATCGTCCGCTTCGAGCCGAGCGACCCGGGAATCCTGCGCCCCGAGGCGTCCCCGGACGGCGAGGAGGTCTACGAGACGCCGATCGACGAGTTCCGCCTGTCCCGGTACGTCCTGCCCGAGGGCGCCGCCGCCCGCGACCTCAGCCTCCCCACCCCGCAGATCCTGCTGTGCACGGCCGGTTCCGTCCGCGCGGGCGAGCACGAGCTGGCCCCCGGGCAGTCCGTCTTCGTCCCGGCGGGGGAGAAGGCCGAGGCGTCCGGGGCGGGCACCCTGTTCCGGGCCACTGTGATCATCTGACCGGGCTTGTGGACACCTGCCGCACCCCCGCCGGAACGGGCTGCAACAATGGCCCACCGGCAAAGGGCGGGCAAAGGCGGCGGGTGTCGAGGACTGACCCGGCCCGGACGGCGTAGACGTACACAGGCGTAGGCGAAGGGACAACGCGGACACATGAGCGCGTCAGGCGGCACCAGGGCGATCGTGGCGGCACTCGGCGCCAACCTCGCCATCGCGGTTTCGAAGTTCGTGGCGTTCGCGTTCAGCGGCTCGTCCTCGATGCTCGCCGAGGGCGTGCACTCGCTCGCCGACTCGGGCAACCAGTTCCTGCTGCTGATCGGCGGCAAGAAGGCCCAGCGCGAGGCGACCCCGCAACACCCCTTCGGCTACGGCCGCGAGCGCTACATCTACGCCTTCCTCGTCTCGATCGTCCTCTTCTCGGTCGGCGGCATGTTCGCCATCTACGAGGGCTACGAGAAGATCAGCCACCCGCACGAGGTGGAGCACTGGTACTGGCCGGTCGGCGTCCTCGTCTTCGCGATCATCGCCGAGGGCTTCTCCTTCCGCACGGCCATCAAGGAGTCCAACGAACTGCGCGGCAAGCTCTCCTGGTCGCAGTTCGTCCGCCGGGCCAAGGCACCCGAGCTGCCGGTCGTCCTCCTGGAGGACTTCGGCGCACTCATCGGTCTGGTCCTCGCCCTCGTCGGCGTCGGCTTGGCGCTGATCACCGGGGACGGCGTCTGGGACGGCATCGGCACGGTCTGTATCGGTGTCCTGCTCGTCTGCATCGCCCTCGTCCTCGCCGCCGAGACCAAGTCGCTGCTGCTCGGCGAGGCCGCAGGCATCGAGGAGGTCAGGAAGATCGAGGCCGCGACCGTCGACGGCGACACCGTCACCGGCATCATCCACATGCGCACCCTCCACCTCGGCCCCGAGGAACTGCTGGTCGCCGCCAAGGTCGCCGTCCAGCACGACGACTCGGCCGCCGACGTCGCGAACGCCATCAACGCCGCCGAGGCCCGCATCCGTGAGGCCGTCCCGATCGCCCGCGTGATCTACCTCGAACCCGACATCTACAGCGAGGCCGAGGCCGCCAAGGGCGCCGACCCGGAGGCCACCCCCGGCGGCCCCGCCCAGCACACCGCCGGGCACTGAGCACCACGGCACCACGCCGAACGACCACGGGGCCCGCCGGACGTCCTCCGGCGGGCCCCGTCGGCTTCCCGACCGCCCATGGACGGTCGCGCCGCCCTGCTCAGACGGGCGGCCGCACCGGCCAGGGCGACGGCGGCGCCTGCACCGCCCCGCGTCGCCGCACCACCAGCGCCGCGATCCCCAGCCCGACACCAGTCAGCACCAGCAGACTTCCCACCAGCACCCCGAAGCCCAGCAGGGCCACGGGCGCCGTGGCGTCCTTCGTCACCCGCCCCCGCACGGCGCCCACTGGGACCGTCCCGCCGTGGTCCGAGGCGAAGAACCGTGAGTCCATCGCGTCGGACCGGTGATCACCCAGCAGGAACAGCCGCCCCTCGGGCACCCGCACGTCGTACGGCCGGCCCAGACCGTCGGCGTCCCCACCGCTCACATACGGCTCCCGCACCGGCTTCCCGTTCACGGTGATCCGCTTCTCGGAGCCCACCCGGGCGTAGCACGCCACCCGGTCGCCGCCCACCCCGACGACCCGCTGCATCAGAACACCCTCCGCCGAGTAGCGCTCGGGCGCCGAGAAGACCACCACGTCCCCCCTCCGCACCTCGTCGCCGCTCACCTTCTCCCACACAATCCGGTCACCCGGCTCGTACGTCGGAGACATGCTCTGGCT
Source organism: Streptomyces sp. NPDC026672 (assembly GCF_040638185.1). NCBI lineage: Bacteria > Bacillati > Actinomycetota > Actinomycetes > Kitasatosporales > Streptomycetaceae > Streptomyces > Streptomyces sp. NPDC026672. The sequence continues at coordinate 361,141 of NZ_JBEZXS010000004.1, forward strand.
CGAAACGGTCGACGCCCCGTATACGTCCTTCGTGTACACCACCCCGCCGATCGCCACGACCACCCCCAGCAGTCCCACGACCACGGCCGCGACCGCGAGTCCTCGCCCCTTGCCGGCCATTGCTTTCCTCCCCGTGCGGTCCCTCCGCGGCGCGGAGGACAGTCCCCGGACATGAACCGCCGCGGCAAAAGTCCTGCTCGACCATGGTCCTGGACGCCATCACGCCCCGTGTTCGGCGTGATCTGTTCGCAGATGGACTGGGGACGCCGGTGCCGTCCGGTGTAGCTTGGGAGCGAGCCAGACGTCGCTGCTGATGGCGGTCGGGCGGTCCCACCGCGGATCGGCCGAGGGAGAGAGGGCCTCCGACGGACTGCGCTGCGCGCACCTGGGCATGCCTGTGTCCTCCTTTCGGGCACCCCTATGTCCGTCGCTGCGCAGACCAGCCGTACCCACCTCGAACCCAACCCCCGAGGAGCAGCTCGTTATGACGACTGTCGACAGCCGACAGGACTTCAAGGTCGCCGATCTCTCGCTGGCCGAATTCGGCCGCAAGGAGATCACCCTCGCCGAGCACGAGATGCCCGGCCTCATGTCGATCCGCAAGGAGTACGCCGAGGCCCAGCCCCTCGCCGGCGCCCGCGTCACCGGCTCCCTGCACATGACCGTGCAGACCGCCGTCCTCATCGAGACCCTCGTCGCCCTCGGCGCCCGGGTCCGCTGGGCCTCCTGCAACATCTTCTCCACCCAGGACCACGCGGCCGCCGCCATCGCCGTCGGCCCGGACGGAACGCCCGACAACCCGCAGGGCATCCCGGTCTTCGCCTGGAAGGGCGAGACCCTGGACGAGTACTGGTGGTGCACCGAGCAGGCGCTGACCTGGCCGGACAGCCCCACCGGCGGCCCGAACATGATCCTCGACGACGGCGGCGACGCCACCCTCCTCGTCCACAAGGGCGTCGAGTACGAGAAGGACGGCAAGGTCCCCGGCCTGGAGACCGCCGAGTCCGACGAGCACCGCGTCATCCTCCAGCTGCTGCACCGCACCCTGGGCGAGAACCCCCAGAAGTGGACCCAGCTCGCCTCCGAGATCCGCGGTGTCACCGAGGAGACCACGACCGGCGTCCACCGCCTGTACGAGATGCAGCGCGACGGCGTCCTCCTCTTCCCGGCGATCAACGTCAACGACGCCGTCACCAAGTCGAAGTTCGACAACAAGTACGGCTGCCGCCACTCCCTCATCGACGGCATCAACCGCGCCACCGACGTCCTGATCGGCGGCAAGACCGCCGTCGTCTGCGGCTACGGCGACGTCGGCAAGGGCTGCGCCGAGTCCCTGCGCGGCCAGGGCGCCCGAGTGATCGTCACCGAGATCGACCCGATCTGCGCCCTCCAGGCGGCCATGGACGGCTACCAGGTCGCGACCCTCGACGACGTCATCGGCCAGGCCGACATCTTCGTCACCACGACCGGCAACCGGGACATCATCATGGCCTCCGACATGGCCAAGATGAAGCACCAGGCCATCGTCGGCAACATCGGCCACTTCGACAACGAGATCGACATGGCCGGCCTCGCCAAGGTCCCCGGCATCGTCAAGGACGAGGTCAAGCCCCAGGTCCACACCTGGACCTTTCCGGACGGCAAGAAGATCATCGTGCTGTCCGAGGGCCGCCTGCTGAACCTGGGCAACGCCACCGGCCACCCGTCGTTCGTGATGTCCAACTCCTTCGCGGACCAGACCCTGGCCCAGATCGAGCTGTTCACCAAGCCCGACGAGTACCCCACCGGCGTGTACACGCTGCCCAAGCACCTCGACGAGAAGGTCGCCCGCCTCCACCTCGACGCGCTCGGCGTGAAGCTGACCACGCTGCGCCCGGAGCAGGCCGCGTACATCGGCGTGGAGGTCGACGGCCCGTACAAGTCGGACCACTACCGCTACTGAGTCCGCACACCCGCCTACCAGGAAGCGCGTCGGTGCACCGACGCGCCGCCCGGCGGCAGGACCTCCGAGACAGGCCCCCGCACCCCCGTGGCGGGGGCCTGCCCCTTTGGCCGACCGGCCGTCACACCGGTCGCGGCGGTCCGTCCGTCGCGACGACCGGACCACCAGCCCGTCAAGACCCAGGACCCCCATGCCCCGCGGCCGTTATTCGCTCCACGATCCGCACGATCACACCCCCTTCGCCGACGAGCACTTCCACTGCGCCCCCGGCCCGTCCGGCTGGCGCTACGTCTCCCAGCTGACCACCCCCTCGGGCGACCCCTACGGCTCCGTCGACCTCGCCCTCGACGAACTCGGCCGCCCCATCCGCCTCGAACTCCACGCCGGGGGCTGGCAGGTGCGCGGCGCCGCCCTCGACGGCGTCACCTGGGTCCGTACCGACCCCACCGGCACCGAGGCCACCGAAGGCAATGTGCGCGCCCACGCCTTCACCGGCTCGTCCCCCGCGTTCCTCGTCGCCACCGCCCGTCTCCTGCGCCTCACCCCTTCCGCCGCCGCGACCCGCGTACGCCTCGTCACCTTCACCGACCCCGTGCTCGCCCCCCGCACGGTGGACCAGTCCTGGGCACTGGTGAACAGCGAAGCACACGCCACTGACAACGCCCCCCTCGCCGTGGACGAATACCAGGTCACAGCCCTGGACACGGGGGAAAGGCACACCGTCCACATCGCCGGCGACGTGGTCCTCTCGGCGCCCGGCATCGAGCTGGAGGACCTGGAATCACCGCCGTCGGTCTTCGGCTGACGGCACGGGCGCCCCGCGGCTAGGCGGGCGGCACGAACCCGGTGCGGGGCCGCTCGACCGGCGCACCGTCCTGCGGAACCGGCCGCGACACGGGTGGAGCCGCCGGCGCCTCGGGCGGAACGTAGGTGCCGGGAACCCCGGGCGCGGCCGACCCCGCGGAAGCAGCGGCAGAGGGAGAAGCAGAACCGGCGGGACCGGACGGTGGGACCGCGCCGCCGTCCCCGAACGCCCTGCGGGCGTCACGCGCCTGCCGCTCCTGCACGACCGCCGCCAGATACGCGGCCGGCGGCACACCCGGCACCACCGGAGCCCCGGTGCGTGCCGCCAGCTCCGACGCCAGCCGCTCCGCCATGGCCCAGGAGACCTGCGGATCGAGCTGGTGCATCCGTATCAGGTACTGCCGGACCTCCAGCCACAGACCGTCGGGCACCGCCGACAGATCGAGCGCGGCGAACTGCCCCGTGAGCCACGGCGGCGGAGGCGGCACGAACTCGGCCTGCCCGACGGGCACCCGCTCCCGCACGACCAGCGTGCCCGCGAAGACGTCACCGATCCGCCGCCCACGCGCGGACACGAACGAGGCGATACAGGCGACGGTCCCGAACGTCATCAGGATCTCCACGACACCGACCGCCCCGCGCACGAGCGCGTGCCGGAACCGGATCGGTCCACCGTCGTCCCGCACCACCCGCAGCCCGAGCGCCAGCTTCCCCAGCGACCGCCCATGGCTGAGCGTCTCCACCGCGATCGGCGCACCCACCAGCACCAGCAGGAACGTCGCGATCGACAGCGCCAGCTGCGCGGCCTCGTCCAGCGACGCCGTCGCCGCCGCCAGTCCCAAGGACACGACGACATAGACGAACATCGCCGCGATCAGGTCGAGCAGCACCGCCAGCGCCCTGCTGGGCAGCCTCGCGGGGCGCAGTTCGAGCGCCACCGCCTCCCCCGTCACCAGCTCACTCACGAGCGTCGTCCTTCCCCTGGTCTGCCCCGAGAACCGCAAGTCTGCCAAGCTGAGGGAGCATCGCGCCCCAGTAGGACAAGCTGACAGTCTCGACGAGCAGTCGACGACCGGCCGAGGAGCAGGCACACCCGATGGACCTGGACGTCTTCGTCTCCGCCCACCGAGCCGAGTGGGACCGCCTCGACGCCCTGCTGCGCCGCCGCGGTCGACTCACCGGAGCGGAGGCCGACGAACTCGTCAGCCTTTACCAGCGCACGGCCACCCATCTCTCGCTCCTCCAGTCCAGCGCCCCCGACCCGCACCTGACGGGCCGCCTCAGCCGGCTCGTGGCCCGCGCGCGGGCCACGGTGACGGGCACCCGCCGCGCCTCATGGCGCGACGTGACGCGCTTCCTGGGACGGGGTTTCCCCGCCGCCGTGTACCGGGCCCGCCGCTGGTGGGTGCCGACGGCCCTGCTGTCCACCGCCGTGGGCGCCCTCATCGGCTGGTGGATCGGTACGCACCCGGAAGTGCAGTCCGCCATAGGGGCGCCCAACCAATTGCGGCAGATGACCCGCCCCGGCGGTGAGTACGAGACGTACTACTCCAGTCATCCCGCGGCCTCCTTCGCGGCTCAGGTGTGGACCAACAACGCCCAGGCCGCCGCGATGTGCCTGGTCCTGGGGGTCTTCCTGGGTCTCCCGGTCCTCTGGATCCTCTTCCAGAACATGCTCAACCTCGGTGTCGGCTTCGGACTGATGTCGTCGGCCGGCCGGCTCGACACCTTCCTCGGCCTGGTCCTCCCGCACGGGCTGCTCGAACTCACCGCGGTCTTCGTCGCCGCCGGTACGGGGATGCGCCTCGGCTGGACCGTGATCGACCCGGGCCCACGGACCCGCCGCACCGCCCTCGCCGAGGAGGGGAGGGCGGCCGTCGGCATGGCCATCGGACTGGCGCTGGTCCTGTTCGTGTCGGGCGCGATCGAAGGCTTCGTCACCCCGTCGGGCCTGCCCACCTGGGCGCGCATCGGAATCGGCATCGCCGCCGAGCTGGCCTTCCTGACCTACGTGTTCGTCCTCGGCGGCCGTGCCGCGCGGGAGGGCGAGACGGGTGACCTTGAGGCATCCGAGCGGAGTTCGGCCGTCCCGACGGCCGCCTGATGTGCAAGTGGCCCCGGTGAGCTGCTAGTCTCCTCTTCGCCCCACAGGAGCCGTTGACACGGAGCGTGTGGGGAGGTAGATTCAAACAGTTGCCCAGGAACCGGATGGTTCATAGGGCGGGTCGTTTGAATCCATCTGCTTCTCGTGAAGTCACTTTACCGAGAAGCGCACTCCCGATTACTCAGGAATGAGCGGCCGGTCAGAACGGCCCGGAACTTCTGATAAAGTCGGAACCGCCGGAAAGGGAAACGCGAGAGCGGGAACCTGGAAAGCACCGAGGAAATCGGATCGGAAAAAGATCTGATAGAGTCGGAAACACCGAAGGGAAGCGCCCGGAGGAAAGCCCGGAAGGGTGAGTACGAAGGAAGCGTCCGTTCCTTGAGAACTCAACAGCGTGCCAAAAGTCAACGCCAGATATGTTGATACCCCGTCTCCAGCTTTCTCGGCTGGGACGTGGTTCCTTTGAAGAAAAATTACAGCGAGGACGCTGTGGACGGCCGGATCATTCCTCCGGCTGTCCCGCTCCCGTGAAAGCATTCACGGAGAGTTTGATCCTGGCTCAGGACGAACGCTGGCGGCGTGCTTAACACATGCAAGTCGAACGATGAACCACTTCGGTGGGGATTA